>CAZDHB010000005.1:29746-56382 GCA_964505255.1 uncultured Porphyrobacter sp.
GGGCAAGAAGCTGCGCAAAGCCACTCTCATGCGCGCGATCAATTGAACAATCGCATGCTGGCCGTTCACAATAAGGAACGGATCCGATTGGGTTTACCGGCTTTGAAATGGAACCCTGCGCTGGTGCACAAGGCGCGCGAATGGGGTGAGCATTTGGCGCAAAAAGGCTATCTCCAGCATTCAACCGAGGAATTTGCCCCGAATGTGGGCGAAAATCTTTGGATGGGATCAAGCGGATATTGGCAAGTGGAAGACATGATCGGCATGTTCATTGCCGAGCGTCAGAATTACCGTCATGACCGTTTTCCCAATGTCTCCGACACGGGCAATTGGAAAGATGTCGGTCATTATACGCAGATTGTTTGGCGCGACACACGCGAGCTGGGCTGTGCATTGGTGATGGGAAACGGCAAAGATGTGCTGGTTTGCCATTATTTTCCAGCCGGTAATGTCCATGGGCGCCGCGCGTTCTAGACCTTGTTCGGGGGGCTGGGCTCAGCTCAGAGCGCCGAACACCGTTCAGCTAAACTGATCGGCAACCAGCTTGGCGAATGCATCGGCCCGGTGGCTCATGGCATGTTTATCGGCCGGATCAAGCTGAGCGAAACTTTGTGAATAGCCCTCAGGCACGAACACCGGATCATAGCCAAAGCCCATGGTGCCGCGCGGTGGCCATTGGAACGTCCCCGCAATCTTGCCCTCGTAAACCTGCGCCTCGCCATCCGGCCAAGCCAAAGCGAGGACGCAATGAAACGCGCAAGATCGGTCGGCATCCGCGCCTTTCTCTTGCAGCAAGCCTTCGACTTTGCCCATGGCCATATACCAGTCGCGGCCCGGCTCGCCCTCGAACCATTGCCGCTCCGCCCAATCGGCGGTGTAAACACCCGGCCTGCCATCAAGACTATCGACCGCGAGGCCGCTGTCATCGGCCAAGGCGGCGATGCCCGATCCCTGAGCCGATGCGCGCGCCTTTATCAGGGCATTTTCAACAAAACTCGTGCCCGTCTCTTCAGGTTCGGGAAGGCCGAGGGATCCTGCTGAAAGACAATTCATTCCATGCGGTTCAAGCAGGGCACTGATCTCTTTGAGTTTGCCCGCATTATGCGTCGCAATCACCAATGAGCCAGACCCAAGCCGCCGCGAGGTGCCGGTCATGATTGTGTTGCTTCATCCTGAGCGGCAAAAATCCGGTCACAGCCAATCCGCGCCAAACGCAGCAAGCGCAGCAGGCCTTCCTCGTCATAGGGCGCGCCCTCTGCTGTCGCCTGCGCCTCAGCAATCATACCTCCTTCGAGGAGGACGAAATTGGCATCCGCTTCGGCGTTCGAATCCTCGGGATAATCGAGGTCGAGCACCGGCGTGCCCTCGAAAATGCCGCAGGAAATCGCCGCGACCTTGGCCGTGATCGGATCGTCCTTGATTTCGCCATCAGCGATCAGCTTGTTGACCGCAATCCGCAAAGCAACCCAAGCGCCCGAAATGGACGCCGTACGCGTTCCGCCATCCGCCTGAATAACGTCGCAATCGAGCGTAATTTGACGCTCGCCCAGCTTTTTGAGGTCAACCACAGAGCGTAAGGAACGGCCAATCAATCGCTGGATTTCCTGCGTCCTACCGCTCTGTTTGCCGCGCGCTGCCTCGCGGCTGCCGCGAGTGTGAGTGGCGCGGGGGAGCATGGAATATTCGCCCGTGACCCAGCCTTCGCCTTTACCCCTGAGCCATGGCGGGATGCGTTCTTCGACGCTGGCCGTACACAGAACCTTGGTTTCGCCGAATGAGATCAGGCACGAGCCTTCTGCGTGTTTGGTGTAGCCCGTTTCGATGGTGATGGCGCGCATTTCATCAGGCGCGCGGCCGGAAGGTCGCATGAATAACTCCGAATAAAACAGTGAGTGTTGTGAAGGCGTGTGGCCTAAGAGGGTTGAGGCCGCAAGGGGAACGCTTACATTAGGGCGATGTCATCCCCACCGCTTTCAGAATTGACCACTCGGGCCCGTGATATTTTCCGGCTTGTGGTCGAAGGCTATCTGGAAAGCGGCTTGCCAGTTGGTTCAAAGGCTTTGGCACGCGATCAAGCGGTCGATTTGTCGCCCGCCTCGATCCGCTCCGTTTTGGCCGAATTGGAGCAGGTGGGCCTACTGAACGCGCCGCACACCAGCGCGGGACGCATGCCGACCGAAACCGGGCTCAGGCTGTTTATTGATGCGATGATGCAGGTCGCAGAGCCGAGCGAGGCGGAGCGGCTCGCGATTGAGGAGCGTTTGTCGGATCGCGGACCGATTGAACAAGCATTGGAGGAGACCAGCGCGCTGCTGTCCGAGCTTTCGGGCGCAGCCGGGATGGTGATGGTTCCGCGCCGCGAGGCTCGGCTTGTTCAGCTAAGTCTGGTGCCGCTGTCGAGCGACCGGTGTATGGCTGTCTTGGTGAGCGATGACGGTCATGTCGAAAACCGGGTGGTGCCGCTCGACCCCGCAGAACAGCATGGCGGGTTTGAGCAGGCCAGCAATTATTTGACCGCTAGGGTTCAGGGCAAAACCTTGAGTGAAGCGGTGAAAATTATCGCTAGCGAAATTGTCCAAGAAAGGAGCGCGCTCGACAGCACCAGCGCGGCTCTGGTTCAGCGCGGTATCGCGATTTGGAGCGAGGATGCTGATCGGCGCCCGGTGTTAATTGTGCGCGGCCAATCGCGGCTGCTGGACGAGGCTGCTTTATCCGATATCGAGCGTGTGCGTTCCTTGCTCGATGATCTGGAGACTAAGCAATCGGTGGCTAGCCTGCTTGAGCGTGCCCAAAAGGCCGAGGCAACGCGAATTTTTATCGGCAGTGAAAATCGGCTCTTTTCTTTATCGGGTTCTTCGGTCATTGCCTCGCCCTATCGCGACAGAGAGGGCAGCGTCGTTGGGGTGCTTGGCGTAATCGGCCCGACTCGGTTGAATTACGCGCGGGTCGTCCCCATGGTTGATTTCACGGCCCGTTCGCTGGGCAAACGTATTGGCTAAATTGGAACATATCGGTGACTGATAAGAAAGACGCAGCGCAGGAACAGGCGGCGCAGGATAAAGCAATCGAGGACGAGCTTGAGGGCGTGCCCGAAGACATGCTCGATGATGGCAGCTTAGACGAGGCAGAGGAGGGCAATGCGGCGCTGGAGGCGCTGAAAGCCGATCTTGACGCTGCTAAGCAGGATGTCCTTTACGCCAAGGCGGAGACGCAAAATGTGCGTCGCCGGATGGAAAAAGATGTGTCTGATGCGCGCAGCTATGCCGCGACCGGATTTGCGCGCGATATTTTGAGCGTGGCGGACAATCTGGCGCGCGCTGTTGATGCCTTGCCCGATGCGGTGCGCCAAGACGAACAGATGAAGGGTTTTGTGGTCGGCATCGAAGCGACTCAAAAAGAGCTCGAGAAAGTTTTTGGCCAGCACGGCATTACACGGATTGCGGCCAAGGGGCTGCCGCTCGACCCGAACCAGCATCAGGCGATGATCGAAATCCCGACTGAAACCGAGGAAGCAGGAACCATCGTTCAAGAAATGCAAGCAGGCTATATGATTAAGGACCGTTTGCTGCGCCCTGCGATGGTGGGGGTTGCGAAGAAGCCTGACTAGTTTCGCGAAAGGGCCTAACCGGTTCTGCGCGAGGGATCCGCGCGCGGCTTAGGTGTCGCGGCCCGATTCCGCTCCGGGGAAATTCACCAGCAGGCGGTATGCCTCCGGGTCGCTAACCCCTGCAACGCGCAAGCCATTTCTCAGCCAAAAGGCGTGCTGGACGATCATGGCCTGTTGTTCAATGCCATATCGCTCTAACCCCCATCCGGGTTTCAAACTGTAATCATAACGTGCCCAGGGCATACGGTTCAGCACCAGATACCAGCGGCCCCTGGTCTGGGTTTGCCAGACATGAACCAATTCATGAATAAGCAAGCCTTGCCGCGTGACGCTTTCCTTGGAGAAATCATCACAATAGGCATCGCCCTTGGGGTGAAAATGGAGATGCCCGCGCGGGGCCATGGTCACTTTGCGCGGTTGAAAAGGGAACCATTTGCGGCGCCGGATAGTGATCGCGCTGTAATCGAGTGCATCACCGAAGACAGAGCGCGCAATGCGCAGCTCGCCCGGGGTTAGCGGACGCTGTCCGCCAACCGGGCAAGGCGCTAAATCTTGATCGAAGCCGTCTGAACTGACCAAATCAGTGCTCAGCGTTCCTCGCCAGCAGCCTTAATCGGCACATCAAAGCTGTGCTTGTCGCCGCCAGCAACCGTCAAAGTCACCTCGGTCGAGCCGCCGGCTGTGTAATCCGGGGCTAGGTCGAAGACCATGACATGCCGCCCGCCCGGTTCGAAATCGACGGATGTACCCGGCTCCAAAACGAGCTGGATAACGGGGCTCATGGTCATTTTGCCATCCCACTCGGTCATTTCATGCAATTCGGCCTTGGCGGCACCCGCCACATCAGCGCGGCGCAAAGTGATGTTCTTTTCGCTGCTGTTGGTGATCGTGAAATAGATCGCCGCGGGGTTTCCAGCCACCGCGGGCAGCATCAGGCGTCCATCGGTAATGTCGAGGCCGGCGATACCATCCGCCTCTTCGGCCGCGACCTCTTCGCTTTCGCCTTGCGAACATGCGGTCACGCTCAGCGAAGCGATCCCGGCTGCCAATGCGATTGAAAGCGCTCTTGTATTTGCAAATGCCATCAGTCTTTGCCCCTCTCGTGTCATTTCCTCGGGGAAACTAGCGGGGCGGGTCCCTTGTGCCAAGAAAAACCGCACCTATATCGCATCCACAAACCGAGCCTTCACCCGGTTCCGCCGCTTTGGGGAACACTAGCAAGGCGTCTGACAATTATTAAGTGATGGGGTATCAAGTGAGCAAAGTTATCGGAATCGATCTCGGCACGACAAACAGCTGTGTGTCGGTTATGGATGGCGGTAAGCCAAAAGTTATCGAAAATTCAGAAGGCGCGCGCACCACGCCGTCGATTGTCGCGTTCACCAAGGAAGGTGAGCGGTTGATTGGTCAACCTGCAAAGCGTCAGGCTGTGACCAATCCGGATAATACCCTGTTTGCGATTAAGCGCTTGATCGGCCGCCGCTATGACGATCCGCTCACGAAAAAGGATAAGGGCCTTGTCCCTTATGAAATCGTCAAAGGCAAAAATGGCGATGCTTGGGTCAAAGCAGGCGATGAGGACTATTCACCCAGTCAGGTTTCCGCCTTCATTCTGCAAAAGATGAAAGAGACCGCCGAGAGCTATCTGGGCGAGACGGTCACGCAAGCCGTGATCACTGTTCCGGCCTATTTTAACGATGCTCAGCGTCAGGCGACCAAGGACGCAGGTCAGATTGCTGGTCTCGAAGTTTTGCGCATCATTAACGAGCCAACCGCTGCGGCGCTCGCCTATGGGCTTGAGAAGAACGACGGTAAAACCATTGCGGTCTATGACCTTGGCGGCTGTACGTTTGATATTTCCATCCTAGAGATTGGCGACGGCGTTTTCGAAGTGAAATCGACCAATGGCGATACATTCCTTGGCGGCGAAGACTTCGATAATGCGATTGTCGATTATCTGGCAGAGGCCTTCAGCAAGAAGGAAAACATGGATCTGAAGGCGGATAAACTCGCCCTTCAGCGCCTGAAAGAAGCGGCCGAGAAAGCCAAGATCGAGCTTTCCAGTTCGCAAACGACAGAAGTCAACCTGCCTTTCATCACCGCCCGTATGGACGGCGGATCAAGCACGCCGCTGCATCTGGTCGAGACGATCACGCGGGCCGACTTGGAAAAGCTGGTTGGTGACCTCGTTAAGCGCACTTTGGAGCCTTGTAAGAAAGCGCTGGCCGATGCGGGCGTTTCCAAGGACGATATCGACGAAGTGATCTTGGTCGGCGGTATGACCCGCATGCCTAAGGTGCACGAGGTTGTAGAGAAATTCTTCGAAGCCAAGCCCCATACCGGCGTGAACCCTGACGAAGTGGTTGCCATGGGCGCAGCCATTCAGGCCGGCGTTTTGCAAGGCGACGTTAAAGACGTGCTGCTGCTCGACGTGACGCCTTTGTCACTCGGCATTGAAACAGCAGGCGGCATCTTCACTCGTATGATCGACCGCAACACCACGATCCCGATGAAGAAATCGCAAACATTCTCTACTTTTGAGGATAATCAGCAGGCGGTGACCATTCGTGTGTTCCAAGGTGAGCGCGAAATGGCAGCCGATAACAAATTGCTCGGCCAGTTTGATCTGTTTGGCATTCCGCCAGCCCCGCGTGGTGTCCCGCAGATTGAAGTGACCTTTGACATTGATGCCAATGGTATCGTCAATGTGTCAGCCAAAGACAAAGGCACTGGCAAAGAGCAACAGATCCGTATTCAGGCCTCTGGCGGTTTGTCCGATGCCGATATCGATCAGATGGTGCAGGACGCCGAGAAATTCGCGGATGAGGACAAGAAACGCAAGGAAAGCGCGGAATCGCGTAACCAAGCCGATAGCCTTGTGCACGCAACCGAGAAACAGCTGGAAGAGCATGGCGACAAGATCGACGCCGACCTCAAGGCCGATGTCGAGGCCAAGATTGCTGAGCTTAAGACCGCGCTCGAGGGTGATGATGCCGAAGCCATCCAAGCCAAGGCACAGGAACTCACCGAAGTCGCCATGAAAATGGGTCAGCAAATCTATGAGCAAGAGCAAGCCAATGCCCCTGCTGATGGAGACGGGGCCAGCGGTTCAGACGAAGCGGCTGACGAAGATGTGGTGGATGCCGAGTTTTCCGAAGTCGATGAAGACGCCTCGGCTGACGATAGCAAAGGCTGATCCCTCGCTGATCAATACCGATCTGCTGCTGCGGGCTTACAGTGAGACCGTGGCAGCGATCTGGTGTTTTGGCCAAGAATTGCAGGATTTGACCCATGGCGTCGAGCGAGACTGACCTTTACGAATTGCTGGGAGTGCAGCGGGACGCGGACGAGGCGGCGCTGAAATCCGCTTACCGCAAGCTGGCGATGAAGTATCACCCAGATCGCAATCCGGGAGACGCCGAGGCAGAGGCTCAATTTAAAGCGGTTGGCGCTGCTTACGAAGTTTTGAAAGACCCCCAAAAGCGGGCCGCTTACGACAGGTTCGGTCATGCTGCATTTCAGCAAGGCGGACCCGGCGGCGGGTTTGGCGGTGGCCAGCAGGATTTCGGAGATATTGGCGATATTTTCGAGACGATTTTTGGGCAGGCATTCGGCGGCGGCGGCAGGCAGCAGGCCCGGCGCGGGGCCGATTTGCGCTACGATATGGAAGTCACGCTGGACGAGGCATTCCATGGCAAAGAAACCGAGATCGAGATCGAAGTCAGTCAAAGCTGCACCACCTGCAGCGGCTCTGGCGCGACCCCCGGCACGCAAAAGCGCACTTGCAATTTGTGCGGCGGGATGGGTCAAGTGCGCGCCAAGCAGGGCTTTTTCGTGGTTGAGCGTCCATGCCCCAATTGCAATGGCCGGGGCGAGGTCATCACTTCGCCGTGCCGCGATTGCGGCGGGGAAGGGCGGCGTGACGAGCCGCAGGGCCTCAAGGTCGAGGTTCCCCCGGGCGTTGATACCGGCACACGGATCAGGCTGACGGGCAAGGGTGAGGCCGGGCCGCATGGCTCCCCTCCCGGCGATCTTTATATTTTCATTCACATCAAGCAGCATGATATTTTCGAGCGTGAAGGAACCACATTGTTCACGCGCGTCCCGATCAGTTTCACAGCGGCCGCATTGGGCGGCGAAATTTGCATTCCTGATCTGGACGGGGAAACGGTGCGTCTGGATATTCCGGCAGGCATTCAATCAGGCCGCCAATTGCGCCAACGCGGTGCGGGCATGCCGGTTTTGCAAGGGCGTGGACGCGGTGATCTGGTCGTCGAAATTGCGGTTGAGACCCCGACGAAGCTGTCCAAAGAACAGCGCGCCATTCTGGAGCAATTCCGTGAGACGGAAACCGGCGATGAATGCCCTGAAAGCCGCGGATTTTTTGACAAGATGAAGGATATGTTCAGCGCCTGATGCTGCAGCATAGTTCGGCGGGCTTGCGCGCGCCTCTTGCCGCGCATCGACTTGGGCACAAATTCGTTTTAAGGTCATGGCTTCTTTCGATCCGGGAGCCTCACATGAACCTTCAAACCGCACCATCATTCATCAAGCGCGGCGCTGCTGCACTGACGCTAGCAGGGGTTTGCGCGGCCAGTTTCTCGGTCCCGGCGGCGGCTCAGCGCAATTTCGATGATGTTGTCATTACCGCTCAGGAAGTTGCACCGGGGATCGCGGTTCTGTTCGGGGCGGGCGGAAATATCGGTGTTCTCCACGGAGACGACGGGACCGTGATTATCGATGATCAATTTGCCCCGCTCACCGCCAAGATCGAGGCGGTTGTTGCCGATTTGGGTGCGCCTCCGGTGAAATATGTCATCAACACCCATTGGCATTTCGATCATACCGGCGGGAATGAGAATTTCGGCAAGAAAGGCGCGCTGATCTTCGCGCATCACAATGTCCGCACGCGTCTGGCGAGCGGAGGGAGCGCGGCGGGAAATTCTACGCCGCCAGCGCCAAAAGAGGCTCTGCCGGTGGTCACTTATGATCAAGGCGTGACCATGCATTTCAATGGTCAGCGCACGGATTTGATGTTCACCGGAGGAGGGCACACCGACGGTGACAGCGTCATTATCTGGCCCGAGGCCAATGTCATTCACACCGGCGATCTCTATTTCAACATCCCCGGATTTCCCTTTGTTGATGTGAATTCGGGTGGCTCGGTGGTCAATTTGATGAACACGCTCGATGCGGTGATCCGCCGGATCGATGACGAAACCGTGGTTATTCCCGGCCATGGAGCGATTTCGAACAAGGCCGAACTGGTCGCCTATCGCCAGATGATTGGCGATGCGGTTGAGGCAGTGAAAGCGCAGATGGGCGAAGGCGTCACGCGCGAGGCGGTGATTGCGGCCGCGCCTCTCAAAGATTTCAATCGCGGCTCTGGCTTCATTGGCCCGGACGCTTTTGCAGGCGCGATCTTTGACAGTTTGAATTGAGGCGGGACGTTCAATTCAATCCGGTAACTTGTCTTCGAAACGGGCAATCACTTCTGATCGGATCTGATCGATTAAGTTCTGGCGGCAACGCTTGGCCTCGGTCTCTTCTTTTAGGATAGCGAGGAAAGCCTTGCGTTTGATCGCGAAAAAATCCGCGTCTTCCAATCGCTCGTCCAAGGTGGAGCAGACCAGATCGATCATCCGTTCCGCCCCGTGCAAGCGGCCCCAGATGTAGTCATTTTCGCGGTAAGCGCGCGAGAAAAACGCCCCGAAATTGTAAAACTCTGTGCCGCGCAAGGTTGCCTTGGTGCCGCCTTCGCGAATGGACCGGGCATCTTCTGGTGACACCCGATCAACCTTGATCGCGTCAAATTCGGTCTGCCCCTCGTCAGGAAGCAAGGAGAGCGTGGCGATATCGTAAAAGGGAAAGCCCAGATAGGTCAGCAAGATCCTGCGTTTGAGATCCTTGGGCATATCTTCGAGGGCATGAGCCAGCATTTTTTCAGCGCGCTCATCCAAGCCGGCAAGCGAGCGCTGTTCCTCCAGAATATCGAGCACCTTGCCCGGTTCGCGCAGCACGTTTTCCGCCGCATCGGCAAAACCCTGTCCGAGATTTTTCAGCTCTTCCCGCTCGAAATAGAGCGCCATGATGGCGTAAATCGTCTCGCGCGCTTGTTCCAAGGCATCATCGGGTATGGTCGGATCAGCTTCCCAATCGCGCGAGATCCGCCGCACAAGAAGACGCAAACGGCGTATCCGAAAACCGATATCGTGGGAGCGCAGAAATGTGATCGCTTCGTCACTCGCGCCGCCGCTATCACTCGACAAGGTGGTGAGGCCTCGCCGAACCAGCTCTTGGCGCAGAATTTCCTCAATCGCTTCCTCGTCGGGCAAGCCCAAATTGGGCGCTGCAAAATGCACGAGGCGCGATAGGCGGGTGATGATCCCGGCAAATTTGGCCTGTGCATAGGAATGATAGGCATATCCGGCTCTGGTGGCCGCTGCTTGCTGCGCCTTGCGCCGCCAATTGCTGAGCCGGCGCGGGGTTGGCTTGTCCATAAACAAGGTTCGGCCAAACAGTTTCTCGACCGCCGCTTCGATTTCTGGCCTTAGCCCCAAGAGTATGCGCCTGAGGCGCAGGGCAGCGCGGCTTTGTTCATCGAGCAAATCGAGATTGTCGCGAATGGGTTGCTCACGCGGGATGGTCGACAAAGATCCGAAGATTGCGGCAAAAAAGCCGACCGGCTTATCATCCTGTTTCTTGATCTCGCCAAAGCGATCAGGCCTCGGATCGACATAGACGAAGCGCCGATCAATCTCGCGCTGAGCGGGGCGGCCATGCAAGGCATCCATCGCCCCGTCAAACGGCTTGTTCACCAATACCGAACCATCAATCAACGACAGACTGTCGAGCGTTCCCTGCCGTTCTTGGATTGGCATTATGCGGTTCAGGAACGCGGCGCGTTCAGGCCATTCGCGTCCGGTCAGCTGCGCAAGTTCGTCAATCTCGGCCAAGCGTAATGGGGGAAATGCCCCGGGAAAGCTGGCCGTCGCGCGGGCCGACAAAACCAGTTCAAGCGGGTTGGCGAGCGATTTGCCCGGCTCGCTCGGGACGGTTTTGCGAAAAGCGATCGGTTGGCGGTGCTCGCTTTCCTCGACCACTGGCGGGCTATGCAGGCGCAAGAGTGACAGATAGCCGCGAAAATCGGTCGCCGTGACATAGAGATCAAGCGGATGTCCGCTGGGCAAGAGCGGCGCGCCGCTGGGGGTGGCTTCCATCGCGGCAAAGGCCCGCTCGAGCAGTTTGGAAAAGCCAATCCCGCTGAAGGGCGGTTCGAACCAGCGACCCCGGACCAGGCGAGAAACCTTGCGCCGGACCTCTTGGCGGGTTTCAGGCGCGACGCTTTCGCTAACCGCATTGCCGGGTCTCTTCAACAGCCAATTGGCAAATGGCAGCGCCCAAAATTTGGCAAACCGCCACAGCGGGCGGGCATCGGGATCGGTCAATTGATCCACATCGGCGACATCCAGCCACAGCTCCGTCAAGGGATCAAGCGAATGACCTGAATGAATGGCTTGGGCCAGAAAAACAGCATTGATCCCGCCTGCGCTGGCGCCGGTGAGGATATCGGGCAAAACGCGCAATTTGAGGCCGCGCTTTTGCTCGATCAAATCGAACAATTCGCAATATACATCGGCGACGCAGCTCGCTTCTTGACCGTCCCCGTAGCTGTCTAGGCCAGTGCGCCCCGCGCTGGCGTTGAAGTCACGGCTTGCTCTGGCAAGGTGCCACAGCTCTTTCGTGACGCCATGCATATAGATGGCGAGGCTAACCCCGCCATAGCAAACCAAGGCAATTCTTAGCTCTTTTTGCCGCATGCGAAACAATGTGCCGTGCAGAGCGAGAAATGGCAATTGCGTTCTTGCAATGTTCTGTCTACTAAATCGGGATGGCCAAGCCCAAAAAATCCTATGTCTGCCAATCCTGCGGTGCGGTTGCGCATCGCTGGCAAGGCCAATGCCCTGATTGCGGGGAATGGAATACTCTATCCGAGCAAGCCCCTGCTACGGTGTTTTCGCAGAAGCATGATTTGTCGAGCGGGGGGCAAGCGGTCAGCTTTACCTCGCTTGATCGTCCGAGCGAAATGCCCATTCGCCAAGCAACCGGCTTGGCCGAGTTTGACCGGGCATTGGGAGGCGGGTTAGTCCCCGGTTCCGCAATATTGATGGGCGGCGACCCGGGTATCGGCAAATCGACGTTATTGTTGCAGGCGGCTGCCAAAATTGCGCGGGACGGGCATGATGTGGCCTATGTCAGCGGCGAGGAAGCCACCGGGCAAGTGCGGATGAGGGCGGCGCGTCTGGGCCTCGCTGATGCCCCCGTCAAATTGGCGGCGGCGACCTCGGTTCGCGATATTCTGACGACGCTTGGATCGATGGATCAGCCCAAGTTGTTGGTGATCGATTCGATCCAGACCATGCATTCCGACACGATCGAAGGCGCGCCGGGATCGGTCAGTCAGGTGCGCGGCTGCGCTTTTGAACTCATTCGCTATGCCAAACAGAACGGCGTGGCGCTGGTGCTGGTTGGCCATGTCACCAAGGAAGGCAACATCGCCGGACCGCGCGTGCTCGAACATATGGTCGATGTGGTGATGAGTTTCGAAGGCGAGCGCAGTCATCAATACCGCATCCTGAGGGCGCTGAAAAACCGGTTTGGGGCGGTCGATGAAATTGGCGTCTTCGCGATGGCCGGTGATGGGCTGGAGGAGGTTGGTAACCCCTCAACCTTGTTCCTGTCGGGCCGGGAGGATCCCTTGCCCGGCAGTGCGGTCTTTGCCGCAATAGAAGGCACGCGGCCGGTACTGGTGGAAATACAGGCGCTGATTGTCCGATTGCAATCCGGGGCAACCCCAAGGCGAGCGGTGGTTGGCTGGGACAACAGCCGCCTTGCGATGTTGCTCGCGGTGCTGGAGGCGCGCTGCGGTCTGAATTTTAGCACTGCCGAAGTCTATCTTAACGTTGCTGGCGGCTACCGGCTGAGCGATCCGGGCGCTGATTTGGCGGTGGCCGCCGCTTTGGTTAGCGCGCTCGCAGACCGGCCATTGCCCGATAAAAGCGTTTGGCTCGGCGAGGTTTCTCTGGCGGGCGAAATTCGCGCGGTGGCCCATATTGACCAACGATTGCGAGAGGCCGGAAAATTGGGGTTCGAACGCGGGTATGGCCCGCGCGCCAGACCTTCCGCAGGGTCAGATGGTGAGAAAACCCGCAAGGATGCCGCCGCTGACGCCAAATCCGGTGCAGCCGGGCTTGATCATATCCATCTGAAGCAGCTGCCTAATCTCGTTGACCGTATCATGAGGAATCCATAAAAGCTTAGTCACAAGGGATTTATGACAGGCTTCGACTACATAGTTTTTGGAATTTTAGGCATTGCCGCGGCGGGCGGCTTTATGCGCGGCTTCGTTCAGGAAATTCTCTCACTAGCGGCGTGGTTTTTGGCCGTTTTCGCCATTAAATTCCTGCATAGTCCGCTTACCGACGCTCTCGGCCGCTACATGGGCAATGACATTACCACTTCTCTGCTGGCCTTTGCGGCCCTGCTCCTGATCCCGTATATCGCGATGAAATTGATCGCCAGCCTGGTTGGCGGGGCGATGGAAGGCTCTATTCTTAGCCCGATTGACCGGTTTTTAGGGTTTGGTTTCGGCGCGCTCAAAGGCATTGTGATTGTGGTTATCGCCTTTTCGGTTCTGGCGCTTGGCTACGATACGATTTGGGGCTTCAAAGGCAGGCCGACATGGATTGCGAATGCCCGTTCATACGAGCTGATTGATGCAAGTTCGCGCAATCTCGTCTCGCTGATTGCTGAGCGGCGAGAGAGGCTTAACGCCCTCTCCGGCGATGGCAATTGAACGTGCCGGCCGATCATGCGCAAGGCGGCGCTGAACCCGCGGCAACACCTGCCGGTTCCGCGGATGTCTTGTACTCGTCTGACCTGTTGGCTCTTGCAGTATCGCTTGCCAATTTTCCGCTCAATGACGGGTTTGAGGTGGTCGGTCATGCGCGCTCGCGCAGCTGCGGAAGCGAGCTTAGATTGGGACTGGCGGTTAATGATGAGGGCCGCATTGAAAAGATAGGTCTGAAAGTTTCGGCCTGCGCAGTCGGACAGGCCGCTGCTGCTATTTTTGCACTGGGAGCAGCAGGACAAAGCGCCAAAGATATTATCCACGCTGCGAACCAGATCGACCTTTGGCTGGACGGCTCGGGCGCATTGCCGCAATGGCCGGATTTCGGGAAACTCGCTGCGGTGCAGCCGCATACCGGGCGTCACGATGCCCTGCGGCTTGCATGGAAAGCGGCCATTGAGGCGCTTGGGCTTGAGGCGCTTGGGCTTGAGGCGCTTGGGCTTGATGCGTGAACGGGGCTGGGTAATAAGCCGGCAGCGGGCGTCGGAGAATAATGAAAGGCGCTTAGGCGTGTTCACACGCGGGCCTAATGGCTCGGCATAATTGATGAGGGATTAGGGGTAGATTATGGCAGGCAATGCGAGCGCTGCGCAGCGTGAACCGACCGAAAAAGAGATCCGGCTCGTCATTGGTGCCAGTTCTGCTGGGACTGTGTTCGAATGGTATGATTTCTTCATCTACGGCACGCTCGCTTACATTCTCAAAGATGCCTTTTACAACACAGACAATGAGACACTCGGTTTGCTGCTGGTGTGGTCTACCTTTGCGGTTGGTTTCGCCTTCCGGCCAATCGGCGCGATCCTGTTCGGATTTCTGGGTGACCGGCTAGGGCGAAAATACACCTTCCTCGTGACGGTGACTTTGATGGGCATTGCAACGGCAGGCGTGGGCCTTATCCCGACGGTCGAGACGATTGGCATTGCTGCGCCCATTATCGTGATCCTCCTTAGGGTCATCCAAGGTCTGGCGCTGGGCGGGGAATATGGCGGCGCGGCGATCTATGTGGCCGAGCATGCCCCGCCAGAAAAACGCGGCTTTTACACCAGTTTCATCCAAGCAAGCGTGGCGGGCGGCTTTGTCCTTTCGATCGCGGTTGTTTTGGCGTGCCGTTTCCTCATCCCCGAGGCTGAGTTTGAGGCATGGGGGTGGCGCGTGCCGTTCTTGCTCTCGATAATCCTGCTCGGGATATCGCTGTGGATGCGTTTGATGCTGTCGGAAAGCCCGGTTTTCCAAGCCATGAAAGAGGCGGGTGAAACCGCTGATAACCCCTTTGTTGAAAGCTTCACTTACCCCGGCAACAAGAAGCGCATTTTTGTCGCCTTGTTCGGCATCACCGGCATTTTGACCACCATCTGGTATACCGCCTTTTTCTCTGGAATGAGCTTTCTGCGCGGGCCGATGCATGTCGATCCGCAAACGGTTGAATGGATCTTGTTCGCATCCGGTCTGATCGCGATGTCTTTTTATCTGGTGGTGGGCAAATGGTCAGACAGGGTTGGGCGCAAAAAGCCGATCATCATCGGCGCGCTGGCGACTTTGGCGCTGCTGTTCCCCGCGTTTTGGATGATGGGCAGTTTGGCCAATCCGGGACTGGAACGAGCCGCAGAGGCAGCGCCGGTCGCTGTCTCCGGCCCTGAGTGCGTAACCGATCCCTTTGCCGAGCTGTTTGACCGCGACCAATCGCAATGCGGCAAAGTGCTTGAGGTGCTCACCTCCTCGGGCGTTGCTTACACCGTGACCGGTTCTGACAAATTGGGGATGAGCGTTGGCGGTGAAGACGTGCTGCTTGATCCCTTGTGGTTTGACGCAGGGGCTGATTTGCGCGGGGGTGTCCGATCTGAGCTGTCGCTGCGCGGGTATGACTTCACCAAGCAGCAACCCGGCTTTGCCAACATCTTGGGCATTGTTGCGATCCTGTTGCTCTTGGGTGCTTTGTCGGCCCTAACTTATGGTTCGGTCGCAGCGCTCCTGTCAGAGATGTTTCCGCCAAAAATCCGGTATAGTTCAATGTCGATCCCCTATCACATTGGCGCGGGCTATCTCGGAGGATTTTTGCCGCTGATTGCAGGCGTGATTGTGGCCAGCACGGGGGATATCTATGCCGGCCTGTGGTACACTTGGGTCGTTGTTGCGTTCGGCGTGATCGTCGCGTGGTGGGGTCTGCCCAGCGGACCGCCAAGTGATTTCGCCGATGACTGACGCCGTGCCATGACTGCTATTCTGTCATGAGTAGGGTTATGCCTGCTCCGCCGCCTGCAACTTTGCGCCTGAGGGTCGATACAGACGCGCTGGCGGCCAATTACCGCGCGCTGGACACAATGTCGGGCGGAGCGAGGGCGGGCGCAGCCGTAAAGGCTGATTGCTATGGTCTGGGGACCGCGCGGTGCATGCGCGCATTGGTCAAGGCCGGTGCGCGTGATTTCTTCGCAGCGCATTGGAGCGAGGTGTTACCCTTGCTGGAATATGTCCCTGCACGCCAGATTAGCGTGCTCCATGGAGTTTTAACGGCCGAGGAAGCGGCATTTGCGCGCGAGACGGGCGTTAGGCCTGTGATCAATTCGGTCGCCCAGGCAAAATTATGGAGCGCGAGCGGCGGCGGCGCGTGCGATCTGATGATTGACAGCGGGATCAACCGTTTGGGCATTGCCCCCGGCGACATCGATGATCCGGCAATTCAAGCGCTGGATGTGAACGTGCTGATGTCGCATCTGGCTTGCGCGGATGAGGATTCGCCGAGAAATGCGGCGCAGCTTGAGGTGTTCTTACGCGCGAGGGAGGCAATTGCGCATAAGGAGGCCAGCCTTGCCAATAGTGCGGGCATTGCGCTGGGCGATGATTATGCCTTTGATCTGACGAGGCCGGGCCTTGCGCTTTATGGCGGGATTGCCCGCAGCGAATTTGGCACGGTGATTAAGCAGGTCGCTTTTCCGGAGGCTGCGATCATTCAAGTTCGGCCGATAAGCGCGGGCGAAAAAGTGGGATACAACGGAATGTTCACCGCGCCAAAGGCGATGCGGATCGGCGTTGTCTCGCTCGGCTATGCCGACGGTATCTTGCGAAATTGGACACAAGATTTCGGCTATTTCACGCGAGGCGAGAGCAAGCTTGCGATGCTTGGCAAAGTGTCCATGGATATGATCGTCGTTGATCTCAGCGAGGCCGATGACATTCGTGAAGGCGACTGGGTGCAATTGCCTTACAAGCTAAAAAATGCTGCGCAGCAAACCGGATTGTCGCAATATGAATTGCTGACCGTTCTTGGTCGGCGTTTTTCCTGATATTTCAGATATATTCACGGTCTTGTTGCACTGCACATTGTGCAAGTGCTAGATGCGTTAGTAGCATGCAATGTGGCAAATATGCTGCGCAATATGCTGCGCAGCATTTTGGAGAGAGAATATGGGCAAGAAACGCGCAGAGGGTGAGCCGATCACCATCAAGAAATACGCCAACCGGCGGCTCTATAACACCGATACGTCAAGCTATATTACGCTTGATGATCTGGCCGATATGGTCCGGGCGAACAGCGATTTTGTGGTCGTCGATGCAAAAAGCGGGAATGACATCACGCACTCGATCCTGACTCAGATCATCGTCGAACAAGAGGCATCGGGCGGCAAACAGATGTTGCCGGTCAGTTTCTTAAGAGACCTCATCTCGATGTATGGCAATTCGATGCAGAATATGATGCCAAGCTACCTCGAGGCGAGCATGGAGAATTTTCGCAAGAACAGCACGCAATTGGCCTCGGCTTTGAAAAGCGGCAACCCAATCGCGCAAATCGCCGAAACCAATATGGCGATGGTGCGCGCCGCGACCGATGCTTTGATGCCAAAAACTCAGGCTGAGGATGAAAACTCGGTCGATGAACTGGCCGAATTGCGCGAGCAGATGGCGAACATGCAAAAGAAGCTGGACGCGCTCGATAAATAGAGCCATCGCTCTGCTTGACTAGAGGTAACCGCTTCCGCGGCTCCGCAGCTTCGCTTGAGAATGAGCGGGTTTTGCAGACGCTACGCAGCTTAGAAACAGGAAATACTCATGGCCGAAATTCGCCATGCTTTGAACACAAGACGAGCTGACGATTTCGCAGCTTGGTATCAGGAAGTCATCACTGCTGCTGACATGGCCGAGGAATCGGGCGTGCGCGGCTGTATGGTGATCAAACCTTGGGGGTTCGGCATTTGGGAGAGGATGCAGCGCTTGCTTGACGATAGGATCAAGGAAAGCGGGCATGACAATGTGTACTTCCCGATCTTTATCCCGCTTGCCAATTTTGAGCGTGAGGCAGAGCATGTCGAGGGCTTTGCCAAGGAAATGGCGGTTGTTACCCATCACCGCCTGATCGCGGGCAAGGATGGCGGGCTGGTCCCCGATCCCGAGGCGAAGCTGGAAGAACCCTTGGTTGTTCGGCCAACGTCAGAGACAATCATCGGCGATGCGATGGCGCGGTGGATCCAGAGCTGGCGCAATTTGCCGCTCAAGCTTAACCAATGGGCCAATGTCGTGCGGTGGGAAATGCGCACGCGGATGTTTTTGCGCACCAGCGAATTTCTTTGGCAAGAAGGTCACACGGCGCATGCTGACGAGGCTGAAGCAAAAGAGCACACCTTGCGCATGCTTGAGGTCTACCGCAGCTTTGCCGAAGACGATTTGTCTTTGCCGGTTGTTGCTGGTGAGAAGCCTGAGAACGAGCGGTTTCCCGGTGCGGTAGAAACCTGGTCGATCGAGGCCATGATGCAGGACGGCAAGGCTTTGCAAGCGGGGACGAGCCATTACCTTGGCGAGAATTTCGCGCGCGCCTCTGGCATTCAATATCAGGATCAGGATGGCAAACAGGCCTATTGCCACACCACCAGCTGGGGTGTTTCAACCCGCATGGTCGGCGGTGTTATCATGACCCACGGGGACGATGATGGCTTGCGTGTGCCGCCTGCCATTGCGCCGCATCAGGTGGTTATCCTGCCGATGCTGCGCGGCAAGGATGAAGACCAAGCGCTGATTGACTATTGCGAGGAATTGCGGGCCACGCTGGCTGCGAAACATGTCCTTGGCGAAAAATTGCGCGTGCTGCTGGATACAAGACCGGGCAAGGCTGCGGCGAAGCGTTGGGACTGGGTGCGCAAGGGCGCGCCGATTGTGATCGAAGTTGGCGGACGCGATATGGAGGCGGGGGCTGTATCCTTGCTGAAGCGTGATGCCTTGTGGAATGCAGACAGCGGCAAGCCCGATTTTGCGAGCCCTTCGCGCGAAGAGGCGGGGGAGACGATCCCGGCCATGCTGGAGGCGATGCAAACCGCTTTGCTTGAAGAGGCCGCTCAGCGACGCGATGCGAATATCACCCGCGGTCTGACCAGCTTTGACGAGGTCGAGGCATTTTACAGCCGCGATGAAAAATATCCGGGCTGGGTCGAGGTGCAGTGGTCCAAACCAACCGGCACTGATCTTGAGCAAGTGACCGAGAGGCTAAAAGCGCTCAAACTGACCATTCGCAATGTGCCGATTGGCAGTGATCCGGCCGATGGACCTTGCCTGTTTACCGGAGCGCCTGCGGTGGAGCGTATCCTCCTCGCTAAGGCTTATTAATTTGGCCCGCCGGATCAGTTCAGGCGGTAAATCCGCGCCGTCCAAACCGCGTTCCAAGAAACCGCGCCGCGAGCGGCAAGGCGGCAAGGGCATGCCATCGCGTGAGCAAGTGCTGGAGTTCATCCAAACATCTGAACGCAAGGTGGGCAAACGCGAGATAGGCAAGGCTTTTGGCCTGAAAGGTCAGGAGAAAATCGGCCTAAAGCGCCTGCTCAAGGACATGGCGGAGGAAGGGCTGATTGACGGCAAGAAGTCTGCTTATACCCGCATGGGCGGTGTCCCCAAGGTGACTGTGCTCAAGGTTGCCGAGATCGAAGACGGCGAGGCAATTGCCATTCCGGAAAGTTGGAACCCGGATGATGGCAGCGAGCCGCCGCGCATCCGATTGATCGAGGATCGCAGACACGCAGCCTTGAAGCGCGGGGACAGAGTGCTGGCTCGTACAGAAGAAGCAGACGGGCATTGGCAAGCGCGGCCAATGAAGAAACTGCCTGCTCGCAGCGAAGGTTTGATTGGCGTTGTCGAGATCGACGGTGCGGGCAAGGCTTGGCTCGCGCCAATCGATAAACGCGTACGAAGCGCCTCGCCGATTTCAGACCTTGGCGAGGCCGAAGAAGGTCAGCTGGTGTTTGCCGAAAGGGCCGGGCGCAGCGCGCGGTCTGCGGTTAAAGTCACAGAAGTTGTCGGCGACCCGCTTGCGCCGAAAAGCTTCAGCCTGATTGCGATTGCAAAACACGGCATTCCCACAGTCTTTGATGGTGACGCCTTGCAAGAGGCAGAGCTGGCCGCGAAACTCGCCTTGTCTGACGAGACGCGCGAAGACCTGCGCGCCGTTCCAATTGTTGCGATTGATCCGGCCGATGCGCGCGATCATGATGACGCGATATGGGCTGAGCCAATCCCACAAGGCGAGCCGGGCGAGGGGGGCTTCAGAGCCATTGTCGCGATTGCTGACGTTTCCTTTTACGTTCGCCCGGGCGGGCTGGTTGACAAGGAAGCGCGCAAACGCGGCAACTCGGTTTATTTTCCCGACCGGGTTGTGCCGATGCTGCCCGAGGTTCTGAGCGCAGATGTCTGCTCGCTGAAACAGGATCAGGACCGCGCGGCGATTACGTGCCATTTGCGTATCGCACCCGATGGGACGATTGCAGATTGGCGTTTCACGCGCGCGATTGTCCGTCTGGCCGGTAATATCGCCTATGAAGATGCGCAAGCCGCGATTGATCAAGGTACGGCGCCGCAGCATCTTGAACATTTGTGGTCGGCGTGGCGTCTGCTTGACAAGGCGCGGAGCGCTCGGGAGCCGCTCAATCTGGAGCTGCCCGAGCGCCAGGTGCGCCTCGGCGAGGACGGCCAGATCGAGGAGATCGCCGTGCGCGAGCGGCTTGATGCGCATCGTCTGGTGGAAGACTTTATGATCGCGGCCAATGTCGCCGCTGCCAAAGCGCTGGAGGCCAAAACCGCGCCTGTGGTTTACCGCAATCACGAACCGCCGAGCCGGGAAAAACTGATCGCACTTAGGGATTACATGGCAACGCAGGGCAAGAAACTTGCGCTGGGTCAGGTGATAAAGCCGGGCCTGTTTAACCGGATGCTGGCTGAGATTGAGGATGAGGCCGAGAAACAGCTCACTATGGAAGCGGTTTTGCGCAGCCAGACGCAGGCCTATTATGGGCCGAAAAACAGCGGGCATTTCGGGCTTAGCCTTGGCAGCTATGGGCATTTTACCTCGCCCATCCGGCGCTATTCAGACTTGCTGGTGCATCGCGCTTTGGTTGATGCATACCATCTTGAACAAGCGGCACCTGCTGCGGATTTGCCAAGCTCTTCCGGCTTGTCAGAGCGCGACCGCGAGAACCTCAAGACCATTTGTGACGCCATTAGCACGGCCGAACGCCGCGCTATGGAGGCAGAGCGTGACACCATCGATCGCTATGTCGCGGCATGGCTTTCCGGGCGGGTTGGTGAGACGTTCAAGGCGCGTATCACCGGCGTGCAAAGTTTCGGCTTTTTTGCAACGATCTTAGGGCTGGGCGGGGATGGCCTGGTGCCCGTCTCCACGCTCGGCCGCGAGCATTTTCGCTATGACGAAGCCTCTCAATCCCTAACCGGAGAGGATAGCGGAGAGCGCTATGCCTCAGGCGACCGGTTGGAGCTCAAACTGGCAGAGGCAAATGCGCTAACCGGATCGCTCAAGTTCGAAGTGCCGGGGAGCGAGGGACGCAGCGTGGATCGCGGGTCCCGCTATCGCGGGGGCAAACGCAGCGGCGCGTATCGCGGGCGAGGTTCAGAGGCAAAAAGCCCTGATAAAACGGGAAAAGCCAAGCACATGCGCGGAAAACGAGGGCGGCCAGCCAATATCCGGCATCAAGGCAAAAAACGCTGAAGCCTTGAGTGTCAGCTTTCTGTCTCGGTTTTAATCCCTGCAAGCCGGTCAATTTGGCTGTTCTCCAGCCCGCCCGGAATGACATAGAGCGGGCAGGATAATTCGCCTGCAAGCGATGAGAAATGCGTCACCAATGGTCCGGGTCCGCCTTCTGCTGCGGCGCCAAGGACCAATGCGGCCACATCGGCATGTTCTTCAAGATATTTGCCAATCGATTGATTGGGCTTGCCATCGCGCACCGCGATGATCGGCATTTTTCCGCTGTCAGCATAAACATTGCTGGCCTCACTCGCGGCGAGCACTTCTGCTCTTTCGCGGGCCTCCTGCTCGATCGTGGCTTGCACCCCGCCGAACGCATTAAAACTCTGTGCTGGCACCAAAGCAAGAAGATGCACGCTGCCGCCGGTTTGCTCGGCCCGGGCCGTGGCGAAACGCAGAGCTTTCTTGGCTTCTGCCGTCTCGTCCATCACAACCAGATAGATCCGCATACAATCCCCTCGAACCTCTCTCCCGATCCGAACAGACCGGGCCACCCTAAACGTGAGATACCCGATCAAGCGGGCAAAACATATGTATCCGCCAAAATATTCTTGGGCGCAAGACGCTTGCCGAAACGCATCAAATTCGGCAAACACCCCGGAGCGTATATTTCCTCCCCAAGGACAGAATTCTACCATGCCTTTAGATATCAAAATGCCCGCTCTTTCTCCGACGATGGAGGAAGGCACTCTTAGCAATTGGCTCGTCAAAGTGGGTGATACGGTGAACTCCGGCGACATTATGGCCGAGATTGAAACTGACAAGGCAACCATGGAATTCGAAGCGGTTGATGAAGGCACGATTGTCAGTATCGCCGTTCCTGAAGGAAGCGAAAATGTGAAAGTCGGGCAAGTGATTGCAACGCTTGCTTTGGAGGGTGAGGATACAAGTCCGGCTGCGGCTGCGCCTGCGTCTCCTGAACCCTCTCCGGCACCGGCTTCTGCACCGGCCCCCGCTTCAGATGGTCCTGCGGCGACGCCATCGGCGCGCAAGCTTGCTGAGGCAAACGGCATTGATTTGGCAACGCTTCAAGGATCGGGGCCGGGCGGCAAGATTACTAAGGGCGATGTAGAGGCCGCTGGCGCTACAAGCGCTGCGCCTCCGCCGCCTTCTCCTGAACCTGCCGCTGCTCAACCGGCAGCAAGTGCACCGGCGAGTAGCGCACCAGCAGCCAGCGGCGCGGACCGCATAAAGGCATCACCGCTGGCCAAACGTCTCGCCGAGCAAGCGGGGATCGACATTGCCTCAATTGCGGGTAGCGGCCCGGGCGGGCGCATTGTCAAAGCGGACGTTGAGAATTTCGACCCAAGCAAGGCCCCTGCCGCACCTGCTCCCAGCGCTGCTGCTCCGGCGGCATCTGCCCCGGCCCCCGTTCACAGCGAGTTTGGCGCGCCTTACGAGGAAGAAAAGCTCTCGGGCGTGCGCAAAGTGATCGCAAAACGCCTGACCGAGAGCAAGCAAACGGTTCCGCATTATTATCTGACGACAGATATCAACCTTGATCCTTTGCTTGCCCTTCGCAAAGAGCTCAATGCCTCGCTGGAGGCGGACGGCGTCAAGCTGTCGGTTAATGATTTGCTGATCAAGGCGCTCGCACGGGCATTGATCCGGGTGCCGCAATGCAATGTCAGTTTTCAGGGCGACACGATGCACAAATATACACGCGCCGATATCTCGGTCGCGGTCGCTGCGCCAAGCGGGCTGATCACACCGATTATCACCGAGGCGGATACCAAGGGCCTCGCTCAGATCAGCCGCGAGATGAAAGAGCTGGCTGCAAAAGCGCGTGAGGGCAAATTGCAGCCGCATGAGTATCAGGGCGGCACGGCGAGCATTTCCAACCTTGGCATGTTCGGTATCAAACAATTTGATGCAGTGATCAATCCGCCGCAAGGTATGATCCTCGCGGTCGGCGCGGGCGAACAAAGGCCGCATGTTGTGGATGGCGCGCTGGGTGTGGCCACCGTTATGAGTGCCTCTGGCAGTTTCGATCACCGTTCCATTGACGGCGCGGATGGGGCGCAATTGATGGACGCCCTGAAACAGCTTTGTGAAAATCCAATGGGGCTTCTGGTATGAGCGCGGCGTATGATGTGATCGTCCTGGGTTCAGGGCCGGGCGGCTATGTCGCGGCAATCCGATCTGCTCAATTGGGCCTCAAAACCGCGATAGTAGAGCGCGAGAATCTGGGCGGCATTTGCCTCAATTGGGGCTGTATCCCGACGAAAGCTCTGCTGCGCTCTGGCGAAGTGATGCATCTGGCGCAGCACGCAGCCGATTACGGCCTTAAAATCGCCGGCAAGATCGAGGCTGATCTGGAGGCGGTCGTCAAACGCTCGCGCGGTGTGGCCAAACAGCTTAATCAGGGCGTTACGCATCTGATGAAGAAGAACAAAATCACCGTGCATATGGGCGAAGGGGTTCTGACCGGGCCGACCTCGCTGACGGTGACGGGCGAAAAGGGCGCAGAAAACCTCACCGCAAAGCATATCATTGTGGCAACCGGTGCGCGTGCGCGTGATCTTCCTTTTGCACCAGCAGACGGGAAGCGTATTTGGACTTATCGCGCGGCAATGACACCGCCTGAGATGCCGAGCAAGCTGCTGGTCATCGGGTCGGGCGCTATCGGCATCGAATTTGCCAGCTTCTATAATGACATGGGCGCGGATGTGACCGTGGTTGAAATGCTTGACCGGATCGTCCCGGTTGAAGATGCGGAAGTGTCAGCTTTCCTTGAAAAATCACTTGTAAAACAGGGTATGACGGTGATGACCGGGGCGGGGGTCGAGGACATCAAGCCCGGCGCGAGTTCGGTGAAGGCCAAAATCAAGTCAAAAGACGGGTCGATCAACGAAAACGAGTACAGTCATGTCATCGTCGCCATTGGGATTCAGCCAAATACCGAGAATATCGGGCTAGAGAAACTGGCCGATATGGACCGCGGTTTCATTCAAATTGATCCCTTTGGCCGGACTAAATCTAAAGGCCTTTGGGCGATTGGGGATTGCACGCCGGGGCCATGGCTCGCTCACAAGGCCAGCCACGAAGGCGTCACCGCAGCCGAAGCAATCGCCAAAGAGCTTGGCAATAAAGAGGTTCACCCTCATCCGCTCAATCGGGATGCCATTCCCGGCTGCACCTATTGCCACCCGCAAATTGCCAGTGTTGGCATGACCGAGGCGGCCGCGAAAGAGGCAGGCTACGAGGTTAAGGCCGGCGTCTTCCCGTTCATTGGCAATGGCAAGGCCATCGCTTTGGGCGAAGCAGAGGGGTTCACAAAAACTGTCTTCGACGCGAAAACCGGCGAATTGCTAGGTGCGCATATGATCGGGGCAGAAGTGACCGAAATGATCCAAGGCTATGTGATCGGCAAAACGCTGGAGACGACCGAGGCTGAGCTTATGCAAACGGTTTTCCCGCATCCGACCATTTCGGAATCCATGCACGAGAGCGTGCTTGGCGCTTACGGCAAGGCCATTCACATATAGCGCACCGCCCTAGCGCGGAAAAGCTATGCGCATGCCAGCCTTGCCGAGACGCCTCAATTCCATTGCTGGCGCAAGCCCAGATCGCGTCCGAAATCGAGCAGGCAGCGCATGTAACGCGGATGAAATTCGAGCGGGCTGGCCAAATCATCGAGCGCCAGCCAGTCTTTGCAGCTCCTCGCGCCTTCCTCGAATGCTCCGTTCAGATCGCTCACAAAAGCATCGCGCGCATCGGGGTCAATCTTGATAAACTTGGGATCGACATAGCCGGTGCGCGGCAAATTGGCGGCCCGATCAATCGAAAGCCGTTCGACCTGATTGGTCAGGATCGACAAAGTCCGGCCCGCCAGTGATGGCACCGTCCATGATTTGTGCGCGCCCGCCAGATGCGTGTCGCTGCCTTGCCTGCAATGTTCCGGATTGGCTTTGCTGCATTGCGCTTGCAGCTCTCCTGCGCTGTTTAGAATGATATACACATTCTTGAGCTTGCGCGGGGTTGGCGAAGCAGTTGGAGGCGTTGGCCCCCCTATAATTGTCGGCGGCGGGGGCGGCGGAACGTCATCCTTGATAATCTCCCCGATATCCTCGGCAAAGACTGCGAATTTAGCGCCGCCGTCGATATACATGCGGTTGTCGATAAATTCAGGCTGTGCACCGGGCGGCACAACCGAGGATGCGATCAAGGCCGAGATATAGCAATTGTGAAGCAAGTCCGCCTTGACGCTGTTGCCTGCCTTGACCTCAGTCACATAACGCTCGGCCAGATCTGTGAGATCGAAGGCAATGGCCCGGCCTGAGCTTACATCGGTTGCACCAGCCAGAAGAAGCGCCCCCTCGCGCACAGAGCGCAAGGCAACAGCCCGCAATTCCGCTTCCCCGTAGAGATTTTTGAGCCGTGCGCGCAGCGGTTCAAGATCGGCGATGGAGCCGCGCCTTAGCGCCGTCATGGCAGCGCCAATGGGCATGGACCCTTCCATTGAAGCGCCAGCGACATAGCCTTTCAATATCTCGCTTTCATCGCGTATTGTGTAGCCATTGACGGGAATATCGGGCCTTCCGATAAACGCGCCTGTGGCTTGCAAGGCACCTGTACTTACGCCCGTAACAACCTGAAAATTCGGCAGTTTCCCATCACGCAAATGCCATCCATCCAGGAAGCCAGCGCCAAAGGCACCTTGCTGGCTGCCCCCCGACAAGAACAGCAGATCGCCCGGGCGTGTTGTTAGAGATTTTGTGACTTCATCATTGAGACTTTTGACGTCACCCAAGTCATTGGCATTGATCGCCATTCCGGGAAATTCAAGATCAATGGCATAACGCTCAATTTTGCAAATTTGATCTGCCGCGGTGACAGGCGCTTTTTGCTCGATCATTTTGCCGATGCAACCGGATAGGCATAGGCTTAGCACAAGAGTGCTGATGGCACGGTACATAGGTCAGTCCCCCAAATCGTGACGTTTTTCGCGAAATTTTGGTTTCGCAAATTTTGAATCCTGAAACGTGTCCGTTTCACGCACGACCGCGCTATCTTTTATTGCCACTTCATGCGCAAAATTTTGGGGGAAGGCAAGTGGCGGACAGGGTGGGATTCGAACCCACGAAGGGCTTGCACCCTTGCCGGTT
>CAZDHB010000006.1:0-22046 GCA_964505255.1 uncultured Porphyrobacter sp.
TGCTTGCCAATGGCGGTATCGACGACAATCTGCATGACACCTATTATGTGGTGGCGCACTTCCACTATGTGCTTTCGATGGGTGCGGTGTTCTCGCTGTTCGCAGCGTTCTATTACTGGTTCCCGAAGATGAGCGGTAAGATGCATTCAGAGCTGCTCTCGCACCTCCATTTCTGGGGCTTCTTCATCGGCGTGAATGTCATCTTCTTCCCGCAGCATTTCCTCGGGATGCAGGGCATGCCGCGCCGGATCCCGGATTTTAACCCGATGTATGCCTATTGGAATGAAATCAGCACGGCTGGTTACGCGATCATGGCGGGCTCGATGGTGCTGTTCTTCATCAATATTGCCTATGCATTCATCGCGGGCAAAAAGGCGGAAGATAACCCATGGGGCGAAGGGGCGACGACACTGGAATGGACCTTGTCCAGCCCGCCGCCATTCCACCAGTTTGAAACCCTGCCTGTGATTGGCGAGCATCAGGATTATCACGATCACCGCCAAGCGCCTGCTTAAGGGGCGCTTTGCATAGACCCTGCGGCAATGCGTCATGTCAGACGCAGCCTTGGGGACGAATATTGAGGATCAATTGGGAGGGGCGCAGTTCAACTTGTGCCTCTTCTGGTAAATACCGCTCCTAAGGTGGAGCTTAGATAGGGCCCTTTGATGGGCCTTCAGAAGGAAAGCGGCGCAAAGGCGAGTTTGAGGCATTATGACAACGAGCTCGGTGACATCCTCGGCGAAGAAGCCATCGTTTGCACAGACCGATGCGCTTGCGGATATGCCGTCTAGAGCGCAGCGGGCGGCTTACGGCGCGCCGGCGGACTGGCGTGATTTCTATGCCCTGACCAAGCCGCGCGTTATGACCTTGGTGATTTTTACCGGCCTATGCGGTTTGCTGGCTGCACCGGGGAGCATTCACCCCTTGATCGGGTTTACCGCGATTTTGTGCATCGCCCTTGGTGCGGGCGGGGCGGCAGTCCTCAATCAATGGTGGGAAGCTGACCTTGATGCCAAAATGAAGCGCACTGCATCACGTCCCTTGCCAGCGGGCCGGATGGAGCGCGGTGACGCGCTCGGCTTCGGGCTTGGCTTGTGCGGTGTATCGGTGATGACCATGGGCCTTGCGGTGAGCTGGCTGGTGGCTGGTTTGCTGGCCTTCTCGATTGTCTATTACGCCGTGATTTACACTATGTGGCTCAAGCCGCGTACACCGCAGAACATCGTTATCGGCGGAGGCGCAGGAGCGTTCCCGCCGCTGATCGGCTGGGTCGCGGTGACGGGCGAGATTACCGCGATGCCGCTGCTGCTCTTTGCGATTATCTTTTTCTGGACGCCGCCGCATTTTTGGGCGCTCTCGCTGTTTGTAAAAACCGATTATGCCAATGCGGGTATCCCGATGATGCCTGTGGTTGCGGGGGAGCGTTCGACCAGAAGGCAGATCCTTGGCTATTCCATTCTTTTGTTGCCCATCGCTTTGGCCCCTTGGCTGATTGGCGGTACCGGCGCTGTTTACGGGATCGCGGCCTTGTTGCTGAGCCTGGCTTTCGCAGGATTGTCGGTGCCGGTGGGCTTGCGGCGCAGCGAGGAAGGCGATTCAATGGCGCCTGAGAAACGTCTTTTCGCTTACAGTATTGCTTATCTTTTTGCTTTGTTCGGGGCCTTGGTGGCCGACCGTATGCTTGCTCAAATCGGGGTTCTCACATGACGCATGATGATGACAAGCGGCCGGTCCAAGAACCGCTTTCAGACGCAGAGATCGAGCGCCGCCAAAAAGCGAGGAATTTGGTCCTTGGCGGGGTTTTGATTTTCTTCGTCGCCCTGTTTTATCTTATAACCATCGTACGCATGGGATAAGCCGGATGAGCCAGACAAACCCTCTTGAAGTGCAAAATGCCTCGACCGGTGCCTTGGCCTTTTTGGGGGCTTTGGCGATGCTTGGCGTGGGCTATGCAGCGGTGCCGCTGTATGAGCTTTTCTGTCAGGTGACCGGTTTCGGCGGAACGACGCAGCGCGCCACCGAGAGCGAGGCTGACGTGGCAGAGCGACTTGCGCAAAGCGCCGGCACTCGCCCGATTTCCGTCCGCTTTGATGGAACCACTGCGCGCGATGTGCCATGGAATTTCGCGCCGGAGCAGACGACGGACACCGTTCAGATTGGCCAGCGCGACATGGCGTTCTACACCGCGCGCAACACCTCTTCCGTGCCGATTACTGGCACCGCCAGCTTCAATGTGGAGCCGGAGCAAGCGGGTGTCTATTTTCACAAGATCCAGTGTTTCTGCTTTACCGAGCAAACGCTTCAGCCCGGCCAAGAAGTGCGCATGCCGGTGCTGTATTTCATCGATCCGGCCATCCTAGAGGATGAAAATGCCAAGGATATCGAGCAGATCACCCTCTCTTACACATTTCACAAAGCAATCGATCAACAGGCCAGCGCGGCCAATGTTTCCAATAATCCGGAAACTGGCACGGGCGGTTCCCCCTAGGGGCTAAGCGCAAGGTTTCGACTAGGCATTTTATCAAGACTAGACCCCGCCTGCGCCGATGGCTAAGGGCATAGGCACAACGAGATACAGGACGACAAGACACATGGCTGGCAACGTCAATCACGATTATCACATCCTCGAACCCGATATCTGGCCCTTCATCGGGTCCTTCTCGGCTTTGGCGTTCACCTCCGGCCTTGTGCTTTCGCTTTACCCCGATCAATTCGGCGCAGGCTCCAGCATTGTCATGTATCTCGGCATTGCGGGCTTGATCGCGACGTTTTTCGCGTGGTTCTCCAATGTCGTCAAAGAAGCTGAGCGCGGCGATCACACACCTGTGGTGCAATTGCACATGCGCTATGGCATGATCCTGTTCATTGCCTCCGAAGTGATGTTCTTTGTCGGCTGGTTCTGGAGCTGGTTTGACTTCGCGCTGTTCCCGGCGCCGCTCGAGGTCGCCTTTAACGAAGGCGTCCAGACCACCACCAATCTCTTCCTCTCAGAAGGCAACACAAGCGCTGGGACGCTCGTACCCGAAGGGATGAAAGTGCTCGATGCGTTTTCCCTGCCTTTGCTGAATACGCTGATCCTGCTGTGCTCAGGCACGACGGTAACTTGGGCGCACCACTGCCTTATTCACGGCGACCGCGAAGGTTTGAAGAAAGGCCTGTGGGCGACGATTGCTCTGGGCATCGTGTTCTCTTTCGTTCAGGCATATGAGTACAGCCATGCGCCGTTTGTCTTCGGCCAAAACACCTATAGCTCGGCCTTTTATATGGCGACCGGCTTCCACGGCTTCCATGTTTTGATCGGTACGATCTTCCTGATCGTTTGTCTTGTGCGCACATACAAAGGGCACTTCACGCCCAAGCAGCACTTCGGCTTTGAGGCTGCGGCTTGGTATTGGCATTTTGTCGATGTTGTCTGGCTGTTCCTCTTCATCGCCGTGTACGTCTGGGGCGGTTGGGGCGCAGAGGTTATCTGACCCCGGTTATCTGACCCCGGTTATTCGAGCCAAGCGATCTGACCCAACGGCAAAGCGCCTTTTATGAAGCGTGATAACTCCTATTCCAAAGGGCGGCCCGGTGTTCTCGGTGCCGCCCTTTTTGGTTTGTGCCCCCAGTGCGGCGCGCGCAGCCTGTTCGGCGCGCCTGCTCAGCTTGCGCTTGCTTGTGACGAATGTCAGCTTGATCTAATCTCGCTAGAGGGCGGAGGGCGCTTTACCGGTCTGGTGACCATGGGCCTTGCCGCTGCGCTGATCATGGCTGCGATCGGCATTGATAGCATTTGGCAGCCCCCATTGTGGCTGCTGCCGCTGATCTGGGTTCCGGTTACTTTGCTCTGCGTTGTTGGGTTTTTGCGGCTGTACAAGGTCGTCTGGCTCTATGCAGCGTTTGACCGGTGGGCCGAGCAAAGGGCCATCAGCGATGAAGGCGAAACACCATGATCCGTCAATTGCCTGTCGTTCCCACAATTCTGGTCGTGCTCGCCGCAGCGGTGATGGTGTGGCTAGGCTTTTGGCAATTGGGCCGCGCCGATGAAAAGGCGGCGATGCTTGCGCGGTTCAATGCCTCGGCTGAGTTAAGCGATCCGGTCGCTTATCCGCGCAGCGCCGAGGAGGTGGAGGGTGCGCTTTACCGGCTGAGCGAGGTAGACTGCCGTGAGGTTATCGGCACGCGCAGCACCGCGGCGCGCAATCTGCAAGGCGCAGGCGGATTGGCGCAGGTTGCCCGGTGCTCTTTGGCGAGCGGCGGAGAGACGGAAATTATGCTCGGCTGGGCGAGAGGGCCGCAGGAGATGGACTGGCAAGGGGGACAGGTGAGCGGCTGGATTGCGCCTGCCAAAAACGGCGCAAGGTTGGTCGCGAACCCGCCAGTCGCCGGATTATCGGCCCTGCCGCGGCCCGATCCCAATACCCTGCCGAATAATCACATGGCCTATGCGGGCCAATGGTTCTTATTCGCGCTGACGGCGCTGGTGATTTACGGGTTTGCGGTGCGCTCGCGCATAAAACAGGACGCGGGATGAGGGGCTGATTTGGCCGCGCCCCACGGCACCATCAGCTAAGCTTGCCCCCTCAAAAGACGCGCGGTGCTTGCCCCTTGGCGGCGAGGAGGCTAACCGCTGCTCGTCATGGAATATATCTCTACCAGAGGCGATGCGCCCACGCTTGATTTTGCCGGAGCCACTTTGGCCGGTTTGGCAAGCGATGGGGGATTGTATGTACCGCGCGAATGGCCCCAGTTCTCCGCCAGCGAAATCGCTGCGATGTGCGGGCTGCCTTATGCGCAATTGGCGGCAAGAGTGATGCAGCCCTTTGTCGGCGATAATCTGCCGCCTTACCGGCTGCTAGAGCTGTGTGAGGAGGCCTATGGCCGGTTTGCTCACCATGCCGTGACGCCGCTTGTCCAGCTTGATCATCAGCAATGGCTGCTAGAGCTGTTTCATGGGCCAACGCTGGCGTTCAAAGATGTGGCCTTGCAATTGCTGGGCCACTTGTTTGAGGAATTTCTTGAGCGGGATAACAGCCATCTGACTATTGTTGGCGCGACCAGCGGCGATACCGGCAGCGCAGCGATTGATGCAGTGGCGGGCCGTGAGCGGGTGGAGATTTTCATGCTTCATCCCAAGGGCCGGATCAGCGACGTCCAGCGCTGCCAAATGACGACTGTGCGCGCGCCCAATGTGCACAATATTGCGATTGACGGCAGTTTCGATGATGCGCAGGCGATGGTGAAGCGGATCTTCAATGACGAAGCCGTTACCAGCCAGCACCGCATCGGCGCGGTGAACTCGATCAATTGGGCACGGCTGCTGGCGCAAGTTGTCTATTACTTTGCCGCCGCGGTGCAATTGGGTGCACCTGATCGCAAAGTCGCCTTCAGTGTCCCGACCGGCAATTTCGGCGATGTTTTTGCAGGCTATGTCGCGGCGCAAATGGGCTTGCCCATTGAACGCTTGATTGTCGCGACCAACGTCAATGATATCCTTCACCGCGCGCTGAGCACCGGAGATTACTCTGCGGGTCATGTTACCGCGACGGCGGCGCCCAGCATGGATATTCAGGTCAGCTCGAATTTTGAGCGGTTGTTGTTTGATCTGGGCGGGCGCGATGGACCCGCCATGGCCGAGCAGATGCGCGGTTTTGAAGAAACGCGGGCAATGCAATTGACCAATGCCCAGCGCGAGGGGGCGGCCAAGCTGTTCACCAGCGTGCGCGCCGATGAAAGCGATATGGCCAAGGCTTTGCGCTGGGCGCATGAACATGCGAACGAGGTGATTGATCCGCATACCGCGATCGGGCTGCATGCTGCATTGGCGCAAGGTGATCTCGATCCGGAGGTGGCGGTTGTGACTTTGGCAACCGCGCACCCTTCCAAATTCCGCGATGCGGTGGAGCGCGCAACCGGTGTTCGGCCAAGTCTGCCGACCCGGATTGGCGATCTTTTCGCGCGCGAGGAAGCCTGCACAGATTTGCCCGGCGATTATTCTGCTGTGTGCGAGTTTCTGCTGGCCAATGCCTCCAATCCCAAATGATCGCGCTGTGCCCAAGGCGCGCGGTGCATTGGCATGGGCCAAACCAATGAGCAGATTATGGCTGAGCTGAAACGCGATCCTGTGCTGATGCTGGGTGAGGGGTGGGAGGATTACCGCCTGCTCGATAGCGGGAATGGCCGCAAGCTTGAGCAATTTGGCCCTTACCGGTTTATCAGGCCGGAAGCGCAAGCCTTGTGGCAGCCGCGATTAAGCGATTGGCAGGCCGATGGCGAATTTCTGCCCGGATCGGATGAGGATGGCGGCGGGCGCTGGTCGCTTACCCCGGAAGTCCCCGATGGAGGCTGGGAATTGGGATGGAACAATGCGCGCTTTATGGCTGAGCCGACGCCTTTTCGGCATTTGGCGTTCTTTCCGGACATGGCCCCTGTGTGGGAGTGGATGAGCCAGCAATTGACTGGCCTGTCGCAGGCCCAGACGCTCAACCTGTTTGGCTATACCGGGGTTGGCAGTCTGGCCTTATCCGAGATGGGCGCGGTAACCCATGTCGATGCCAGCAAGAAGTCGGTGGCACAGGCGCGGGCCAATGCGGCGCTGTCGGGCATGGCAGATAGGCCGATCCGCTGGCTGGTCGATGATGCCGGCAAATTCGCCGCGCGAGAGGTGCGGCGGGGCAAGCGCTATGATGGTATTATTCTCGATCCGCCCAAATTTGGCCGGGGTCCCAAAGGCGAAACATGGCGCATTGAAGAAGGGCTGACCCCCTTGGTGCGCGATTGCCGCCAATTGCTCGATCAAGAGAGCCGGTTTTTGTTTCTGACCGTTTATGCCGTGCGGATGAGCAGCCTGGCCTTGGCGGGATTGCTGGACGAGGTTTTTGCTGATCTTCCCGGCACAATCGAACATGGCGATTTGGCGGTCGAGGAAGCGCAAATTGCCGCTGATGGTGCGCACCAGAGGCACGGCGCGCGGCTGCTGCCCACTGCAATCTTCGCGCGCTGGTCCAAATCCGGCTAAAGCCCTCAATATGAACGATTCGCTGATCCTTGAAGTCGCCGATTTTGAACACAATGTGCTCACCGGTATTTATTCGGAAGAAACCGGTCAGACTCAGCCGCTGCGTTTTACCATCTCGGTCGCGCTCAAGCCTTTGCCGCATTATGATGCGGAGACCGCGCTCGAGGCGAGCAAGAATTACATGGATCTGAAATTCGCCGCCTCGCAGGCTCTGCCAGAAGGCGTGCATTTCAAACTGATCGAGGCCGTAGCCGATCACATTTGCGCGACTTTGTTTGCGCAGGATGCCCGGGTTGAGGCGGTCACGGTCAAGATTGTAAAACTGGCCATTGCAGAGGCTGATGAGAAGATCGGTATCACTTTGCACCGTGTCCGCCCGGATTGATCGGCAGACTGAAGAGGACGATCCTGTGGCAAACAGCCCAATGAAACGGATAGTGATTGACGATCTGCCGGAAGATCCATTGGCCGCTGCCAGCGTCTTCCATCAGCATTGGTTGCCGCATGCCAAAAGCGCTTTGGAGGCAGGCGAGGACGTAGTGCTGATCTTCGCCGAAGCCGATTTCACGCATGAGGCTTGGCGCCTGGCGGCGGTTCAAGGACTTGCTCGCAGTTTCGCCCCGCGCCGCATAAATGCTGTAACCGGGTCTGACAAAAGTCTCGCTGCGATGACCGCTTATCTCGATGATGCGCCGGGCGTGACAGGGCAGTATCTTCAAGTGGAGCCATCCTGAACGATGCCGCCTTGCTAAGGCTCAAAAACGATGATGGATCATACTTGCGTCTGCCGCTAAGCCGGTACCCATGAAACCTCTGGTCGATCAATTCCAGCGCCGCATCACTTATGTCCGCCTGTCCGTGACGGACCGGTGCGACTTGCGCTGCACCTATTGCATGCCGGAACGTATGCAGTTTTTGCCCAAACGCGAAGTGCTCAGCCTTGAGGAACTGCACCGGCTGGCGCTGGCCTTTATCGCGCGCGGGGTGACCAAGATCAGGCTGACTGGCGGAGAGCCTTTGGTCCGGCGCGACATGATTGATCTGGTTAAGGCTTTGGGCCGCGAGATCGGCCCTCGCCGGGAGATTGGCGGGGGCGCCGCTGCGAGGGGCGGGCTGGAGGAGCTGACGCTGACCACCAATGCGACCCAGCTGGCCGAACATGCCGAGGAATTGGCCAAGGCGGGTGTCAGGCGCGTCAACATTTCGCTGGATACGCTCGACCGAGAGCGGTTCGCTAGCCTGACCCGGCGTGATGCCTTGCCAAAGGTACTGGAAGGGATTGCCGCGGCGAAGGCGGCTGGCCTGAAGGTCAAGCTCAATACGGTTGCGCTGAAAGGCGTGAACGAGGAAGAGCTGCCCGATCTGATCGCATGGGCGCATGGCGAGGGGTTTGATGCGACCTTGATCGAGGTGATGCCGCTGGGTGAAATTGATGGCGAGCGGGTGGATCAATATCTGCCTTTGACAAAGGTGCGTGATGATCTCGATAGCCGCTGGACGCTGACCCCCTCTCAGCACCGAACCGGCGGACCGGCACGCTATTTCGATATCGCTGAAACGGGCGGCAGGCTGGGGCTTATCACGCCGCTGACGGGCAATTTTTGCGAGGGGTGCAACCGCTTGCGGGTGACCACCACCGGCCAGCTATATCCGTGTCTTGGCGGCGGCGAACGGGTGGATTTGCGCGCTGCTTTGCGCGGCGAGGGGCCTGCTGGCGAGCAAGGCAGTGATGCAGCGCTTGAGGCGGCCATGAACGAGGCGCTCTCGATCAAGCCAGAGCGGCATCATTTTGCGATTCGCGAAGCCGGTGAGGCACCTGCCCAGCCGCGCCATATGTCAGTCACTGGCGGCTAGGGATATGGCGGTTCGGGTGCTGTTTCTAGGGCCTTTGGGCGATCTTGCCGGGACAGCTGAGCGTGAGTTTGAGGCGCCGCTTGATTGGCCGGGATTGCTGGAGGCACTTGATCCCCCATTGGCCAAGGCTGTGGCGGAACCGCGGGTCAATGTCGCCTGCGGCGGCAAGGTGCTCGGCGAGAAAACCGCGCTCGATGCAAAAGACGGCGATGAAGTCGCGTTGCTTCCGCCTGTCAGCGGCGGTTAGAGACGCGATGCGCGATATTCGGCTGCTCGATACAGCGTTTGATCCAGCCGACTTGCTGGCAGGCTTTACCTCAGCCAATCCCGAGGCGGGGGGCCTCTGCAGCTTTACCGGGCAAGTGCGCGGCAGCGCCAAGGAGGCAGGGGCCGTTAGCGCGCTTGAGCTCAGCCATTACGAGCCGCTGACCTTGGCGGGTATGGAGGAGCTGGCGGCTGAGACAGAAGCGCGGTTCGACTTGACCGGATTGCTGCTGGCGCACCGGATCGGACTGCTGGTGCCCGGTGATCCGATTGTCTTTGTCGCGGCCGCTTCTGTGCACCGAAGAGACGCATTTCTTGCCGCAGATTTTGCGATGGATCATTTGAAAAGCGCAGCGTGGTTCTGGAAGCGGGAAAAACGCCGCGATGGCTGGCACTGGATCGCCCCGCGCGGTGCTGATCACGCTGATTTGGCGCGCTGGAACGCCTGATTTTGGCGCAAATGAGCGCCGCACAGCTTTTTTGCCGAATAATTTGCCAAATTTGACTCAAGTCAAAGCGGAGCCGTGAATTCGCGGCAATAAGGTTCTCACAACGCAGCAAATACTGGCGCCAATACTCGCGCCAAAACAAGCGAAGGGAGCCTATCTCATGTCAAAGCATCTAACCCGTGACGACCTTAGCCAAAAAGCCGATCTGCGCCTCAAAGCGCCTGTTGCAACCGCTCTTGGCGAGCCAGCAGTAGCCACCGAAAGCCAGATTACGCCAGTCGAAGTCGACCGCAGTTTCGAAATGCCGAAAGCCCTCTATGGCATTACGGTGGGATTGTATCTCGGTTTCGTGATGATCATGGCCTTGGGCCTCCGCTCGCCGACATTGGTCATTCCGATGGTAATCTTCGCCTTTTTCATTATCGCCGGTTTTAGTTTGCCAGCCATTTGGACGCGCCTTGCCCCAAACGCTGGACAGAAACCACCGCTCAGCCTGGGACGCCTGTTTCAGCATGGCATCATGACGCACACCGGCCTTCTGTCTGGCCGCGATGCGACAGTGCAAATGCTGATCCTGCCGGTGCTGATCGTTGGATGGGGGGCAGTAACCGTGGCAATTGCTGCGATTGTCACAGCGGGTTAGCGCCCAGCCCCCTTCATGAGAGGCGCGCGGGGTCGAGCAATTCGATCCCGCGTTGTCCTTTGCGTTTGAGGACCTTGTCCTTTTCAAAGCGCGACATTTGCCGGCTGACCGTTTCGATCGCCAAGCCGAGCATGTCAGCGATTTCGCCGCGGGTGAGAGGCAGTTCAAAATTCTGAGCCGGATGACAAGGCGAATCGCTGGCGGCCTGCGCGAAGGCATGAATGAGGCCGCCGAGCTTGCGCGCCGCCGAGTGATTGCCCGCCAAGGCCAGCAGATTGCGCGATGCATGTAAATCTTCCTGGCTGCGCTTTAGCAACGCGGTGGCCAGGGCAGGGTGATCATCCAGCATCGTGCTGACAGAGGGGCCGGAGAAAAGGCACAGTTCACAATCCGTCAGGGCGACCACGTCAAATTGGACAAAGGGTTGGAACAATTCGCCGACAAATCCCGCCGGGTGAACCAGCGCCAAAATATGCTCGCTGCCGTCCTCATCAAGCTGGACAATCTTGAGCGCGCCTTTTTGCAAGGTCGCGCAGGCCGACCCGGTGTCGCCAGCGGCAAACAGGGTTTCACCGCGTTTCAACTGGCGGGTGCGGCCTGATCTCGCCAGCGCGCCGCGTTCCTCATGTGTCAGGACGGAACAGGCTGCACGCTCGCGAACGGGACAGGTTTCGCAAGCAATGCTCATTAACGCGCGTCCCGTAGCTGAGCCAGAATGCGGTCTTGCTGCAAAATGATGGCGGCAACTTGCCCTCGTGCCGCTGCAATCGCTGAACTGTCCTCGTTCTGGATTCGCGCGGCGGCATAAAGCTGATCCAAATCGGCGAGGACGATGGCGGTTTCGCTGCGCCGACCATCAAGCTCGGCGAGGGCGACTTGCGCGGCGGCCCACGCATTGCTCTCATAAGATGCATTCAGAGCGCCTCTCACGGCGGTGCGCGCAGGGGCCAGCGATGCTTGGAAGCGCGTGTTCGACGCCTTGGCATCGCTCACCAGCTTGGCCAAATGCTGCTCCAGCGTGCCCTCAAAGCTGATCGGAATGGCAGGCACCTCGAGCGCGGAAGCCGTATCGGATGGCACCGGTTCAAATTGTCCCTCGGCCCGTTCGATATCGCGCACAGCCACTGAGGGGTAGCGGGCATCTGTCGCCGCGCAGGCTGATAAAAAGCATGCTGAAATGGCCAGCGCTGCGCCGCTTGAGGCTAGCCGAGTTGAGAATAGGCGAGTTGAGACTAGGCGAGTTGAGACTAGACGAGTTGAAACTAGGCGAGCGCGCGGACGTCTTTGCGTTTTCACATCGCGCCAGGCAGCGTGGGAGGTAGCAGGCGCGGCAGCAGGAGGGAGCGCGGGAGGTGTCTGTGCGTCAGGGCCGTCAATGCCAAGAGGGGAACCGGTTTTATGCATCACATAGGAGTTTGAGCGCAATTCGGCCGCATTTCAACTCCAAAGGCAAGCCGTCAAACCTTGCATAAAAACATCAGCAATTTGTTGTGGTTTTGGTTGACTTGCCGAGGGTGATCCCGTAACGGCTGCGCTCTTTCCGAGAGGGGGTTGCATAACCGCCTTCGGCTTACGCCCGACACCAGACGGCTTTGGGCATTACAAATTATTGAGAGACGCAAACCATGTTCGCAATCGTGCGCACGGGCGGCAAACAATATCGGGTCGCCGCCGGAGACAAAATCGCTGTTGAGAAGCTTGCTGGTGATGCAGGCGATACAATCGTTCTGGGCGATGTGTTGCTGGCCGGTGAGGGCGAGAAAATTGCCGATGCGAGCAAGGTCGCAGTTGCGGCAGAGATTATTGCTCAGGCGAAGAGCGAGAAGACAATCGTCTTCAAGAAGCGCCGCCGTCACAATTATCGCCGGAAGGCCGGTCACCGTCAGCAAATGACTTTGCTGCGGATCACTGATGTGGGCACTGGCGTCAGCGCTGGTAAAAAAGCGCCAGCAAAGAAAGCTGAGCCTAAGAAAGAGGCTGCTGCGAAAAAGGCACCGGCTAAGAAAGCGGCCCCGAAAAAGGCTGAGGCCAAGAAACCAGCAGCCAAGAAGGCGCCCGCTAAGAAAGCGCCTGCGAAGAAAACTGCGGCTAAAAAAGCCGATAAGAAGTAAGGATTTCACACCATGGCACATAAAAAAGCAGGTGGTTCATCCCGCAATGGACGCGACTCAGAAGGTCGGCGCCTCGGGGTCAAGAAATTTGGCAGCCAGCAAGTGATTGCCGGCAATATTATTGTGCGTCAGCGCGGCACAAAGTTTTACCCGGGGTCCAATGTGGGCATGGGCAAAGATCACACGCTGTTCGCTCTTAATGACGGTGTCGTGCGCTTTCACAAGGGCAAGCTGGGACGAAAATACGTCTCTGTAGACATGCTGGCAGCCGCAGCCGAATAGACCAGACGATTCGATACGGGGATCGTCGCTAAGGATGGTCCCAGCCGATTATACCGGCAATTTTAGGGGAGAGGGGCCATCCATCAGGAGCGGCGTCTCTTCCTTTTTCATTTCTCTCCAAAATGGCTGCGAAACTTCGGTTCGCAGCAGTGCAAATGTCACAAGTTTGGCGCATTGGCCGGCTATCGGCTGGGCCGCTATCGATTGGGGCGCTGATGGCATTGCACTTACAAAGATTGGGAGAATTTTGGTGTTTCACCGCAGTCAAAATCTTTTTCTGAGGCCTGCCTTCCCTGAGGATTGGCGGGCTGTCCTTGGCGGCATCGCTGAGGAACGGATTGTGCGCAATCTGGCGACCGCGCCGTGGCCTTACGAGGCGGACCATGCGCGTGGTTGGTGTGCACTGGAGCAAGATCCTTTTACGCCAAGTTTTCTGGTCGTCTTGCCCGCAGAAGGCGTCGTCGGTTCTGCCGGTCTGGGCCGGGATGCTGAGACCGGCAAGGTTCAGCTGGGTTACTGGATTGCCGAGAAATATTGGGGTCGCGGTTTCGCCAGCGAGGCAGCGCGAAGCGTTCTCAAAATCGCCCATGCAATTGGTCACAAACGGCTGGTTGCCTCGCATTTTGTTGACAATCCGGCTTCCGGCAAAGTTCTGCGCAAAGCCGGGTTCAATCCAACCGGAGAAATTCGCCCCGGATACAGTCTTGCGCGTGGCCGGCATGACCCGGTTGCATGCTATGAGGCGGAGCTGAGCGCAGCTATTCGCGCGTTCAGTTCAGATCGAGCGAGCGGCGGGCCGTCCGGCGATGAGCCTGCTGGCGGCGCGATGAGCCGCGCCGCTTAAACGGGATCCGAGCGCTGTTGGTGCGAGGCTGATTGGTGTCAGCCGTATTGAAGCTCGGTCAGTGCCTTATTCCGCAGGCATTACGGCCGCCGCGTAATCGCTTTGTGTGATCCCAAGCAGCGCGCGGTCATCATGGTTCCACGGGTGGAAGCCCGGCATCAAAATGCTCGCCCATTCAAAGAACATGCGCCGCATCATACCGGGATTGCCCCATAAGAACCACGCCAGCTTCAGCTTCGCCTTCCAGCGCGGAATGCCGTCCTGTTCCATCAGTCCGTAAGCATCGCGGCGGCGATTTTTGAAGTATTTGCGCGTGATCAGCACCGCCAGCAGTGTTTTGACGCGGTACCGTTTAAAGCGGCTCCAATCCTTGGTCGCGTGCAGCCACACATCATAAGTGATACCCTTATGCTCCACCTCTTCGGTGGCGTGCCAGCGCCAGATATCGGCAGCTTCTTGATCGGCCCCTTCGAGATAATCGGGATAGGTCAGCAAATGGCGGCTAATGATGGCCGCAAAATGTTCCAGCGCGATGGTGATCGCCAGATTGAATTCCTTGGGCCTCCCCTCGGTCAGGGAAAGCATGGCCTGAATGCCCTGATCAATGCTTTCGACATTGTAACCATGGTCTGAAACCAGCCGGTTGAACGCGACATGTTCGCGCGTGTGATTGATTTCCTGCTTGCAAAACGCCTTGATCTCTTGGGCAATTTGCGGCGGCACATCGTCGCGGAACATTTTCATTGTATCGATGAAAAATGCCTCACCGCGCGGCAGGCTTGCGCTGACCGAATTGTACCAAGCCGTGGCGACCGGATCACCGGAATGCCAATGGCGCGGGGTCAAATGGCCGCGGTCAAAACGCCGGTCACGCACCACCAACTCATGCTCTGCGGGGGTTGCGCTTTTTGCAGCAATGAGCGAGTTGGGGGACTCTTCTGCGCGCGTGTTTGCCGTAGTGTTTTTGGTTTGCATAATGTGAACAATGTATTGGGCCGCAATTGGTATGACAAGCCGTAAAAGACTAAGTCCTGAGGAATCGCGTTTGGCCGCATTGCAGGCGGCGCGCTTGCTGTTGATTGAAACCGGCCCGCAATCGGTCACATTGAAGTCGGTTGGCGCAAGAATTGGGCGCACGCATGCCAATCTCCTGCATCATTTCGGGTCGGCCGCCGGTTTGCAAAAGGCGCTGGCCGCGCATTTGGCCGAGACTGTGTGCGAAACCATAGCGGAAGCGGTGATGGCCAGCCGGGCGGGCCTTGGCAGCCCGCGCGAGGTGGTTGATCTGGCGTTTGACGCTTTCGACAAGGAAGGCGCGGGCGCGCTCGCCAGTTGGATGATCCTCTCCGGCAATGAGGACGCGCTCACCCCGATTGTGGAGCAGATTCACGCGCTGGTTGATAGAATTGCCCCTGAGGAGGCCCAGACACATACCGAAGTCATGCGCTTCCACGAGGAAACGCTTGCTCTGGTGCTGATGGCTATGGGTGATGCGCTGATTGGTTCGGTCTTGTCCAAATCGCTTGGCCTGCCGCAAGCCGCTGCGCGCGACAGAGCGCTGAAGATGCTGGAAAGCACGCTTGAGGATGTTAATCGCTAGCTTTCAGCGCGGCCGCTTGCCAATCGGGCAATTGCGCCGCGGTAGCATCGGTCAAGGTCAGATCGGCTGTGCGCAAATGATCCACCGCCAAACCAAGCTCTGGATAGGCATGTTTGCGGCGCTTTTCGTCTGACTGGTCAAGCGGCACGGCGACCAGTCTGCGATTGACCTTTTGCCGCCAATTCATGCGTGCGGTGTTTTCCTGGCCAATATAGCACCCCTTTTCGAAAGAGACGCCGTTTAGCTCTGCGGCATTGGTTTCCAGCCAGAGAATATCGCCGAGTTCCGCTTGCCCCTCGGCAACGCCCAATGAGAGCCGATGCGCCAGCCATGCGGTATCGGCGCCTGCTTCTCCCTGATTGGCAGCGGCCAGCCAGCGGTGACCAAGCGCGCCGAGCCTTGGATCGGACACGGGCCCAATGCTGGCTCCATCGCCGTCATAGCCATTGGGCGACCAATGCACAGCGAGCGCATCATCCACCGCAATCTTGATCTTGCGGCGCAGCCGATAAAGCGAGAGCCGCTTTGCCAAATCATCCGCCACGCCCGCCTCGCAGTCGAGCAGCAGGTCATCATCATCGCGCCATACCAGGAAATCGAACAGGGTCTTGCCTTGCGGGGTCAGCAAAGCAGCATAACAAGGCAAATCTGCGGTGACATCATTGGTCACCAGCCCTTGCAGAAACTCAGCCACATTTTCGTCGGGGTCCTCACTCGATAGCCGGATGAGCGCGCGGGCGGTTAATTGTGTTGCAGCCATAGGTGACAGATAGGGCCGCGCGCGCCATAGGCAATAGGATGAGCGAAAAGCCTGATTCCCTGACCATCCGTACGCCTGATGATTGGCACCTGCATTTCCGTGATGAGGCGGTCATGCGGGCCGTTGTGCCTTACACCGCGCGCCAATTTGCGCGGGCGATTGTGATGCCCAATCTGACCCCGCCGGTGACGACGGCCGCGCTGGCGGCTGCGTACCGGGAACGGATTTTGGCTGCGGTGCCGCCGGGGACCAGCTTTACGCCGCTGATGACCGCTTATCTTACCAATGATAGTGATGCGGATGATCTGGCCGAGGGTTACGAGCAGGGCGTATTAACTGCGGCTAAGCTTTATCCCGCCGGTGCGACAACCAATTCGGCCAATGGCGTGACCGATATCGCGCATATCGAAGGCGTGCTGGAACGCATGGCTCAGATCGGCATGCCCTTGTGTGTGCATGGCGAGGTGACCGAGGATCACATTGATATTTTCGACCGCGAGGCTGAATTTATCGAGCGCATTCTTCAGCCGCTGACCGAGCGTATGCCAGACCTAAAGGTCATTTTTGAGCATATCACCACCAGTCAGGCCTGCGCCTTTGTCGATGCTGCCGGGCCCAATATTGCGGCGACCATTACGCCTCAGCATCTTCATATCAATCGCAACGCCATGCTGGTGGGCGGTATTCGTCCCCATGCCTATTGTCTGCCGGTGGCCAAACGCGAGGAGCACCGCTTGGCGCTGCGCAAGGCGGCGACATCAGGCTCGGCGAAGTATTTTCTCGGCACAGATAGCGCGCCGCATCACCGCGGCGATAAGGAAAGCGATTGCGGCTGCGCGGGGATTTTCAACGCGCCTTATGCGCTTGAAAGTTATCTGCAGGTTTTCGAAGAGGAGGATGCGCTCGGCCATTTTGAAGCCTTCGCCTCTGAAAACGGGCCGCGGTTCTACGGTCTGCCGCTGAACGAGGGGACCATTACGCTGGAGCGGGCAGACGTGCGTGTGCCTGCCGAAATCGATGGCGGGGGCGCGCCAATTGTGCCTTTCCACGCAGGGCAATCGCTTGGCTGGCGGCTTAGGTAGCGCCTGATTAAGCCTGAGCGCTTCTCGCGCGTCTTAACAGGTCGAACGCAAAAATCGCTGCGGCGCTCCAGATACAGGCAAAGCACGCGAGCTGGACCGGGCGCAGTTCCGCCTCGAATACGGTGAGGCCGAGGATGAAGACCAGGCTGGGCGCGAGAAACTGGATAAAGCCCAGTGTGGAATAAGGCATTTGTTTCGCCGCTAATGCGAACAGCAGCAATGGGAAGGCGGTAACCGCGCCGCCGGCCATGATCGCGAGGCTGAGGCGGGGGTCGACGAGAAAGCTCGAGCCTTGGTTCATCCCGTACCACAGCACAATCGCGGCCGAGGGAATGATCAGCAGCCCCGTTTCAATGGTCAGACCCGGCAAGGAACCGACCGGAACTTGCTTGCGAACCAGCCCGTAAAGCGAAAATGAGAACGCCAGCAGCAGGCTGATCCACAGGGTCGTCAAAGCTCCGCCCAAAAGCAGGATCACGCCGCCGCCTGCCAGCGCGACCGCAAACCATTGCCATTTGCTCAGCCGTTCTCCCAGCAAGACCGTGCCGAGCACAACATTGAGCAAGGGATTGATGTAATAGCCAAGGCTGGCGGCATAGATATGGCCATCCTGCACCGCCCAGACATAGACAAACCAATTGACCGCGATGAGCATCGCCGAGAGCACCAGCCAGCGCAGGACCTGCCAATCGGTGAGTGCGCGGCGGACCTCCGGCAATTGCTTGCGCCAAGCGATAATGACCCAGCATATCGGCAGGGTCCACAGGATCCGCCAGCCAACAAATTCGAAGGCAGGAACGCTCTCAACCAGCAGCAGATAAAGCGGCAGCAAACCCCAGATCAGATAGGCGCCAAGTGCGGCTGGCAATCCGGTGTTTTTTTGAGGCGGCTGATCGCCTGTAGCGCCTTTGACGGTGCCTGTAGCGGTACCTGTGACGGTACCTGTAACAGGGGGTGAAGATGGCGCGCTCATGATGCTGGGCGGGCTAGTCGGGGGCGCGGCCGCGTGCAAGCGATTGTTTTGACTTGCGGCAAAGCGCGCGAAGGGCAATCGGCCGCTGTTGGCATCTCAATGCCTTTAGGAAAAGGGCTTGATAATATGGCTAGGCGCGAGCGTTAACTTTTGGCCCCTTTCCTTGTGCCGCATTGACCCAAGGCCCGAGCGCAGACTGGTTTTTTAACCAAATTCGCGCCATAAGGCGGAAAAATTATAATTGGAGAATAAGTCCGATGCGTTTTAGTCCATTTGTATCTGCTGCTGCGGCAATGGCCCTTCTGGCTGGCTGCACCGCCAATCCCGACAATGCCGATGGTGACGGCGCACTCGACCCATCCGGTGAGCAGGCTCTTAACGAAGACCTGATGACGGACCCGGATCTGGCCGGCAGTAACGAGGCCAATGCGGCGCTGTCGGGTTCCAGCGATGGTGCGCTGCCGACAATCGATTCCTCGCCAGAGGCGATTGCCGCGGCGCGCGAAATGGCCGGCAAGCTGGTAGGCGGGACAGACCAGATTAAAACGGTGCCAACGCCGTCTGCTTTGGCGAGCACGGATACCGGCACACCAGCGATGCGTCAGGCGGCCCAAGCGGTGATTGAGCCGGGCGGCAAGAATTGCGGTGAAATGGTCGAGATGAGCAACAGCTGGTCGGCGAAACTGCCTGAGACTTTCCCGATTTATCCGCGCGGCGGCACGATGGAAGCGGCCGGTACGGACGAGGGCGAATGCGCTTTGCGGGTGGTCACTTTCCGCTCACCTGTTCCGCTGAATGATGTGCTGAGCTTCTATCACACCCGCGCGGTCAGCAATGGCTACACATCTGAGCATGTGCGCAGCGGCGGTGACAATATTCTGAGCGGGACGAAGGGCAAATCGGCCTATGTCGTTTACGGACGCCGGATGCCTTCTGGCCTGACCGAGATCGACCTGATTACCAGCGCTCAGTAAAACTGACGCTCGGGCCGAGCAAAAAGCCTCGGAACCCAAACGCAAAATAGGGGGCTGTCTTGTCTGAGACGGCCCCTTTTGCATGTGAAAGTCTGTGCGGGTGTTTGGCGGCTTTAATCAGCCGGCAGGCGCTTATGAATCGGCGAGCCCGACGCCCACACTCGCGCGGGGCTGCTCCAGTTCGCTGCTGGCGACGGGATGGGCGCAGTAATCGGCGGCATAATAGGCCGCAGGACGGTGATTGCCCGATAGGCCAAGGCCGCCGAACGGGGCCGATGACGATGCGCCATTGGTCGGCCTGTTCCAATTGATGATGCCGGCGCGGATTTCCGTCCAGAAGCGCTGAAAATCTTGCGGGCCGCCCCCGATAAGCGAGGCCGACAAACCATACCGCGTGTTGTTCGCCTCGGCGATGGCGGCGTCAAAATCGGCCACACGGATCGTCTGCAAAAGCGGTCCGAACAATTCGATATCAGGCCGCTCGGCGATGTCTGTGGTGTCGATAATCGCGGGCATCAAAAAGGGCTTTTCCGCATCGGGGCGCCGCAAATGCGTCAGCGGGCGTCCGCCGCGCCCCATCAAGGCCACGAAACTCTCGCACAAGACATCAGCCGAGGCATTGTCAATCACGCAGCCCATGAAGGGCAAAGGATCGGCAAATGGATCACCAACGATCAGCCGTTTCGACAATTTGACCACCGCCTCGACAACGGCGTCATACATCTCGTCAACGATGATCAGACGTCTTGCAGCCGTGCATCTCTGCCCTGCGGTGGTGAATGCGGATTGCACAATGGTGACCGCCGCATCCTCGACCTTGGGGGTTGAGGTGACGACGATGGGATTGTTGCCGCCCATCTCCAGCGCGACGATTTTGCCCGGATTGGCGGCCAGCTTGCGGTTGATGGCAATGCCTGCTCTGGCTGAGCCGGTGAAGAGTACGCCGTTCACATCATTATGGTCGACCAACGCTTTGCCCTCATCAGGGCCGCCGATCAGCAATTGCACCACGTTTTTGGGCAATCCAGCCTTGTGAAAACATTTGACCAAGAATTCGCCGACTGCGGGCGTTTTTTCGCTCGGTTTGAAAACGACGGTGTTGCCCGCGATCAGGGCCGGAACGATATGGCCATTGGGCAAATGGGCCGGAAAATTATAGGGGCCAAGCACCGCCATAACACCATGCGGCTTGTGCCGAACTGCGGCGCTGCCTTGTAAGGCGCTATCCAGTTTTTTCTGTCCGGTTCGCTCGGCATAGGCGGTAACCGAAATCTCCACCTTGTTGACGACCGCGTCGACTTCCGTGCGCGCCTCCCACAGCGGTTTGCCCGTCTCGCGCGCAATCAATTCAGCAAAAGCATCCGCTTCTTTGCGGACGGTATTGGCAAATCTGCGCAGCAATTCGATGCGGCGCGCCAATGGCTGCGATGCCCAGCCGGGAAACGCTGCCCGCGCTGTTTCCACCGCTTCGGCGACATCGCCTGCCGCACCGCGCCACAGCTCGGCATTGGTCGCCGGTTCAAAGGATATGAGTTCGCTTTTAGGCACGGGTTTTTTCGTTCTCTCCCACTTTGCGCCCCCCCTATAGCCACTGTTAGTTTGGGGCAAGTAGAAGCAATTAACCGCGCAAGTGGCCCCTTGGATCAGGCGGCGGACCATGCGCTTTGCCTAACTCCCGAATGCTTTTCACGCGTGCTTGGAATACAGTCCAATCATCGTCTTGCATTATTGGACGCCAGACCTTTTCAACATCGTCAACCAACAAGGTTAATAAATTAAATTCTTTCCAATACTGATGGTTACTGGTGATAGGTGTGAAAGGCGCGAACGCCTCTGCCAGAGCACCTGATACAGCCCTACCGCCTCTGTGGGCGTGAAAGAAGTGGTCCGGTGTTTGCCGCAAACCCTCAGCAGATGGCTGAGGTGCGGTGCTTCGATCCTCTTTTTCCTGCCGATCATTGTCGGGGATATTTTGCCGCATGGCCTCTTCGCAGGCTGACACAAGCTGTGCATTGGCCTCGTCATCGCCTGCCTCTAGGCCAAGCCGCCAGCACCATCGCCGCCCAACCGCCTGCATGTAAAGCGGCCCAAACCGTTCCAACGCGGCGATCAAGGGCGGTGCGTCGGACAAGGCCCGCAAAGCCACGGCCAATTGTCCGCAATTCCAATGGATCGCCTCGGGCTGACGGCCAAAGGCATAGAGCCCCTGATGGTCAAAATAGGCAGCAGTAAAGCCCGGGTCCCAGCGCGGCAGAAAACGCCATGGCCCATAGTCAAAGCATTCGCCAGAGATGTTCATATTGTCGGTATTGAGCACGCCGTGGACAAACCCTGCGACCATCAGGCTGGCGGCAAGGTCAGCCATGCGTTCGACAACTTGATGCAGCAGAATAACGGCGGGTTCGTCTCGCGCTGGAGCATCCTCGGGCGGGGGCGGTCCGGGAAATTGCTCCAGACAATACTCAACCAGCTGCGCCATTTCCTGCGGCTTTTCCAAAGCCAAGAGGCGCTGAAACGTGCCAAAACGGATGTGACCATGGCTCAGCCTGGTGAGGACGGCAGAGCGGGCAGGCGAGGGTTCGTCAGACCGCTCCAACGCTTCGCCGGTTTCAATCACGCTCAGCGTTTGGGAGGTGTAAACGCCCAATGCCTCCAGCGTTTCCGTCGCCAGAACCTCGCGCACCGCGCCGAGCAAGGTTAAGCGGCCATCGCCGTTCCTGCTCCAAGGGGTTTGGCCAGAGCCCTTGGTGCCAAGGTCGCACATCCGGCCTCGATCGTCACGCATTTGGGCAAACAGAAACCCGCGTCCATCGCCGATCTCGGGATTGTAATTGCGAAACTGGTGCCCGTGATACCGCAGCGCCAACGGCTGCGGCAGATTTCTCTCAAGCGGCTCAAACCGGCCAAAATGTGCGCGCCAATCGGCCTCGCTTAAGTGGCTAAGGCCAATCGCGCTGGCGGCGCGATCATTGCGATATCTGATGAGTGTTTGCGGGAAATCGGCAGGCTCAACCGGATCACCCAGCCAATCGGCCAGCGCTTCAATGGGTGTGCCGGGCCGGTAGGCGGTTGGGTTTTGATCGCTGGACATTCCGCACGCTTTGCCGGTCCTGCCTGCAACAGGCAAGCTCTAGCAGCATTGCTGATGAGGCTTGAGCTTAGCGGTAAAGGCCGCCATGCTTTGCGGCGAGCGTCTAAGGCCCTTGAATC
>CAZDHB010000006.1:22146-25410 GCA_964505255.1 uncultured Porphyrobacter sp.
CGGCCTATTCACCTCGGCCTATCGCGAACCGCTTAGGCCAAAATTGGAGGGTATATTGGGCGCAGAATTGTCCGATAAGCAATCGCCAAAAAGACAATGGAGCGATCGGCAATGGCAAAGCCCTGACGGTTTGACGCTGCATTTCCGCGACTATGAGGCCGCGCCCCCCAAGGGCAGGCCGCCGGTCATTTGCCTGCATGGCCTGACCCGCAATGCGCGCGATTTTGAAGATTTGGCCCCATTTATCGCCGACAAAGGCTGGCGCGTGCTTGCCTTGGATATGCGGGGCCGCGGGAAAAGCGCCTATGCCCCCGATAGTGCGAGCTATGCCGTGCCGACTTATGTTGGCGATGTGTTGGCCTTGCTTGAGCAGGAGCAGATCCCGCAGTTTATTTCGGTCGGGACGTCGATGGGCGGGCTGATCACGATGGCGCTTGCGGCACTTGCGCCTGAACGCCTCGCCGGGGCAGTGATTAATGATATCGGGCCCGAAATCGAGACCGCAGGTCTGGATGCGATCAAGGGTTATGTTGGCCAAGCGCGCAGTTTCGCAACATGGATGCATGCGGCGCGGGCTTTGCAAGAGGTGCAGCAAGCCAATTTCCCCCAATTTTCGGTCGAGGACTGGCTCGTCATGGCAAAGCGCTGCATGGTTTTGCATGCCAATGGCCGGATTGCGTTTGATTATGATATGTCAATTGCAGAGCCGATATTGAACGCTGATGCCGCGGCGGCTCCGCCTGACTTATGGCCGGCATTCGGTGCCTTGGCGCAAAAGCCGCTGATGCTCATCCGGGGCGCTTTGTCGGGGCTTTTGGCGGAGAAAACCTTCACCGAAATGCAGCGCCGCAGCGCTGATGCAATGGCGCTCGTCGTGCCCGAAACAGGTCATGCCCCCACTTTGGACGAACCAGAGGTGCGCGAGGCCATGGCGCGCTATCTGGACAAGCTTGCCTGAGCGAGCCAGAGGCTTACAAAAGCCAAGCCATAGTAATCAGCCAATAGGCCATTAAGGGACCTGCTCACATGAGCTCGAAAAAGCCGCATATTCTGCATTTGCATTCCAGTTTTGCCCCCGGCGGCAAGGAATTGCGCTCGGTGCAGCTCATCAATGCGTTCGGCACCAAATTGCAGCATTCGATTGTCTCTGCCGTGCCCGAACAATTGGGCGCAGCAGAGCGGATCAAGCCTTCGATCAAGGTTGCGGTGCAGCCCGATTTCCCCTCGCTTCAGGGCAAGCCCACCCCGGGGAGACTGCAGAAGATTGCGCATGCGATGAAGGGGTATGATCTCATCCTGACTTACAATTGGGGCGCAATGGACGGGGTTATGGCGCATACCGTCTTTTCAGAGGCCTTGGGTTTGGCGCGGCTGATCCATCACGAGGACGGCTTTGATGAACAGGAATTGGTGAAGCGCAAACGTCGCCGGACCTGGTTTCGGCGCATTGCTCTGGGCCGCGCATCGGGGCTGGTGGTGCCATCCGAGGTGCTGGAGGGAATTGCTCTCACCGAATGGGCGCAGCCAATCGGGCGGGTCAAACGCATTGCCAATGGGATCGATACGGCACGCTTTGTTGCAAAGCCCAAGCCCGATAGCCTGCCGCGCCTTGTGAAACGTCCGGGCGAATTGTGGGTTGGGACATTGGCGGGGCTGAGAGTGGTCAAAAATCTGCCTCGGCTGGTGCGCAGCTTCGCGACGCTTTCGCGCAATTGGCAATTGGTGATCTTTGGCGATGGTCCGGCGCGTGATGACATTCTGGCTGAGGCGAGCCGGCTGGAGGTTGATCACCGCGTCCATTTGCCGGGGGTCATTGATGATCCGGCCAAGGTGGCCGGTCTGTTCGATATTTTCGCGCTGTCCAGCGATAGCGAGCAATTCCCGATTTCCGTGGTTGAGGCGATGGCGGCTGGATTGCCGGTGGCGGCCCCCAATGTTGGCGATATCGCCGATATGCTGGCAGAGGAGAACACACAGTTCTTGACGCCTTATTTTGGCGCGAAAACCGGCCCTAAGGGCGAGCCTTGGGACAATCTGGAAGGCATGCTGGCCGCGCTGTCCAAGGATGAGCAATTGCGCAAAACCATCGGCGAGGCCAATCGCCGCAAGGCAAGGGCCGAATTTGATCAAAAAGCGATGATCGACAGCTATCGCCGGCTGTATTCCAGCGCGATGGGGCATGACCGGTTTTGAGCTGCCTGTTTTTGGGGGCGAGGGCATCCGATGAGGGGGCCGGTTAAGGGATCGGGGTGAACTGAACGGCGCCCCATTGCCCTTGCGCGAAGGGATGACTAAGACGGTTTCGCTTGAGCCATGCTGCACCAAAGGCATGGGTCAAAGACCTCAAATTTCCGCCTGATCAGGCGCAGCAATAGGATTTTTGCCAAAAGTGGCCAAACCACCTGAAAACACCCCGACCACTGCGTCGGACCGCGAGGAAGCCGCCGCCCGCCGCAAGGCTGCTGAAGAAGAGGCTCTGCTGCGCGAAGTTGATGACGCTGTGCGTCAAGGCGATGTCGAAAGCTTTGCACAAAACTATGGCAAGCAAACGGTTGGCGTGATTGGCGCAGGCCTGCTCGCATTTGCCGGTTTTCTGTATTGGCAAAACCAGCAGGATTTGGCCAAGCAAGCCGATAGCGAGGCTTTGGTCAGCGCGCTTGATCAGGTTCAGGCGGGCAATCTGCAAACCGGTTTCGATCAGCTTGAGCCTTTGGCAAGCGAGGGATCGGGTGCGGCCAGTGCCAATGCGCAATTGCTGCGCGGCGGGATTGCGGCCTCTGAGGGGCGCGGCGAGGAAGCGGCCGCCATTTTTGGCGAATTGGCCGAGGATGCAGAGGCGCCGAAGCAGCTGCGCGATCTGGCCAAATTGCGCCAAGTGGCGACCAATTACGATAATATGGACCCAGCCGATGTGATCACGCAGCTCAAACCACTGGCTGCGCCCGGCGAGCCGTTTTTTGCCAGCGCGGGCGAACTGGTGGCGATGGCCTATCTTGAACAGGACAAGCGCGAGGAGGCGGGTGCCTTATTCGCCGAAGTGGCCAAGCAGGAAGACACACCGGACAGTTTAAAGTCGCGCGCGCGGCAAATGGCCAGCTTGCTCGGGGTTGATGCGGTTGAGGATGTGGATGCGTTGCTCGAGGAGCAGGGCGTAACCAGCGAAATAGAAGAAGAGGCGGGGCAGTAGGGCGCAGCGGCTTTCTGGCCGTGAACTGCCCGAATAATAAAGCGCCGCCAAGGCCGAGCGATATCAGGCCCAAATAG
>CAZDHB010000006.1:25510-41723 GCA_964505255.1 uncultured Porphyrobacter sp.
GAACTGCCCGAATAATAAAGCGCCGCCAAGGCCGAGCGATATCAGGCCCAAATAGCCAAAAATCAAAGTGAGAATTTGGAACACTATGCGTAGTCAGATTACATCCAAGACTGTCAAAACGGCGATTGCAGGAGCATTGCTGACCAGCCTTGCGGCCTGTTCGGGCGGGCTTTTCGGCGGCGGTGACGGGGGCAAGGAAACTCCGACAATCGGCAACCGTGAACCCATTCTCTCGCGGATTGAAAGCGGGGCTCAAGTTGATCCGGCGCTGGCCAGCGTCAGCGTTATTCTGCCGCCAGCCGCAGCCAATGAATTGTGGGCGCAAGCGGGCGGCACAGCCAGCAAGGCCTATGGTCATCTCGCCTTGTCGCAGACCCCATCGCGCGTCTGGACTGCCTCGGTTGCAGGCTCCACTAACCGGGTGCGCCTTGGCGCATCGCCCGTGGTCGGCGACGGCAAATTGTTCGTCGTCGATAGCGCTGGCACAGTGCATGCCTTCGATGCAGCAAGCGGCGGGCGGCTTTGGTCGCAAAAGGCAGGGGTCGACAGCTCGCTGCGCGACACCACTTTTGGCGGCGGCGCGAGCTATGACAATGGCCGTGTTTACGCCACCAATGGCGCTGGTGAAGTGCGCGCTTTGGACGCCTCCAGCGGGGCGGAAATATGGAAAGTGAAGCCGGCTGGACCCTTGCGCGGCTCACCCACGATTGCATTTGGGTCGGTGTTTGTGATGACGCAGGACAATCAGATTGTCACTCTCGATGCAGCCGATGGGTCCCAGCAATGGTCGGAAAGCGGTTCGTCGACACAGGCCGGTGTGTTCGGCGTTGCGGCCCCTGCAGTCGGGCAAGGGACAGTGATCGCGGGCTATAGCTCGGGCGAGCTGGCGGCCTATCGGTATGAAAACGGGCGTACTCTTTGGGCCGATGCCTTGTCCCGGACGAGTATTTCCACGCAGGTTGGCTCGCTGACCGATATTGACGCCGATCCGATTATTGATGGCGGGCGGGTTTATGCGCTCGGCCAAGGCGGGCGGATGGCCGCTTATGAATTGGTCACCGGGCAGCGGATTTGGGAATTGAATTTGGCCGGTATCTCGACGCCTGCAATTGCCGGGGAATGGGTCTTTACCTTGACCGATGATGCGCGGCTGCTGGCGATTGCCCGCTCGACTGGAAAAGTGCGCTGGTTGACGCAATTGCCGCGCTGGCGGGACGAGGAAGACAAAGAGGGCGAGATTTTCTGGGTTGGCCCCGTGCTTGCCGGAAATTCGCTGTGGGTCGCCAATTCCGAAGGGGAAATGTGGCAAGTCAGCACTGGCGAGGGTTCAGCCAGCAATTTCACCGATTTGAAAGAGCAGGTTTCGCTGGCACCTGTTGTTGCGCAAAATACGCTTTATGTACTGGATGATAGCGGACGTATTTCGGCATATCGTTAAGTCATCAGAAGGCTTTGAAGCGGCTGTATCAAAGCCCGTTTGACCGATGTTTGAGTGGTGTTTGCCCGGTGGATGAATGGCGTTTGACCGGCATATCGCGCCCGCGCATTTGCGATTTGGCTACAATTAACCATTCAGCCGGTATAGAACGCGCGTGAATATGAGCGCGCAAGACGACACTCTGGATGGGCCGCAAGGGCCTGATATCGCCGATGCAGAAGGCAGGCTGGCTGCTGATCGCGGTGAGCGCGCCAGTGGTGGCGTGTCTGCTGGCGTTTCTGCTGGCGTTTCTGCTGGCGCTTCTGGGGCTATTCCCAAAAGCGATGTTTCACCCATCGTTGGGTTTCTCGGGATCGGCGGGCTGCTGCTCTGGATCGCCTTTTGCCGAAACTGGCCGGAAATCGCCGGTTTTCTCGGTTTGGAGGGGCCGCATGGCCGCTTGAGCGAGACACCGGCTGCATTGATGGCGCTGGTTTTTTCGGCAACGCCAATGGTGCTGTGGTCGGTATTTGTCGACAAGGTGCACCTCAATCCCTCAACCGGCCTCGATTGGTCGCTTAAGGGTAAGCGCGAGGCGGATCACGAGACAAGCGCTGTCAAAATCCTCGGGCTGTGGGTAACATGGGCTGCGATTGCCGCGCTTTACTGCTTGTTCCGCTGGTATTGGACCGACAGCAATATCGCATCGCTCACACTGGTGGCGATGGCGATGGGGCCGGTGCTCCTCCTCTCCATTCCCTATGTCCTGTGGATCGACCGCTATATGGTCGAACCGCGCGATGCAGCATGGCATTTTGGTGCCTTTCTCATCAACCGCGACGGGTGGGAGCTGGAGCCGGTTAAAAAGCACTGGCGGGCCTGGATCATCAAGGGCTTTTTCACCGTCTTTATGGTGTCAATCCTGTCGGGCGGCTTTGCCAAGGTCGTCAGTTCTAGTTTGAGCGAAATTTTCTCCGACCCAGTTGTGCTCGGTCTGCTGCTGATCGAGCTGTTGTTTGTGATTGACGTGCAGATTGGCACGGTCGGTTACATCCTCACCATGCGCCCGCTGGATGCCCATATCCGCAGCGGGAACCCGTTTCTAGCAGGCTGGATTGCAGCGCTGATTTGCTATCCGCCGCTGGTTTGGGGTGTGCTGGGCAATGGTCTGGTGCTCAATTACGAACAGAACACCGAAAGCTGGTCTTATTGGCTGGAGGGCAAGACCGCGCTGCTGTGGCTATGGGGCGGCTGGTTGGTGGTGCTGACGGCGATTTACGCATGGGCGACCGCCGTGTTTGGCTTGCGCTTTTCAAACCTCACCTATCGCGGGGTCATCACCCATGGGCCTTATCGCTTTACGCGTCATCCGGCCTATCTCTCGAAGAACCTGTTCTGGTGGTGTTCGGTGATGCCGTTTCTTGTCACCAGCGGATCACCGACCGATGCCATTCGCAATGTGTTTTGCATGCTGTGCGTCAATGCGATCTATTTCTGGCGGGCCAAGACCGAGGAAGCGCATTTGCTCGGTGAAGACCCCAAATACCGCGAATATCATGCTTGGATGGCCGAGCACGGGGTGATTACCTCAAGGCTGGCGCGGATCGGGCGGTTTGTCACAGGGCAAAGAGGGGCAAGGCTTGCCCAAGCAATTGCCGGCAGAGGCGGCGCGAAGGGCGGGGCCACGAACGCTCCAGAGGCTCAGCCAGCCGAGTAATCCCGTGCGCAGGTGCGACCTCGTTTGCGGGCCTTAAATGGGTGCGCCCTCATCAGTTTCGAACGCCAAAAGATCGCGCGCAATCATCGGGATATCGGCCAAGGCTGCGCGCCAACTTTTCATATGGTCTGTCTCGAAATGGGCACTCAGCGTTTCTCGGTCGCGCCATTTCTCGCTCACATGCATCAAATCAGGATCGACCAGATCGCGCGCATAGACATAGAGAATGCAGCCATCCTCAAGGCGGCTTTCCCGCATCATTTCCCGGGCAGCGGGCATAATCTGGTCCAGTCCGCCCTTCGGAAATTGGACCGTGCCAGTGACGATTATCATGAGCTCACGCGCATTCGCACCGCTTCTTTAAACCAGCGACTGGCCATCGCTCGCTTCATATTTGAGCGCTTCGGTCACATTGACATCAAGCGAGCCGAGCGCCGCTTGAAACGCGGCCATATGCGGGGTTTGGAAATGCGCGACCAGCGCGGCCTCGTCGATCCATTTTTCTACGATATACATGATACCGGGATCGAGAATATCCTGCGTAAAGGCGTATGAAACACAGCCCTCTTCGGCATTGGAGGCCTCTACCATTGTCTGAATTGCGTCTCTCGCGGCATCAATCGCGCCTTCGCCCACGCTTGCTTTGGCCAAAACTATCAACATATTCCCGTCCCTTCTTTAGAAACTCTCATCGTAAGCGCGAGTGATATCGCCATTCCACTCGCCGTGATACAGATCGAGCAATCGCTGCGCCGGGGTTTTGCCGCTGGCGACAATCTCATCAAGCGCTTCGAGGAAACCGGTTTCATTGTCACCGCTTTGGCCCAATCGTCCCCTTGCGGCCAATCCGCTGCGGGCGATATCGAGCACTTCACCGGCAATATCGAGCAATTTTCCGCCGCTCAGGGTGCCGGTCTCTGGCAGAGGCGCATCCAGCGCCATTTTCGGCACGGCAGTGCGCAAGGCTTCGCGTTCTTCCATGCTCCAGCCCTTGACCAGATCCCATGCCGCATCGAGCGCGCTTTGATCATACAGCAGCCCCACCCAAAAGGCGGGCAGCGCGCAAATGCGGCTCCACGGACCGCCATCCGCGCCGCGCATCTCCAGAAAGCTCTTGAGGCGCACTTCGGGAAAGGCGGTCGACAAATGATCCCACCAATCGCTTTCGCGCGGGCGTTCACCGGGCAGGGCGGGCAATTCGCCTTTTAGAAAATCGCGGAAGCTTTGCCCTGCTGCATCGATATATTGGCCGTCCCGATAAACAAAATACATTGGCACATCGAGGATGTAGTCAGCCCATCTTTCATAACCAAAATCATCATCGAAAACGAACGGCAGCATGCCGGTGCGATGCGGATCGGTGTCGGACCAAATGTGACTGCGGTAAGAGAGGTAGCCGTTCGGCTTGCCCTCGGTGAAGGGGGAATTGGCAAACAGCGCGGTGGCCAAGGGTTGCAAGGCCAGCCCGACTCTGAATTTCTGAGCCATATCCGCCTCTGAGGAATAGTCCAGATTGACCTGAATTGTGCAGGTCCGCATCATCATATCGAGGCCGAGCGAGCCGACCGTCGGCATATGCTTTTTCATGATGGCATAGCGGCCCTTGGGCATGGTCGGCAATTCTTCGCGGGTCTTGTCCGGCCACATGCCGAGCCCAAGAAAGCCGACCCCGCATTTCTCGCCAATCGCCTTGACCTGATCAAGATGGCGGCCCGTTTCATTGCAAGTTTGATGCAAATTTTCCAGCGGCGCCCCAGACAATTCCAATTGTCCGGCAGGCTCCAGGCTGACGGTGCCCATATTGAGCTCAGGCGGGCTGCTCATGGCGATCACATTGGCTTTGCCGTCGGGGCCGTCTTCAGCCACCGGTTTCCAGCCATAGCCGGTCAGCGCCATCAGCATATCGCGTATCCCGCATGGCTCCTCGTAAGAGGGCGCATGCAGATCGTCGGTCTTGTAGACTAACTTCTCATGCTCCGTCCCGATGCGCCAATCGGCCTTGGGCTTCTCGCCCGATTGCATGGGGGCCAGCAATTGATCGCGGCTTTCGATGATCGGATCATCGGCGGTGGAGGCTTCGCGCGTGCTCATTTGAGTTGTCTTAGGAAACTGAACTGCAGGATAAAAGCCCCCTTGTGGCGAATTTCATGCATTATTTGTCCAATCCCCTTTGCAAGCCATCCACAAGGCCGTGGCGGCAATCGCCGCGGTTTCCCCGCGCAAAATCCGCGGACCGAGGCTGATCGGTGTTACGCTTTCGTGCTTTAGCAGCATGTCTCGCTCCGCGTCATCGAAACCGCCTTCTGGGCCAAGCATGATCGCCGCCGGGCCATTGACCGCGTGAAACGCCGCCTCAGCGTCTTTGCCGCCGTCTTCATCGGCGAAGAACAGATGGCGCGCCTTAGGCCATTCGGCCAATAATGCCGCCAGCTTTTGCGGGGCAGACACCGCCGGTAAAGCGGTTCTGGCGCATTGCTCCGCGGCCTCTGTGGTGATTGTTCGTGCCCGTTCGAGATTGAGCTTATCCGCAACGCAGCGCCGCATGATCACCGGCTTGATAGCCGCTGCACCCAATTCGGTGGCTTTTTCCAAAACCATATCGAACCGGTCTTTTTTGAGCAGGGCAGGACAAAGCCAGAAATCCGGCACTGCCTCGCGCGGGCGCAGCAATTCGAGCGCGGTCAGGATCACTTGCCGTTTGCCGGCCTCGGTGATCTCGGCGGCCCATTCCCCGCTCTCATTATCGCACAGGATCACCGTATCGCCCGGCGCGGCGCGCATGACTTTGGCGAGATAATGGGCTTGATTGCCGGTAAGAGTGATAGAGGCACTTGCAGCCAGCGGGCTTTGCACAAACAAACGCGGTGCGCTCTTCGGAGGCCATGCGGGACGTGCTACCATGACTGTCTCCATTAGACGAGAGCGCGGGGCGCCGCTAGAGGAAGGTGGATGTTTGCCAAGTTCCACAAACGGCGGGTGCACGGATGAGCGAGCCAAAGAGCCAGACGATCACACCTGACAGCGAGTATAAGGGGCTGACCGCGCTGCTGCCTGCGCCCGTGCGCGATTATGCGCTGCTTGCCCGGTTTGATCGGCCGATCGGCTGGTGGTTGCTGTTCTGGCCTTGTGTATGGGGCGTATGGCTGGCCGGTGCCGGATGGCAATGGGGGCTGCTGGCTTGGCTCTTGCTGGGCAGTATCGCGATGCGCGGGGCAGGGTGCGTTTATAACGACATTATTGATGCAGATCTTGATGCGAAGGTAGCGCGCACGGCCGCACGGCCGATTGCCAGCGGGCGAGTGTCCAAGGGCGCGGCGTTTGGCTGGCTCGGCGCGCTGTGTTTGGTGGGGCTTTTGGTCTTGCTACAGCTCGATTGGCGGGCGCAGATCATTGCTTTGGCTAGCCTCGCTCTGGTTGCGGCTTATCCCTTTATGAAGCGGATCACATGGTGGCCGCAAGCATGGCTGGGCATGGTTTTTACATGGGGGCTCTTGGTTGGATGGAGCGAGCTGCGCTGGGACAATTTTGATGTGCTGGCGGCAATGTATGCCGGGGCTGTGTGCTGGGTGATCGGGTTCGACACTATTTATGCGCTACAAGACCGCGAGGATGATGCGCTGGTTGGGGTGCGGTCATCCGCGCTGAGGATGGGCGACAAGGTGCGCGCCGGAGTGATTGCTTTATACGCGGCGGCTTTGGCTTTCTGGGCGCTGGCTTTTTGGCTTTACCGGGCCGACTGGATCGCTTTGCTCACTTTGATCCCGGCGGCTTGCCAACTGGCTTGGCAAGTGTTCAGCCTTGATCCTGATGATGGCGACAACCCGCTTGCCCGGTTTCGTTCGAACCGCCTTGCCGGGGGCCTGGTGGCGGCGGCGTGTTTTGTTGTCGGAAATGCCTGAGCTGTGCGGCGGGGCGAGGTGAGCATCCATGTGTAATCTGTATCGGATGACCAAAACCGGCAATGAGGTTGCTGCTTGGTTCGATGGCGGCGCGGTGTTGCAGGGCGGTCTGCAGGGCGGGCTAAAAAACCGGCTAGAGGGGGCAAATTTTGGCGCTGAGGTTTACCCCGGCTACCCCGGGCTCGTGGTGCGCGCGGCCGAAGATGAGGGGGATGATGAAAGTGGGGCTTCGTATATGCTCAGCCAGATGACTTGGGGTTTTCCGCTGATCCTCAAGGGCAAGCAGGGGCAAAATCTCAAGCCCAAGCCGGTCAACAACGCCCGCACGGACAAGCTGGACAGTTTCTTCTGGCGCGATTCCTTTGTTCATCGCCGCTGCTTGATACCGGTTTCTGCATGGGCCGAGGCGCAGGGGGCGAAAGGCGCAAAGACGCGCACATGGCTTTCTCTGCCCGGCAGTGAATTGTTCGCTTGTGCCGGTGTCTGGCGCATGTCGGATGAGTGGGGTGCGTGCTATTCCATGGTTATGACAGGCAGCGAGGGTAGCGATGCAGCAGGCGTGCACGCGCGCATGCCAGTGCTTCTGGCGCCTGATAATTACAATCTTTGGCTCTCAGGCGATGCGGCGGACGCGCATGCGCTGTGCCGGCCATGGATCAGCCCTCTCGCAATTGACCAAACGAGTGACAGTTGGAGCCGCGGCGGCCAGATGGGCTTGCTGTAACAGAGCGGATGCGGGGCTGATGGCTTGACGCGCCCATTGCGAGGTCCCGATGGCGGCCCGCTTGAGCTGGCAAACATGCCTTTGCGTAAAATCGGCTCGTTCATGCTCGGCTGCCTTTGGCTGCGGTTTGTGGGTGTGCGCCGAGAGAGGCGCTGCCGCCCGAGTATGACACCACTTCAAATTCGATCCCGTCCCAATCATAAAAATAGAACCGCTCTCCCGGATCATAATTGTCATGGCCAAAGGGGTCGAGGCCGTGCGCGTTCACAGCCTCCTCAGCGCATGCCAGATCCTCGACCACAAAAGCGAGATGATTGAGCGGCTGACCCTTGCGGTATCCGGCGCCTTTTGCCTGATGAGCACGCGACGTATCATCGGCATAGATCGCCAGATAAGCCCGCTCGTCCCCGATATGAATGGTATCCCCGCCTGAGGCCGATTTGCCTTCCCAGCGCACTTGCCAGCCGAGCAAATCGCGCAGCAACCGAGCGAGGCGCTGAGGCTCAGATACGGTGATATTGGCATGTTCCAAAGTGCCGATCGACATGTTCTTTTCCATCAGAAAACTCCGAGATTGTGAACCGGTTCTTGCGCCAATTGCGCGCCGTCAAACCGGCTCTGACATTTCCTGATCACCCTTATGAAACCTCAAGTCGGCTTGAGGTCAAGGCCTTTTTCCGCTATTGGGGTTTGATGATGAAATCGACCGATTTGCTCGCCATAGGCGAACTGGCCCGGCGCACTGGCCTCGCCGTTTCGGCCATTCGCTATTACGAGGAGAAAGGCCTCATTGAAGCCTTGCGCAGCCGCGGAAACCAGCGCCGTTTTGCGCGGTCTGATATCCGCCGCCTGAGCTTTATCCTGATCGCGCAAAGGCTGGGGCTGAGCCTCGATGACATTGCCAAGGCTCTGGCGGGTCTGCCCGAGGGACGCAATCCCAGCGCGCGTGACTGGGCGCGGATTAGCAGGGTCATCCGCGCGCAATTGGACGATCAGATCGCGGCGCTGGAGCGGATGCGGGCCAATCTCGATGGCTGTATCGGCTGCGGTTGTCTCAGCTTGAAAAAATGCGCCCTCTACAACCCGCAAGACAAGGCTGGTGAGGGCGGCACAGGGCCGCGCATTTTGAGGCCATCTCCGCTTGCCTAAGCCGAGCCGGGATCAGTTAGTATTCCGGCCTTAGTCTAGTATTCTGGACCCAGTTCTGGGTCGAGATCGCGTGGCCGCTTGAAATGAACAAGCTCGCCGCAGCCACTGCGAAGGTCAGCCCAGCTTTCGACATCGCATTCGAAAACAGCAAAGGCGGCGGTCGGAAATTTGGCGCTCGCTTCGGCAAATTCGGCGTTCTCATTGCGCGGGGCAACCAGTTCGAGAACCATGTCGCTTAGGCCCGGATTGTGGCCTGCGATAAGGACTGAGCCGCAGCTGTCACTTACCTCGCGCAGAACATCCAATATGGTCTCAGCCGATGCGAGATAGAGCCGCCGATCCCATTTGACCTGCAAATCCGGCAAACCGTTTTCCAATGTCCGCTGAACCCGGTGCGCGGGGCTGGCGATCACCGCGTCCCAATCGGGATGGCGGGCCATTATATGCGCGCCAATAACGCGCGCTCCGCGCCGACCGCGATCATTGAGGCCGCGATCAAAATCGCGCTTATCGCTCTCGCCCCAGTCCGATTTGGCATGGCGAAGCAGGCCGACTTTTTTCATAACTGCCCTTGCATAGAGGCGGGTTTTTCACACTTGGCGCGCTTTGGATGGGGGAATGCGATCATGGCAAATAGCCAATGGCCGCTTTTTGCGCCTGTGGGTTTCCTTAGCGTCAAGCTATGCGCTCGTATAGCCCTGCGGCCCCCGGTTGATTGCCTATTCTGGTGACAGGCGCGCGGTTAATCCGGCTGGGCGGCACGGTTTTTACCGAGGGGCGCTGTCATTCGCGCTTTCTTCATTCCCGGGTTGATTGGCCGCACCAGCGCCCTCCTGAGAGCCGTCCGAATTCGCCGCCGCGACCCCTTTGCCAATCCGCTCTAGCGCCTCGTCCAGAGTGAGCCGGTGCACCTCGGCGCCGGGCGGAAATGCGCTGAGCAAGCGGCTGGGGAAGGCCGAAGACAAGACCACGAACTGCCCAGCATCCTCGCGCGTTCGGATCAGCCGCCCGAAGGCCTGAGCCAGCCTTGCGCGGATCAGCTGGTCATCATGCGCCTGCGCGCCGCCGGTTTCCTGCGCTGCCGCTGCGCGCCGGGCGCGGTGCAAGATCGTTGGGCGCGGCCAAGGCACCGCCTCCATCACCACGCACCGCAAAGACTGGCCCGGCACATCCACTCCGTCGCGCAAAGCATCCGTGCCGAGCAGGCTTGAGCGCGCATCATCGCGAAAGATATCAGTCAATGTGCCGGTATCAATCGGATCGACATGCTGGGCATAAAGCGGCAGCCCTGCGCGCGCCAACCGATCCGCAATCCTGCCATGCACCGCGCGCATCCGCCTGATCGCTGTGAACAGGCCAAGGACACCGCCATCGCTTCGCTCGATAATCCGCGCATAGGCTCCGGCAAGTGCGGCAATATCGCCGCGCTTGATATCAGTTACGATCAGGATCTCGCTGCGCGCGGCATAATCAAACGGACTGCTCGCCTCGATCGTTTGAGGGGTGAGTTCAAGGGCATTGGCGCCGCTCTTGGCAATCGCGCTGTCCCAATCTGTCCCTTCTTCGCGCCGGTCGGCCAAGGTCGCGCTGGTCATCATAGCGCCGTGCGCCGGGGCGAGAACGGTGCTCGCAAAGGGGCGCATGGGATCAAGCCAATGGCGATGCAATCCGACATCAAACTCGCGCGCGTCCCCGCGGTCCACGGCGAGCCAGTCCACAAAGTCGGGATCGCTCGGGCCGCCGAGCCGCGCCAAGAGCGCTTCCCACGCGGCCAGTAGCTCGATCCGCCAGCTCAGCGAATGGCGAGCCCCTTCGACCCTTGCGCGCCCCTGTCCATCGAGCCAATCGGGCGCATCCTCGATGATCGCCTCCAACCTGATCGCCAGCTTCATGAGCGGCACGCGAATGGCCGAGAGCGCACCTGCTGCCTCGCCTGCTGCCTCGATCAATTCACCCGGCAATTGCGCGGCCTCGGTCTCGATCCCGTAACCCGCATCGGCTGAACCGCTTTCATCGCGGGCATAGGCCGTGCGGCGGACCTCGGACAGCAACCGTTCCAGCGGGCCAAAGGGTTCCCCTTCGTCCGGACCGCCGACAAGGCGCGCCAGCCATCCTTCGGAGGGCAAGGCATGCGCCGCCTTAATTGCGGCCTCGACTGCCTCCCCGCCAGCCTCGTCATAGCTGGCGACATCGGCCAATCTCGCGGCCAGACCGCGCCGGCGGCCCTTGTTCTTGCGCTCTGGTCCGATAATCCAGCGCCGCAATTCGATCGCCTCGCTCCCGGTAAGTTCTGCGGCAAAGGTGCTATCGGCGGCATCAAACACATGATGGCCCTCGTCAAAGATGATCCGCGTCGGGCCAGCCGCGCCGTCCTTGCCGCCGAGACCGCCGCTGCGCGCCGCATTGACCATAACCAGCGCATGATTGGCGATCACCAATTCGGCGTCTTGCGAGGCTCTGGCGCTGCGTTCAATGAAGCATTTTTTGTAATGCGGGCAGCCGGCATAAACGCATTCGCCGCGCTGATCGGTGAGTGCGGCGATGCCCCGTTTGCGAAACAAAGTGCCGAGCCAGCCGGGCAAATCTCCGCCGATCATATCACCATCGCGGCTATAGGCGGCCCAGCGCGCGATCATTTGCGCCAGCACCGCCGGACGGCCCGAAAACCCGCCTTGCAAAGCATCTTCGAGATTGAGCAGGCAAAGGTAATTCTCGCGCCCCTTGCGCACCACCACACGCGGCGCTTTGCGCCCCGGCTCCTCGGGAAAGCCCTTGGCGCTCTCGCTGCGCAATTGGCGCTGAAGGTTCTTGGTGTAAGTGCTGACCCATAGGGTGCCGCCCGATTGCTCGGCCCAAAGCGATGCGGGCGCAAGATAACCCAGCGTCTTGCCAATCCCTGTCCCTGCCTGAGCGAGCAGGAAGTGGGGATTCTTATCAGCGCTGCGAGGGCCGAAAACAGCGGCCGCTTTGCGCGCATATTCACGCTGTCCGGCGCGCTTTTCCGCATCCTTGCCGGTCAGCTGCTCGAGCCGTTCTTCTACCTCGGCCGATGACAGACGAATTTGCCGAGGCGCGGGCCGTTCGGGCGTCTCTTCCCATTCGGGAAGGCGCGAGAACAGCCATTTTTCAGCCCGCTCAGGCCGCTTGATATGAGGCGCAAGCACGCCCGACCAAGGCCACCGCAATTTGCTCAAAGCCTGAAGGGCGCTCCACGCCCCCTCGCGCTCGGCCCATTGGTCGCTGGCGCAGGTTTGCGTCAGTTTCGCGGCGGCCTGTTGCAGCAATAGCGGGACGCCGTCATCGCTGGCCGGTTCAGCAAGGCCAAGCGCATCGGCCAGCCCCTTGGGCGTCGGCACGCAAAAACGCGCTGGATGGACAAAGGCAAACAGCTCCAGCAAATCCAAACCTGACAGATCGGGATAGCCCAACCGGTTAGCGATGAGCGGCGCGTTGAGGATCAATAGCGGCGTATCGGCCACTGCCATAACCGCCTCGCCCTTGGATAAGGCGCGGGTTGCCCCGCCGTTCGCGTCAGAGCCATCACGCAATGGTTCGCGCAGCCAAGTTCCCGCGTGGCTCGCATGCAGAGCCGGTAAAGCCAGCACAGAGGGGGGCGAAGCGGACGGGTTTTGACCGGCTGGATTTTGACCAGAGGGCTGGGCGGGATCGTCTTGCGTCACATTGGCGCGATAGAACGCACCGCGAACGGCGGGCAAGGTGTGAAAATGCGCTATCGGCAGATTAGTTTGCCAGCGGGGCGATAAAATGGCCCATCATCACCTTCTCGCTTGCAAGACGCACGCGCTTGGGCAACAGGCTAAACCCATGACTATGCAAGAGCTAACCCAAGCTGCCCGATCCTCCAAGGCCTGGCCTTTTCAAGAGGCGCAAAGGCTCGCTAAACGTTTCCCTGACGGGGTTAAGCCGGATGGATCGCCGGTCTTGTTTGAAACGGGCTATGGACCCTCGGGCCTGCCGCATATTGGCACCTTTCAAGAGGTTCTTCGCACGACATTCGTCAGGCGCGCATACGAGGCGCTGATCGGTGCAAGGCCTGAGGATGGCAAAACGCGGCTGGTCGCCTTCAGTGATGATATGGATGGCCTGCGCAAAGTGCCCGAGAATCTGCCCAATCAGGCTCTGCTGACCGAGAATTTGAACAAGCCCTTGTCGCGCATTCCCGATCCTTTCGAGAAATACGAGAGTTTTGCTGCGCATAACAATGCGATGCTGCGTGAATTTCTGGATCGCTTCGGGTTTGATTATGAATTCGTCGCCAGTTCTGACCGGTATAATTCGGGTGCGTTTGATGATGCGCTGAGGAATGTGCTGGCGAGCAATCAGGCGATCTTGGACATTATGCTTCCGACTTTGCGGGCCGAGCGGGCGGCGACCTATTCGCCGATCATGCCGATCTCGCCGGCTACGGGCAATGTTTTGCAAGTGCCAGTTGAGGTGGTGGATGCCGAGGCAGGCACGATCCGCTTTACTGACGAAGACGGCAGTGTGATCGAGCAAAGCGCACTCGGCGGCATGTCGAAACTGCAATGGAAAGTCGACTTTGCTATGCGCTGGGTGGCGCTGGGCGTGGACTATGAAATGTACGGCAAGGATCTCACCGATACGGGTGTGCAATCGGGCAAGATTGCCAAGGTTCTGGGCGGGCGCAAACCGGATGGCTTGATTTACGAGCTGTTTCTGGACGCCAATGGCGAGAAGATATCCAAATCGAAAGGCAACGGCCTGACGATTGATGAATGGCTGACTTATGGCAGCGAGGAAAGCCTTGGGTTTTACATCTTCCCCAATCCGAAAAGCGCCAAACAGCTCCATGTCGGGGTGATCCCGCGCGCGGTTGAGGATTATTGGCAATTCCGCGAGAGACTGGCCGAGCAGCCGCTGGATAAGCAGCTGGGCAATCCGGCGTGGCATTTGCTGCGCGCGAATGGCGGCTGGAGTGATGCCAGCGCAGCGGGGGCGGGTGACAGCTTGCCGGTCAGCTTCGGTTTGTTACTCAACCTCGCCAGCGTTTTGGGCGCAGAGGCGACGCAGGAAACACTCGCGGAATATCTCGACAGCTATCTTGGCGGGGTTACCCGCGGGCCTGAACTTGATCGGCTGGTCGAGGCGGCAGTCAATTACACCCGCGATTACATCGTGCCGTCCCTATCAAAGCGTGCGCCCGAAGGCTCTGAAATTGCTGCACTTACCGCGCTCGACACGGCGTTGGCCGGCATGAACGAGGATACCCCTGCTGAAGATATCCAGACGGCGGTGTATGAAATCGGCAAGGACGAGGCCTATGGTTTTGAAAACCTGCGCGATTGGTTCAAGGCTTTGTATCAAACGCTGCTCGGCTCTGATCAAGGGCCGCGCATGGGCAGCTTTATCGCGCTTTACGGGGTTGAGAACAGTCGCAAGCTAATCGCAGCGGCGCTCGGCAAAGGTTGACGCAGAGACGCAGATAGGGTGGCGGCCGAAAGGTGCGGAACTGGCCATGCGGCGCGCGGCCAGTACCTTGCAAACCGCCGCTATTTCCACGCCCGCGTGCGATACCATTTGGTGATGACGTATTTGGCCCCGTCGATCACCGGCGTTCCGGCGTGCAGCGTATCGAGATTGGGCGAGCCGTCGGGCTTGGCATTGTTCCACACCATTAAAACGCCCGGTCTTGGTTCGATCTTGGCGCCAACATTGACGAAATGGGTGTGCCCGCCTTCTTTGACTTGATTGAGGAACGCCATGGCGGTCCAGCTGCGCTGCCCGCCGCGCTTGCGCTCCAGCTCCCAATAGGGCTGATCGGTATAGAACCAGTCATTATGCGGCTTAAACTCTTGCCCCGGCAGATATCTTTGCCCTTGGATCGTCTCCCCGCATTTTGGCGCGATTCCCAAAAGGTCGTCAATCCTGCGCGAAATAGACATCACAAAGGGATCATCGCGCTGGAAATTGCCGGAATAGCTGGTCCGAAAACCGCTGGAATAATCCTGATCGTGCAAAGTGCTTGGCTGAGCGACGCTGTCGATAATGCGCACCGCGCGCATACATTCATCGACCGAGAGAAAATCCCCAATGGCGTAAAGTTCGGCCTTGTCAGTCGGCACTTTATACGCCTTGGGGTCCTGTTCCAGCCGTTCGCGCACGCTCGCCCCAATGCGTTTCAGGGCATCTTGATCGGGTATTGCTTCAGAAGTTGTCATGGGCAAACCTTACTAAGCATCGCCGCCGCCTTAGCAAGTTTGCATTTTGCCGTAAGAGCCGTTTTGGGTTAGCTTGCTGTGCTTTAAGGCTTTATAAGGAGGGGGAAATGTCTAATTTGGCTGCTCGGCGCTACTCTGTGGGCGCGATGATTTTCCATTGGGTGATTGCTGTTGCGGTGATTGCCAATTGGCGCATCGCCGAGGCTTACTCCCAATCTCAGATCGATGCTGACAAGGCGTTTCACATGACCAATCACAAGGCCTTGGGGATCACCATATTGGTGCTCACAGTGCTGCGGCTGGGCTGGCGTTTGACGCATAAAGTCCCGCCCATGCCGGAGGCGACGGCCGTATGGGAAAGACGCCTGTCCCGCGCTGTCCATAGCCTGTTTTACATCCTGCTGATTGGCTTGCCGATTGGTGGCTGGCTGGCTGGTTCATTTGCCGGCCGTCCGATTGATATGCTCGGGCTGTTCACCATTCCGCAGCTGCCGGTAGCGCAGGATTTTGGTATGGCCAAAACGATCATCGGGTTCCATTCCCAAGGCGGTGAGATTTTGCTGATCCTGATCGGTTTGCATATTCTGGGCGCGCTCAAACACACATTTTTCGACAAAAGCGGCGGATTGTTCCGCATGCTGCCATTTGGCAAAGTCTAAGTCGCAGCGCGTGAATTCAGCCCGCTCGGGTTCGCAACGCAAAACCCCCGCCGCGCCCAAACGAGCCTCGGCGGGGGGACCAAGTGGTAACCCGGGACTTCCCTCATAGCCCAAGCAACCAGCGCTGGTCTTGCTACCAAAAGAAGTCGTAAATAACGTCCACCACTTCGCCGGTGTAGCGATCCACCAGCAGCACATCGTCATAGTACCGCACCCAGCGATACGGGCCGTAAACCTGTGGCAAACGGTAGCGCCACGGATCGCTGATCCAATAGCGATTGCCAAAGAAGACGCTGTCTAGGAAGAACCCAATGCTGAGCCGCCTATAGCGATAGCTGCGGTATGGGGCGTAATACCGTCCAAGGCTGAACAAACCCCGGTTGTGATAGCGATAGCGGTTCCAATTGTACCGCTGGTTTTGGCGCCATGCGCGCCTGTTCCAGCGCTT
>CAZDHB010000006.1:41823-54693 GCA_964505255.1 uncultured Porphyrobacter sp.
AGCGGTTCCAATTGTACCGCTGGTTTTGGCGCCATGCGCGCCTGTTCCAGCGCTTGTAATTGCGATATTGGCGCCGCTCGGCGCGGCTGCTGCGATAGCTATCCCGCTGTCCTTGGCGGTAGCTGCGGGCATCGCGGCGATTGTCGCGGCGGCTAGAACGGCTCTCCTGGCGATTGTCGCGGCGGCTAGAACGGCTTTCCTGGCGATTGTCGCGGCGCTCTGAGCGTGAGCCATCACGGAACGCGCGGCCGGTTACGCTTCGGTTAGTGCGGTCCCCGGAAGAGCGCCGGGCCCGCTCGCGCGAATTTTCCGCTTGAACCCGGCGTTCGCCGCGTTGCCGCTCTTGGAACTGCGGCATGTATTCGGCATTGGTGCGTTGCCGCTGAGCGCGCTGCGCGCTTTGGGTCGTACGCGGGGCTGAACGCGAGGTCGTGCGGGTTTGATTGGAGCGCGTGCTGACGGTGCGCCGTTCTTGGCGCGCCTCGCGTCGCTGCGGCCGACTGGCTGCGCGTGTCGAGCGCCTTTCTTGACGAACCTGTTGGCGGCTGCCGCGATTGGACTGACGCACGGATCGGCGTTCTGAGCGGCTTTGCTGAGCGGCGCTTTCGAGCGCGCTGGCGCTCGCCATGGTCTCAATCCCGGTCACAGGGCTGACGAAAGAAAGCGCCAGAGCCAAAGCGGTCAGCGCGCCTGATTTCAGCAAGCTGCGCTTGAGTGCGTCCGGCATCCAATCGGCTGAGGCATGATCGATCATGGCTGACGAAATGGCCAAAGAAGCAACTGGCGAAGCCTCCGATGCACTGTGCGGTATCGCAGGATTACGCAGATAGGGGTCGGGCGTATTCATGGAGCATCTCCTTTAACAAAAGCCGCTCCACCAACTGCGGCATCGATCACCTCTCGTGTCGACCTCAAAAGGGATAGCCATTCCGCCCTGACACAAAGCTGAACCAAAGGTTACGGCATCTGTTCATGTTAAATGGGTTGAAAATTAACATCACTACGCTTGACAAATTGCCATTCTCAAGGCGTTGAGGAGGCATGATAGATAGTTTCGAGGCAGTGTTGGCGGATATTTCCGACCGTTTGGGCGCGGCTGCCAAAAGCCGTAAATTGCCCATGCAATCTCCGGTCGTGGCAACCGCAGATGCGGATGCGCGAATCATGATTTTGCGAGCCTTTGATGCCAATGCATGGAGTTTGCGTTTTCATACCGATCTAAGGGCGCCCAAATGCAAGATCATTGGCAGCGGCGCACCAGTTGGCGTTCTGTTTTATGACAAGCCCGAAAAAGTTCAGATCCGGGCGCGCGGGATAGGCCGGATTGAAACAGACACCCCGCTAGCCGATGAAGCTTGGGCGCAAAGCACCAATTTTGCGCGCCGCTGTTATTTGGGGGAGGGGCCGGGCGGCGCATCTGACAAGCCGAGCAGCGGGCTGCCTGCCGAGTTTGAGGGGGTCGAGCCAACCGAGGAGCAAGTGCTCCCTGCGCGGGCCAATTTCGCGGTTCTGGTGATTGAGCTGAAGGAGTTGGATTGGTTCTATTTGGCGCATACCGGCCATTTGCGCGCGCAACTGGATCGCGGTGAGAGAGGCTGGGAAGGGCGCTGGGTCACGCCTTAGGCCGCTGCGCCAAGGGACTAAGGGATTAAGGCTCGCCTTGGCCGACTTCGCGAATGACGCCGAAGATCGCGGCAATCTCGCCCTCATCGTCAAACTCGATCTCGCTGCGGGTCTCGATCGGCAGATACCGCTCTCTGGTTTCAGCCACAGCCTCGGAAGCAGCGTCAGCCAAAGGGGTCGCATTTGGCGCATCGCCTCCAGTCTCAATTCGGCCCGTAAACCGGGACGGAAGCCCACCGGCAAGGGCTGCACCGAATGCACGGCGAATGCGGTGCTGATCGTCCTTGTGATGGCGCGCGATCAATCCCTCAATATCGGCTGGCGGAGCGGCGGTATCGCCAAGCATTTTCAAGGCGCCTTGCGACCAATGCATGCTCTGCCCCTCGAAATCAAAACGCCAATGACCAATCTTGGCTGTCCGCTCGGCCTTGCTGAGCAAGGCATTGCTGGCCTCGATCCGCGACAAATCAAGCCGGTGCCGCGAGAGCAACACGGCCACCGGCAGGACCGACAGGACCATCGCGACGACATAGAATTGAAAGAACAATACTTGCTCTTCAATTGTCTGGAATACAACGCTGACAATGCCGCGTTTGCTGGCGGTCAGGATTGAGCCGATTGCAACAACCATCAGCATCGCGACCGCGCTTCCCCCGAGACCGAGCGACACCGTGGCAAACAGAACCGCGATGATTGGCAGGAACAGCAAAGGATAGGATGACTGGCCAAAAGCAAGGCCGGCGCAGATAATCGCGAAGGCAAACACCCAAATGGCGGCAAATGAAATCAGCTTCGCCCGGCTCTCAGGGTTCTGCGCGATGAACATGATCGCCGGAGTAACCGACAAGATGCCCAGCAGAACGGTCGTAAACCACGAAAAGAGAAAGCTAGACGCAAAGCTGGCGGTCAAAATTCCGGCGACAATGGCGCTAAATATGCTGGCAATGAAGCTGGCAAGGGTGAACACCGCCAGCACAGTTGGGCGTGAAAAGCTGAGTTTTCCCGTGATCAGCCGTTCCATCACCCAAACCAACAACGCCCCTTCGAGCAAGTTGGCGATAGTGTAGCCCGCCGCCGCCAGCACCCCGCTGCCACCGATCAGATTGGCTATGAAAGAAGCAATTCCGACGCTGACCCACACCCATTTGCGGCGCTTGCCGCGCATTAGGATCAAACCCGAAACCAGCACCCCGCTGGCAGGCCAGATCGCGGCAATACCGTCTTCGCCGCTGGTCAATTGCAGGGCAATCCAAGCGCAACCAAAATAGGCGAGGCCTATGCATATCGGCCACGTCCAAGGGGCGGCCTTTCGTTTGTTCGACTGATGCACGGCCCCTCCCAACAACCTCTTTGTGAGGTTTGTTATGAGGGCGGCGTCTAGGCGCGCCTTGCTGAAACGCCGCTTAACGAGTCAGCTTTTTATACGCCAGCCGGGTTGGCCGGTCGGCGGCATCGCCAAGGCGGCGTCTTTTGTCCTCTTCGTAGGCTTCGAAATTGCCTTCAAACCATTCGACATGGCTGTTGCCCTCAAAGGCGAGCACCAACTTTGCTCAGCGATGCGATCTTGTGGTGGACGCACCGGGAGCGGTTTCTGAGCGCGCGATTTCGGGCCTGCCCGATTGGGCTGAGGGGCTGCAACCGAGCCAAGAACAAGTCGCGCCTGCACGCGAAGACTTCGCGATTGTCTTGGCTGAGACCGGTCAGATCGATTGGCTCTATTTGGCCGATACAGGCCCACCGCCGCGCTCAGTTTGAGCGGGATGCTAGCGGCGATTGGGCGGGGCAGTGGGTTGTGCCTTAGGCTTGCTCTAAACTTAGGCGTGAACCCTAAATTCGGACGCTCACTACGTCCAAAAGTTGCTGCTCAGCGCAGTAATAAAGATCGTATTGGTCGATATCCAATTCAGCTGATCGATAATCTGGCTCGTATTTGACTGCCGCGTCGCATTCCGGCTCGTTGAACCAATCGGGTCCATAGTGACTTTCTGGACCATTGGGCTGTTTGCCTATTTCAACTTTTTCATGCGGCCTTTGCGTAATAAATTTCTGAAAGGCATCGGGTTTCATTTCAAGGCGATAGTATGTTCCATCAGAAAGACCCTCTGAAAAGCCAAAGCCAGCCTTATATTTTGCCCCTGCGTTAATAGCGGGCAATACAACGTTGCTATGAGAAAGTTCGTCGATCTCATATTCTTGATAGCGGTCAAAATCCCACCAGATAGAAACGCTTACGGCAAGCCCAAGGAGCGCTGCGATCGTAAATTGAGATTGCTTCTTTTTGACAGGGCTGAGGCGCAAAAGCCAATAGGCGGCTCCGCAGATCAAAACGCCGAATGCAATTGCCAAACCAAGCAATAACAAAGCGACGATCCCAGGCATTCAAACTCACCGCGTCAATTTCTTATACGCCAGCCGGGTTGGCCGGTCGGCGGCATCGCCAAGGCGGCGTCTTTTGTCCTCTTCGTAGGCTTCGAAATTGCCTTCAAACCATTCGACATGGCTGTTGCCCTCAAAGGCGAGGATATGCGTCGCCAGCCGGTCGAGGAAGAAACGGTCGTGCGAGATAACGACCGCGCAGCCAGCAAAGTTTTCAATCGCATCTTCCAATGCGCGCAAGGTTTCCACGTCGAGATCATTGGTCGGCTCGTCAAGCAGCAGAACATTGCCGCCTTCCTTCAGCATTTTCGCCATATGCACACGGTTGCGTTCACCGCCCGATAATTTGCCGACGTTCTTTTGCTGGTCAGAGCCCTTAAAATTGAACGCGCCAACATAGGCCCGCGTCGACATATCGTGACCATTGACGGACATGTAATCGAGCCCGTCAGAAATTTCCTCCCAGACATTGTTGCTGGGGGTTAAATCATCGCGGCTCTGGTCAACATAGCCCAGCCGCACCGTATCACCCAAAGCGATGCTGCCGCTGTCGGGCGTTTCCTGACCGGTGATCATTTTGAACAGGGTGGATTTGCCCGCACCATTGGGGCCGATCACACCGACGATACCGCCCGGAGGCAATTGGAAAGACAAATCCTCGAATAGCAGCTTGTCGCCATAGGCTTTCGAGATGCCATTGGCCTCGATGACTTTGCCGCCGAGGCGCTCGGGTACCTGAATGACAATTTGCGCTTTGCCCGGTTTGCGGTCGTTTTGCGCATCCTGAAGCTGTTCAAATTTGCGCAGGCGTGCCTTGGATTTGGTCTGACGTCCCTTGGGGTTTTGCCTGATCCAGTCGAGCTCTTCCGACAATGCCTTTTGCCGGCCACTTTCCTCGCGGTCTTCCTGCGCAAGCCGCTTGGCCTTCTTGTCGAGATAGGTCGAGTAATTGCCTTCATAGGGATAATAGGAACCGCGATCGAGTTCGAGAATCCATTCCACGACATTATCCAGAAAATAGCGGTCGTGCGTGATCATCAGCACGGCGCCGGCATATTCCTTGAGGTGGTTTTCGAGCCAATTGACGCTTTCTGCATCAAGGTGGTTGGTTGGCTCGTCCAGCAACAAGATCGAGGGTTTCTGGATCAGTAGACGTGTCAAAGCGACCCGGCGTTTTTCGCCGCCGGAGAGATTTTCGACCGAATTTTCAGACGGAGGGCACCTCAGCGCCTCCATCGCGATTTCCAGCTGATTGTCGAGGGTCCAGCCATCGACTGCATCGATTTCTTCCTGCAGAGTGCCCATTTCCATCATCAGATCATCGAAATCATCGCGGTCGGGATCACCCATCAGGCCGGTAATCTCGTTAAAGCGGTCGACCTTATCGGCAATATCGCGCGCGCCATCCTTGACGTTTTCGAGCACGGTCTTGCTTTCGTCCAGCTCCGGCTCCTGCGCCAGATAGCCAACGGTGATGTTCTCGCCCGCCCATGCTTCGCCTTGGAAATCCTTGTCGATCCCGGCCATGATTTTGATCAGAGTCGATTTGCCCGCACCATTGGGACCAACGATGCCGATTTTGGCACCTTGGTAGAATTGCAGATTGATGTTCGAGAGCACAGGTTTTTGCGCACCGGGGAAGCTCTTGGTCATGTTCTTCATGACGAAAGCATATTGGGCAGCCATTGCGAAAAATGTCCTTTTGGGGTCGGTGAAAATGATGCAGGACTTTTCCCTGCGCTGTATGACGGGCAGATAGTCTGTGTGCGTGCAGGGGGCAAGTCGGCATTGGCGTTGCCCGATTTGTTTTGCGCCATGGCTCTCCTGCGCTGCGCCGCGCGCGGCAGGCGAACCCCAACACTCACTGCACTTGCAAGCAAGCCGCCTCAAGGATAGCTGTCGCTGCATGAGAAGATTTTTTCCCGCAATTTGCGCGCTCGCCCTTAGTACTGTTCCCGGCTCGGCCTTGGCAGGTGATGACCTCACAGAAATTGCCGATGCAGCCTATGACAGCGACCGGATTGCGTGGGACTTTGTCGAAGGCATCACGACCGAGGTCGGCCCGCGTCAGGCAGGCACAGAGGCCGAGGCCCGCGCCCGCGATTGGGCCATGGCGTGGCTGAGGCAGGCCGGTTTCGAGAATGTCGCGAACGAACCGTTCGAAATGGAAACATGGGTACCGGGCAATATCCACCGCGCCGCGATCACCGCGCCATTTGCGCAAGAATTGGTGATTCAACCTTTGGGCAATAGCGCCGCGACACCGGTTGGCGGAATAGAAGCAGAGGTTGTGTTCTTCCCGACGGTGGATGATCTGCGCGCGGCTCCCAAAGGGAGTTTGCAAGGCAAGATCGCCTATATCAGTCACCAAATGCGTCCAGCGATGGATGGTTCGCATTATGGGTTTGCGGGGCCCGCGCGCTGGGTCGGGGCAGGGATCGCCGCCAGCAAAGGCGCGCTGGCAACTGTCATCAAGGCAGTCGGGACCGACTATCACCGCAACCCGCATACCGGCGGAACAAGCTGGCCGGAGGGTGTCGATCCCACGCCAGCCGCGGCCATGTCAGTGCCCGATGCAGAAAATTTGGAACGGATGTTTGCCCGCGCGGGCGACCGGGCGATTACATTGCGGCTAGAGGTCAATCCGCGCCAGATCGGCACCACGATGAGCGGCAATGTCGTGGGCGAGATTGTTGGGCGTGATCCCTCGCTGCCGCCAGTTCTGCTCGCCTGCCATATCGATAGCTGGTGGAATTCGCCCGGCGCTTTTGATGACGGGGCAGGCTGCGGTATTATCGCGGCGGCGGCTCTCAATGTTAGCCGCGCTGGCCAACCGCTGCGCACGGTCAGGGTCTTGATGGCCGGCGCAGAGGAGACCGGTCTGTGGGGGTCCAAAGCCTATTCTGCGGCGCATGCGGACGAACCCATGGGCGTGGGTCTGGAAAGCGATTTTGGCGCGGACCGGATTTGGCGCTTTGAAAGCAATTTCCGCGAAAGCAATCCGGCTTTGCATGCGAAACTAACCTCCAGCGTGGCGCGCTTTGGCGTGGCGGGTTCCTCGATCAGGGCGAGCGGGGGGGCTGATCTGAATATTATGCGCGATCAGGGCGGGGCGATCATTGATCTGCAGCAGGACGGAACACGCTATTTCGATTTGCATCACACCCCGGATGATACGCTTGATAAGATTGACAAGGCGCAGCTGCGGCAAAATGTCGCCGTCTGGACACAAGTCGTGGGCATTTTGGCCGATCAGTCGGCGCCGATCAAAACGGCTGAGGAATAGTATCGCTTAATAGCGGGCATTGTGCCCATCTGTTGGCTCGTGAAACTGTGCGAAACTTTGGCGCGAGAGCCTGGGGATCAGCGCAGCCTGAAATGCGGCGCGGGCGACAAGGAACAGGACAAAGCTGCCCCACAGCGCCTGATTGCCGAGCGGCCATGTCAGCCATACCGCGATGGCGAACACCATTGCTGCACCCAGCATCGATGCCAGCATAGCGCGGGTCCAGCTGGCGCCGACGAAAACCCCGTCAAAGACAAAACCGGCAACCCCTGCGAAGGGAATAAGGATAAGCCAGATAGCGCTGGATTGCGCATTTTCGGCAATCGCCTTGGTCGCGGCAAAGCTGTCCAAGACGGGGGCGGAAAACACAGCGAAGGCTGCCGCAACGCATGCGGCTGCGACAAAGCCGCGGATCAAAATGGCTTTAATATAGCGCTTGAAGCCTGCCGCATCCTTTGCGCCGAGGCGCTCGGCATTCAAGACTTGCGCAGCATTTTCAAACCCGTCGAGCAGCAGCGCGGTCAGGACAAACAGCTGATAGATAATACCATTGGCGGCCAAGGTGACCTCGCCGCGTTCGGCTGACAATCGGGTCAGCACAGCCAGCACCAGCATCAGGATCACAGTGCGCAAAAAAAGATCCCGATTGACCGCCAGAAATGGTTTTAGCTGAGGCCAGCTTATGATGCCTTGGCTTAGCGGCTGGGCAGCCTGTGCCGCCTGCTCGCCGCCCCTATCGCGCGCTAACCTTGCAATCAGCAAGCCCACCACCAGCAGCTTGGCATATTCGGCAATCACACTCGACCAGCCGATCCCGGCAATGCCAAAGTCCAGCTCCAGCACGAACCACAAGCCCAGTGCGATATTGAGCGCATTGTAGCCAACCTCGATAATCAGCACGGCGGTCATTTGCCGGCGACCCACCAAAAATCCGATCATCGCCAGATTGAGCATCACCGCAGGCGCGCTCCAATAGCGGATATCGGCATAGATCACGCTTTGCGTGAGAACCGCATCCGAGGCCCCCAGCGCGCTCAGCATTAAGGGCAGCAATAGCGGTTTTAGCAGCAGCAATAGCGCACCAATCACGAGGCCGATGAACATGCCGCGGATCAGCACGGCATATTGTGAATTGGCACCGCTGCGGGTTCCGGCCTGCGCCACAAGACCTGTCGTCCCGCTTTTGAGAAAATTCATGACTGTAAACAGCACCGCAAAGATCCGCGCGCCGATGTCGACCGCCCCTTGCGCAGGGGCATTGGCAAGCTGGCCTACGATCCACATATCGCCAAGGCCGATCAGGGCGGTTGCGACATTGGTGACCATGGCAGGCAATGCAATTGCCCAGATCGCCCGCTTGTCAAACGCGAAAGACGCCTTCTGCCCCGCGTCACCCGGTTTTGGATCAGTCGCTTTGTTGGTGGTCAATGATCGCTCCGCAGGGCTAAGCTTTGCTGGGCCAGACTAGCGCATGGCAGCGGATTGCGCCCTGTGCAAATTGAGGCTGGAAGGCCGATTTGAATGGGCTAAGACAGATCCAGTAAAAACACGAGCAAATGACGGGCTGAGGGCAAATATGGAACAAGTGGTCATCATTGGCGTGGGCGAAGTGGTTGAGCAAGTGCCGAGCGACCTCAGCCAAGTCTCCAGCCCGATGGATTTGATGGAAAAGGCGGCCCATAATGCGCTCGTCGATGCGATTGGCGATCAAGGGGACGAAAGCGCGGCCGGGGCGCTGATCGAAGCCCTTGATGCGATCGCATTGGTCCGCACATTTTCCGATTCTGGCGGCGCTCTCAAAAGCCCTTATGGCGATCCCGACAGCCCGCCGCTGGCGCTGGCCAGCCGCATCGGCTTGCATCCCAAAGAAGCGGTCTATTCCTCGGTTGGCGGTCAATCGCCGCAGCAATTGGTCAATGAGTTTTCGGGCAAAATCGCCTCGGGCGCGGTTAGCGGTGTTCTGATTGCGGGCTCAGAAGCTTTGGCCAATCAAAAGGCGCTGCGCCGGGCCAAGGCGGAGGCTGACTGGAGCGAGCCGTTAAAGGATGATTTCGGCATCACGGTGCAGGACCGGCGCGGCAAGGCGGGCGAAACGCTGGATTACGAACAATTGGCCAATGCGCTGACCGCGATCCCGGGCATGTACACGCTGTTCGATCATGCGCGGCGGGCAAAGCTGGGTCTTTCGCGTGAGGAGTATGCGCTGGAATGCGGCAAATTGTTCGCGTCTTTTTCTGATGTAGCTAAGGCGCATCCCTCAGCTATGTTCCCGCAAAGTTTTACGGCCGAGGAAATCGCTCAGCCGTCAGCCAAAAACCCGCCGATCACCGATCTGTTCACGCGCGCCATGGTGGCGAAAGACGGAGTCAATCTGGGCGGGGCGATTATCATGTTGAGCGAGCGCGAGGCGCTGCGCTTAGGGATTGATCAAAGCCGGTTTGTCTATCCTGTTTCAGGCGCGACAATCGGCGATCACACGATCCCCTACCGCGAGGATTTGAGCACATCGGTCGCCATGAGCGCGGCTTACGACGCAGCATTTGCGGCCGCAGGTGTGACGATGGATGATATCGCTTGCATGGATATCTACAGCTGTTTCCCGATTGCGGTCTTTTCTGCGTGCGAGGCGCTGGGCATTGAACCCGATGATCCGCGCGGCCTGACCCTGACCGGAGGCCTGCCGTTCTTTGGCGGCCCGGGGAATAACTATTCCGCGCATGGCATAGCAGCCCTCGTCAGGCAGATGCGCGCGATGGAGGAGGGATACGGCCTGATCGGAGCCAATGGCGGCTTCTTATCGAAGCATTCAGCCGGGATTTATGCGCGCAAGGCTCCCTCTCAAGGGTGGCGCGAGGCTGATCCAGTGGCCTTAAAGGCGCAGGTTGATCAGCAAGCCTCACCCGAGATTGCGTCTTTTGCTGATGGGGAGGCAGTGATTGAGACTTTTTGTGTCGATTACACCCGCGAAGGCCCCAAAAAGGCCAATATCATCGGGCGGCTGGGCGATGGACGCCGCTTTATCGCGGTTACCGAGCGCGGCGATGATGAGACCATAGAGGAAATGCTGAGCCGCGAGCCTATTGGCCGCCGGGTCTATGTGACCAGCAAAGGGCCGGGCAACCGCTTCACCTTTGATGCGGGGCGCACCAAGGCGCTGATCCCAGCGGCCCCGACCAGCCTTGATGGTCCTTTCGAACATTGCCTAGTGGAGCGGCAAGGTCACGTGCTGGAGGTCACGATCAACCGGCCAGAGGCGCGCAATTGCCTCACGCCAGATGCCAATTTTGAGCTGGAGCGGGTGTTTGATCTGTTCGAGGCAGAACGGGAATTATGGGTCGCGATTTTGACCGGCGCCGGGGACAAGGCTTTCTCGGCCGGCAATGACCTAAAATACACCGCCTCGGGCAAACCAAGCTGGGTTCCGCAATCGGGCTTTGGCGGGTTGACCGCGCGCGAGGGGCGGACCAAGCCGGTCATCGCTGCGGTCAATGGCTTTGCGTATGGCGGAGGGTGTGAAATCGCCATGTCTTGCGACATCATTGTGGCTGATCAGACTGCGAAGTTTGCCTTGCCAGAGGTGAAATCGGGTCTCGTTGCGGCGGCGAGCGGGGTGTTCCGCTTGCCTAACGCTGTGCCGCATCACATCGCGCGGGAAATGATCCTGACCGGCCGCGCGATGGAGGCTGAGGAGGCGGCGCATTACGGGCTGGTCAATCATGTGACGAAGGCGGGTGCTGCGCTCGATAAGGCGCGCGCGATTGCTGAGGATATTTGCGCGGTCAGCCCGACCGCAGTGGCCGGCTCGCTCGATATGATGAACAGGGGTGCTGACGCGGCGGATGTGGTCACAGCAACGCATGTTTCGGCACCGGCGATGCTAGGCGTGGTGGCCTCGGAGGATATGCGCATCGGCCTCAAGGCCTTTGTCACGAAGCAAAAGCCGCGCTGGAAAAACCAGTAAGGTCTGGCCGGCAATAAGGTCTGGCCAATAAAGTCTCGCCGGCAATCAGATTCAAGAAAAGGAGGGACACAATGATCGATCTGTATTTCGCGCCGACGCCCAATGGATGGAAAATCTCTGTCATGCTTGAGGAGGCGGGGCTGGAATATAAGGTCCTGCCGGTCAATATTGCGCGGGGCGAGCAATTCACGCCGGAATTCCTTGCGATCAGCCCGAATAACAGGATCCCGGCGATAGTGGACCATGCACCTGATGATGGCGGGGCCGCGCTCAGCGTGTTCGAAACCGGCGCAATTCTGCTTTATCTGGCGGAGAAATCGGGTCAGTTCCTGCCCGCTGATCCGCGCGGGCGCAAAGCCGCGCTGGAATGGCTGTTTTGGCAAGTCGGCGGGCTCGGGCCGATGATGGGCCAGCATGGCCATTTCAAGCTCTACGCACCCGAGCGGATCGAATATGCCACAAACCGCTATTACGAAGAGGTCAAGCGCTTGCTTGGTGTCATGGACAAGCGTCTGGCGGATCACACATATCTTGCTGGTGAAGACTATTCGATTGCGGATATGGCCGCTTTTCCCTGGGTTCAGACGTACAAGGCGCAAGGGATCGATTTGCCCAGCTTTGGCCATTTATCGCGTTGGTACGAGGCGCTCAAATCGCGGCCCGGTCTGCGGCGCGGGATGGCAATTGGCCGCGAGCAGATCAATCGCAACCCGCAAAAGGACCCCGAAACGGCCAAAACCCTGTTCGGCATAAAGGAGGCTTAGGATGAGCGCGCGGATCGAGTTTTTCTTCGACTTGTCATCGCCTTGGACGCGATTGGCGTTTCACAATATCCAGCCGATCGCCGAAGAGGCAGAGACCAGCATTATCTGGCGGCCGTTTCTGGTTGGCGGCGTCTTCAATGCGGTCAATCAAAGCGTTTATGAAGCGCGCAGCAATCCCGCTGATCCCAAAATGCGCCAGAGCTTCAATTGGCTGCTGCAATGGGCCGAGTTGGCGGGTTTGCCAATGAATTTTCCGAGTGAGCATCATCCGGTGAAATCGGTTTGGGCGATGCGTGTTTGCTGCGCGTTGGAGGGCGATCAGGACGCGCTTTTCAAATTTTGCGAGCACGCTTTTCATGGCTATTTCGCAGACCAGCGCAATTTGGACGATCCAGAGGTTTTGCGCGCGATTGCGGATGAAGCCGGACTGGACGGCGGCGCCTTACAAGCCGCAGCGCAATCACAGGAGGTGAAGGACGCTTTGCGGCGCAATACTGACGAAGCGATTGCGCGGGGCAGTTTTGGTTCGCCAACGATTTTTGTTGATGGCGAGCACCTCTATTTCGGGAATGACCAATTGCCTTTGGTTCGGCAGCGCTTGCTCGAAAGCTGAGCCTGGGCGTGAGCGGCTGGGGCATTTACGAGAAAACTATGAAATCTGGTCGGGGAGACAAGATTCGAACTTGCGACCCCCTGTACCCAAAACAGGTGCGCTACCAGGCTGCGCCACTCCCCGACCGATTTCACGCAATCTCACGTTTCGACATAGCCGCTTGAGTGCTTTCGCCCTCAAATAGCCCCATTCGGTGGGCCCGGCAGGACTCGAACCCGCGACCTAGCCGTTATGAGCGGCCAGCTCT
>CAZDHB010000007.1:0-26238 GCA_964505255.1 uncultured Porphyrobacter sp.
TGACCGCTTTGCCGATTGTTGGCTTGATGAGCTTTCTCATCGGGATTGTCATCGCGCAGCAAGGCGCGGTGCAATTGTCGCAATTTGGCGCCGAGACACTGACGGTCAATCTGGTTGGCCGGATTACTTTGCGCGAATTGGGCGTTTTAATGACGGCGATTATGGTGGCTGGCCGCTCGGGCAGTGCTTTCGCGGCGCAAATTGGCACGATGAAGCTGACCGAGGAAGTTGATGCCATGCGCACGATTGGCATTTCCCCGATGGAAAGCCTGGTCATCCCGCGCATCATGGCGGCGGTTTTGATGATGCCCCTGCTCGGGTTCTACGCTGCAGTTGTCGCGATTATCGGCGGAGCGGTGGTGTCTGACCTGACGCTGGGCATTCCGTTCTGGAATTTTCTGGAGCGGGTCCAAGAAGTGGTGCCGATTTACGACGTTTATGTGGGCCTTATAAAGGCGCCGTTCTTTGGTCTGATTGTCGCGCTGGCCGGTTGTTATCACGGCATGCAAGTATCCGGCGATAGCGAGCAGGTTGGTCTGCGCACGACCATGGCGGTGGTTACGGCGATTTTTGCAGTGATCGTGCTCGATGCGTTTTTCGCGGTCTTCTTTACCGAGATTGGGTGGGGCTGATGGCGCGTTTAACTGCGACTGAAGAGGGTGAACCCGGCAATGCTTTTCCGGGCGAGCACGAGCGTTATCGCGGCGAGCATCCGATATTGGTGGACGGCCTTGTCAACAGTTTTGGCACGCAGACAGTTCATGACGGGCTCGATCTGGCCGTTCGGCGGGGCGAGATTCTGGGCGTTGTCGGCGGCTCAGGCACCGGCAAATCGGTGCTGATGCGCTCGATCATCGGATTGCAGCTCCCCTCGGCAGGCAATATCGATGTGTTTGGCCGCTCGATTACCGATGCTGAGCCGGATGAAGTGCTGGGCATTCGCAATCGCTGGGGCGTCTTGTTTCAAGGCGGCGCTTTGTTTTCGACGCTGACCGTGGGCGAGAATGTCGAAGTGCCGCTGCGCAAGTTTTATCCTGATATCTCTGACAATCTGCGGCGCGAGATTGCCTGCTATAAAGTGCGCTTGTCAGGCCTCCCCGAAGAAGCGGTCAACAAATACCCGGCTGAACTTTCAGGCGGCATGAAGAAACGGGCTGGCCTCGCCCGCGCGCTGGCTTTGGATCCAGAGCTTTTGTTTCTGGACGAGCCAACGGCCGGTCTTGATCCGATTGGCGCCGCCGCATTTGACCGTTTGACGCGCGAGCTGAAAGAAACGCTTGGGCTGACCGTTTTTCTGATCACGCATGATCTTGATACTCTGCACGAGATTTGTGACCGGGTGGCGGTGCTGGCTGATAAACGCGTGATTGCGGTGGATACGGTCCCCAATCTGATGGGCTATGATCACCCTTGGATTCAAGAGTATTTCTGCGGTCCGCGCGGCCGCGCCGCGCAATCGGCGCAATCTGTGCTGGCCGCCTCGCGCAAAACCGCCGAGAGCGGGGCTAGCGCGGTTTCTGCACCGGGCGGGGGCGGTAAATCGCTCGACAAGTCGGGTCGGGGCAGGGCATAGGGGACGCTATGGAAACGCGGGCCAATCATGTTTGGGTAGGGGCTGTCACGCTCCTTTTGCTCGCAGCTCTGGCAGCCTTTATTGTCTGGATTGCGCGGCTGGGCGGCACTGACCGGCAGGAATATGACATTTTCTTCCAGCAATCGGTGGCCGGCCTAGCCAATGGATCGCAGGTATCCTTCGCCGGCGTTCCGGTTGGGCAAGTGCGCGAGATAACCTTGTGGCGCAAGGATCCGCAATTTGTCCGCGTGCGGGTCCAGGTCGAAGGCGATGTGCCCATTCTGGTCGGGACAACCGCCTCCATCCAAAGCTCATTTACCGGCGTTTCGACAATTCTGCTCGATGGCGCGCGCAGCGGTCAGCCGCCGATCAGCTGCGAGACGACCGCTTGCACTGAAGGGGTGCCGATCATCCCGCCCGAGAAAGGCGGCTTTGGCGAGATTCTGGCCAATGCACCGCTCTTGTTGGAAAGGCTTGCGACCTTAACAGAAAGGCTCAGCCAAGTGCTGGATGATGACAATCAGACCGCGCTGGCAGGAATTCTCGAAAACACCAACCGAATGAGTTCTGATCTCGCCCGGGCGACGCCGCAGATCGAGGGTGTGCTGGGTGAATTGCAAGTGACTTTGCGCGAATCGAGCGAGGCGCTTGACCAGTTTGAAAAAGCCACCGCCTCAACCGATGCGCTGATCAATCAGGAGGGGGCCGAACTGGCTCAGCAATTGCGCACAACGCTGGGTGCGGCAAGCGGGGCTGCGCAGGCGCTTGAGACAACTTTGACCGATGCCGGACCTGCCGCCCGGCAATTGACGACGTCGACCTTGCCCGAGGCGGAGGCAACTTTGCAGGATCTGCGCGCAACCAGTCAGGCCTTGCGCACAGTCACTGAGAAACTCGAGAATGAAGGGGCGGGCGCGCTGCTTGGCGGTGCTACATTGCCCGATTATGAGCCATGAGAATTAGCAAAGCCTTGTGCGCGCGGAGTTTGGCTCTGGCCGCCTTACCGATGATCGCGGGCTGTGTTAGCTTGGGCTCGGAACCTCCGCCCAGCCTGCTGACGCTGACCCCGTCTGCAATGGCACCTGCCGATGTCCCGGTTACCGCCAGTGAGGCCCCGGTTATCAGCCTGACCGAATTCGAAGCGCCTCAGCGGCTCAATGTAACGCGCGTGCCTGTGCAGGTTAGCGATAGCGAGATTGCTTACCTCAAGGATGCGGTCTGGGTGGAAAAGCCTGCGCGCTTGCTGCGCCGGCTCATCGCAGAGACGATGCGCAGCCAGAGCAAGCGGGTGGTGTTTGATGCAGAAATGCCCGGCATGACCGGTGCTGTCAAAGTTAGCGGTGTGCTGCGCGAATTTGGCTTTGATGCACGCGGCGGCGGCGAATTGGGCATAGTAACCGTGCGCTTCGACGCGGTTCGCCGCGGCGAGGACGGCTCGGTCACCGCGCAGCGTTTCGAAGCGCGGATCGAGGGGGTTGCCCCCGAGGCCCAGCCAGTGGGCGCGGCGCTCAACCAAGCGGCCAATGATGTGGCTGGCCAAATTGCGAGTTGGGCTGGCTGACCGGGCCGCTTAAAGTTCACCGCTAAAGCAAGGCCGAGGTAGGCAGCGGTGCCCTCTGCCGAGATAGCCGGAGAACAGAGTTTCATGAGTTTCGATTTAGCTGGGCGGGTTGCGCTTATCACTGGGGCCTCCTCTGGAATAGGCGCCAATCTGGCACGCCGGATGGCGAAAGCCGGGGCCAAGACTGTGCTGGGCGCGCGGCGCAAGGAAAAACTCAGCACATTAGCCGATGAGATCAACGCAGCGGGCGGAGAGGCATTGGCCGTGTCGCTTGATGTGACTGTAGAGGCTTCGATTATCGAGGCATACAATCAGGCAGAGGCGGTTTTCGGCACAGTCGATACGATCATTGCCAATGCGGGATTGACCGAGCCGGGCCGCTCAACCGATGTCAGCGCCGAGCGCCTCGACCGGCTCATGGCGACCAATTTTAACGGCGTCTATTTGACCGCGCGCGAGGGGGCCAAACGTCTGATCGCCTCGGGCAGCCGCGAGAGCGAGCAGGGCCGGATCGTTCTGATCGGTTCGATCACCGCCGACATGACCGCGCAAGGCGACGCAGCCTATGCCGCCAGCAAAGCAGCGGTGGCCCATCTGGGACGGCAATTCGCGCGCGAGTGGGTGCGTCAGGGGATTAACGTCAACACGCTTCAGCCTGGTTATATCGCAACCGAATTGTCGGGTGACTGGTTTGCGAGCGAAGGCGGCAAGGCGCAAGTGGCCGGCTGGCATCGGCGGCGCTTGATCGATGTCGATGCGCTGGATGATTTGATCCTGTTCCTTGCATCCGATGCTTCCCGTTTTGTCACCGGCGGCGTGTTTACCGTCGATGACGGGCAGAGCCTCTAGCTAGCACAGCGGCCATCAGCGGCAGCTGCCATTGCCATAAGCACCCGGACTTTGCTGGCTAAGCCGCGCGGGCTGCTCGGATGAACTGCGCTGCGCCATGAAAATCGCGGGTCCTGCGCGCGCGGGTTTCCGCCGCCTCAAGGTCCTCGCCCCAAAGCTCGATCTGCCAATCCTCCTCGAGATTGGCGGCTGACCAGAGCAGGTCGATATCCGCCTCCGCCTCAATCGCGGACAAACCAATGACCAGCGATGCAGCAAGGGCGGTTAAACTCTCCAGCGCCGCCAGCTGATAAGGGTCAAGCGCGCTCAAACGCGCCTTAAACAGCGCCATAGCCTGCGGGGTTTGCGGCTTGTGCATAATTCCGCTGACACGGACCATGGTGATGCTTTCGCGCTGTTCAAATGCGCTCAATAAGGGGTCCCAAATGTCCCTCTGACGGGCGAACAAGGCGTCTTCTGGATCACCGCGATAACACAGCGTATCGGTTTCGCCGTAAGGCAGAATGCGCGCGATCGAGGCGGCCGGGTCGGGCGCAATCACATCGAGGGCGTAATCGGTCATATCCCGCAAGGGCAGCGTTTTGGGATCAAGCTCTTCGCCTTGCGCGGCCCATTCCCCGCAGAGCAATTTTGCCAGACCCTCGCTTGGCACCAATTGCGCTCGCCCCCCTTGCGTTTTGACAGGGCGACCATCCAGTTCAACCTGCCACAACGGGCCGCTTGCTTGATTGCTGTCCGGCACAGTTTGCGCGCGGCCAAAACCCGCCTCTTTATAGAAGCGTTTCATGCCTCGCCGTCCTGATCCTTATTGCCCTGCTCTTTGTTCCATGCTTGCGCAATCTTGCGCGGCAGGAAGAAGAAGGCGACCGATCCGCCAACAAGGCAGGCCATGCCAAGGATATCGGTCTGGATCGATTGGCCAACGCGCACCGCACCATAAAAGGCCGCTCCCAAGCCAATCAGCCGGGTCAATTGCATCAAGGCAAAACCCTGCAGCGCGGGGTCGGCAGTTTTTTGCGCTCCGGTGTCGGGCGCTGCGCCGTGATCTTTGGTGTCAGTCAAGCAGCATCGCCTCCAGCGCGCTCATTGATGCAGCAACGGCCTCTGCGCCCGCGCTCAGCATTTCCTCCGGCTCATGATAACCCCAAGCGACCCCGATGGGGCGCACCCCCGCTGCACGGGCCATTTCGATGTCGAACACCGTGTCACCGATCATGACCGTCTCGGCCGGTTTTGCGCCTGCTTCAAACATGGCGGCAGCAAGCATGGCTGGATCGGGTTTGGAGGGGTGTCTGTCGGCGGTTTGCAAGCTCACGAAAAGATCAGCGATGCCGTGATGGGCAAGACACGCATTGAGGCCGCGGTCGCTTTTCCCGGTTGCGACGGCCAAATCCCAACCAGAGCCGCTTAGCTTATCAAGCACTTCCTTGATGCCGTCATAGAGCGGCTCTTCCAAACTTCCGCTGGTGCGGGCGGAGAAGAAGCTGTCTTTGTAAGCGGCAACAGCCGCGCTGCATTGGCTCTCGCTTGCATCAGGGGCGAGGCGGCGCATGGCAATCGGCAGCGACAAACCGACCATCCGGCGCACAATATTGCGGTCAGGCGCGCTGAGGCCAGCAGCGGCAAAACCCGCTTCCATTGCGTCACAAATGGCGGCCTGACTGTCGATCAATGTGCCATCGCAATCGAATACGGCAAGCTTTTGGGGCCCTTGCGTGATGGTCATTTGCGTCCGCCTCCCTTTGGTGTGCGAGAGGGTGTGCGAGAGGTTTTGCCAGAGGGTTTGCCAGAGGGTTTGCCAGAGGGTCTGCCAGAGGGCCTGCTAGAGGGGCCGGCAACCGCTTTCTTGACGGATTTTCGCCCTTTTGGCGCGCTTTGCCCGCTGCCGGTTCGGCGCGCGCGCCGCTCGCCTTTGCGGCTCTTGCGATATTGTTTGGCGTGTTGGCGTGCGGCCTGCTTTTTCTCTGCCCTGCTGCGTTCGGGCGGATCATCGCGCATCGGTTCAGCCAAAGCCGATTCCCCGTGGAAGCCGAGGTGAGCGATGCTTTCTGCAAAATGGGCGGGCAAATCAGCGCTCACATCAAGCCGCTCTCCGCCCGGCCCCTCGATCATCAGACGGCGGGCATGCAGATGCATTTTGCGGCTGATGCTGCCGGTTAGGAACGCATCCTGACCGCCATATTTGCCATCACCCACAATCGGGTGCCCCATCGCTGCGCAATGCACACGCAATTGGTGCGTGCGGCCTGTGAGCGGCTGCAATTCCAGCCATGCGGCGGTTTTGCCAACCTTTTCGACCACCCGGTAGCGGGTTTTGGCCGATTGCCCTTCCTCGTGATCGACATGCATTTTCTCGCCGCCAGACCCGGGCTGTTTAGCAAGCGGTGCGTCGATTGTGCCTTCGCTGACCTCCGGCACGCCAACAACCAGCGCCCAATAGATTTTCTTGGCGGCGCGAGTGGAGAAGCGTTTCGAATAGGCGGCTGCGGCCCCCGGTGTGCGAGCAATCAGCAGGATGCCGCTGGTGTCCTTGTCGAGCCGGTGGACAAGGCGCGGGCGAATGGGCGGCGGGGCGCCCTCGGCATCGCTGGCGTCTGGGCCGGGGTCCGGTGCAAATGCGTCCAGCATCCCGTCGACATGCCGGTTCTGTTTGGTGCCGCCCTGTGTTGCAAGGCCGGCAGGCTTGTTAAGGACCAGCGCGCTCTTGCTTTCGTAAATGACCATGGAGCGCGCCTCGGCTATCTCGGTCTCGCTCAGCGGGCGGCGAGGCCGCGGGCCGCGGGCGTTTTTGGTGCCGCCCGGCGGGACGCGCAATTGTTGGCCGATGGACAAACGATCCTCGGGCTTGGCGCGTTTGCCATCGACGCGCAATTGGCCCGTGCGGGCCCAGCGGCTGACCGTGGCAAAACCGATTTGCGGCAGATTGCGGCGGAACCATCGATCAAGACGGATGCCGTCATCATCCTCGCCGACGGTAAACTGGCGCACTTCTTGTTTGGCGCCAGATTGTTTAGCGCCAGATGGTTTGGGAGCCGGTTGTTTATCGGGGGCTGTGTGCTCGGTCATGTCAAAGCCTTCAGAACAAACCGCATCAGGGCGATGCCCGCAATAAATGCCCCAATACCAAAGGCGAGCGATAGAGCGGCGTACAGGCCCGCAATGGTGTATTGGCCGCGCTCGATCATCATCACCAGCTCGAGGCTGAACGCGCTGAAGGTGGTAAACCCGCCGAGCACCCCGGCACCAAGGAGCAGTCGCCATTGCTCTGTATGCAAAGCGGCGGCCGGGCCTGCCCCGCGCGAGGCTAGCCATCCGGCCAGAACCCCGATTAGAAAGCTGCCAAGGATATTCACTGCCAAGGTCGGCAGCGGTAGCAGGCTTTCCTCCGGAGCGCCAAATGAAGCGCTGATGATCTGACCTGCTTGATAACGCAGGCCAGCACCGATCGCGCCGCCAAGCGCAACATGGAGCGTTGCCGATAGGGGTGAAAGAGAGGACATTGCGTCCCTCTAGCCAGCTCAGGGCCTTGTGGAAAGCGCTGCGTGACCCGCAAAGGGGATGCTGGCGCGTGCAAAGGCGCTCTAAGGAGGAGAGGTAAATGGTTGCAATTTGCGTTTCCACTGCTTAGAGGCTCCGCAGCAATGCTGGTCCTTGTAAAGGGATTCGGCCCACATTTCGCTGGTATTTGGCTTTACTCGAAAGACACGTTCCTTCGTTAAAGGCCGCCGGGCGAAACAGAAATAAGACAGGTTAGAAAGCAGGTTTGGCTGCAAGTTTGCGGCCCCTGCATATTGGAATTGAGGTAAGTTTGTAATGCAGATTATGGTTCGCGATAACAATGTAGATCAAGCCTTGCGCGCGCTCAAAAAGAAGCTGCAGCGTGAAGGCGTCTACCGCGAAATGAAACTGCGTCGCCATTACGAAAAACCAAGCGAGAAGCGCGCCCGCGAGAAGGCTGCTGCTGTGCGCCGTGCACGCAAGTTAGAGCGTAAACGGATGGAGCGTGACGGCATCAAGTAAGCGTGAGGAGGCCAGCTTAAATGCCGGCCTCAGAATGCAGGCCTCACTGATCTGCTCTTGCGCTTGATCGCAGGAACACAATAAGACATGAGGGCGCGGAGCAATTCGCGCCCTTTTCTTTAAGCCTCGCGCCGATTAGGCTTGGTCGTCAAAAGCGCCTAAGCCTTGAAAAATCTGAGCCTTAAAAAAATAGCCCTAGCATTAGGACACATCGAACATGACAGAAGTGACCCGCGTTCCTTTACAGCCGATTGCGAAAGGCTCGCTCACCAAATTATGGCTTGGGGTATTGGCGGCGATTGTGATTGCGATCGGGTTTGCCTGGAGTTCCATGCCCAAAGGGCTGAGCGTGGATGTCATTACGCAAGGCAGCGGACCCACTCCCGGGCCAACCGATGTGATTTTCGTCAATTACAAGGGGTCGCTCGCGGATACTGGCGAGGTGTTCGACGAATCGCAATCCATGCCTTTGCCGGTGCCGGGCATCTTTCCCGAAGGCACGCCTTTGCCGCTCGACCGGATGATCCCGGGTTTTGGCGAAGGGGCTCAGCAAATGCAAAAGGGCGGCGAATATGTCCTCAATATCCCCTCGGACAAGGGCTATGGCCCCTCGGGACAGGCCGATCCGCAAGGCAATCAGGTCATTCCCCCCAATGCTGACCTCAAGTTTGAGATCGAACTGATCGATTTCATGAGTCAGGAAGATTTTGACCGGCGGTTGCAGCAATTGCAGGCAGCGATGGCCGAACAGGGGATTGGGCCGGGCGGACCCGGCGGGCCTCCGCCGCCTCAATAGCGGTCCAAGTTTGAACGCCTTAGCCAACAGCGCGCCTTTTCTTTTTTGAGGTTTTCTTTTTGAGGCGTGCTCGCCTCATGCGCGAAATTGTCTGGCGAAAGCGGTTCTTCTTTGCATTATTGAAGCATCATTGTCTTGAAGCCGCGCGCGTGCACGGCTAACGGCTGAGACCATGTCAGTAGATAAACAAACAGTGGCGAAAATCGCGTCTCTGGCCCGGCTCGATCTGAATGATGCCGCGCTTGAGCAGATGGTGCCGGAACTCAACAATATCCTCGAATTTGTCGAACAATTGGGCGAGGTTGACACGTCCAATGTTGAGCCGATGACCGCGGTTATTCCCAACGCCCTTCGCTTGCGCGCGGACGAGGTCGACGCAGATCCCAAAACCGGCGGCAATCGGCGCGATGACGTGCTGGCCAACGCACCTGCGGCAGAGCACGGCTTTTTCGGCGTGCCCAAAGTGATCGAGTGAGGACGGCCCTATGACACAAATCACTGATCTTGGGATCAAGGCCATCCGTGACGGGGTGGCGTCCGGTGAATTTACCGCACGCGAAGTGGCGGAAGGTTTTAACGCCAATGTCGCGGCGGCTAAGACCCTCAATGCCTTTATCGTGGCAACGCCCGAGCATGCGCTCGAAGCGGCGGAGCGAACCGATGCGGCGCGCGCGGATGGCAAACCGCTCGGCAAAATGGCGGGCGTGCCGATTGGGATGAAAGATCTCTTCGCTACCAAAGGCGTTGCAACCACCGCTGCCAGCCACATTCTCGAAGGGTTCACCCCGCAATATGAAAGCACCGTCAGCCAGAACCTGTGGGATGCGGGGGCGGGCATGCTGGGCAAGCTCAACCTTGACCAATTTGCGATGGGATCGTCCAACGAGACCAGCTATTTCGGCAATGTCGTCTCGCCCTGGCGCCGGCCGGATGGTGCCAATACACAAATGTCGCCGGGTGGTTCCTCTGGCGGGTCATCGACAGCGGTCTCGGCCCGTTTGGCGCCTGCTGCGACTGGCACAGATACGGGCGGCTCGATCCGCCAACCGGCCGCCTTTACGGGCATAACCGGGTTTAAGCCGACGTATGGACGCTGCAGCCGGTGGGGCGTGGTGGCGTTTGCGTCCTCGCTCGATCAAGCGGGGCCGATGGCACAGGACGTCACCGATTGCGCGATCATGCTTGGCGCGATGGCCGGTTTCGATCCCAAGGATGCAACCAGCCTCGATTTGCCGGTTCCCGATTGGGAAGCAATGCTTGATGCAGACCTTAGCGGCAAGAAAGTCGGCATTCCGCGCGAATATCGCATGGACGCAATGGATGCGGAAATTGCCGCTTGGTGGGACAAGGGGGCCGAATGGCTGAAGGATGCCGGGGCGGAGATCGTCGATGTCTCTTTGCCGCACACCAAATATGCCTTGCCTGCCTATTATATTATTGCGCCCGCAGAAGCCTCGTCCAATCTCGCCCGGTATGACGGGGTGCGCTATGGCCTCAGAGATTTGCCCGAGGGGGCCGGTCTTCAAGATATGTATGCCGCCACCAGAGCCGCAGGCTTCGGTGACGAGGTTAAGCGCCGTATCCTGATCGGCACTTATGTCCTCTCCGCCGGTTTCTATGATGCCTATTACAATCAGGCGCAGAAAATCCGCACGCTGGTTTCGCAGGATTTTGAAAATGTTTGGCAGACATGCGATTTGATCCTCGCCCCGACGACCCCCAGCGCCAGTTTTGGCTTGGGCGAAAAAGATGATGACCCGCTCGGCATGTATTTGAACGATGTCTTCGCGGTTCCTGCCTCGCTTGCCGGTCTGCCTGCGATGAGCGTGCCTTGCGGCCTCAACAGCGAGGGTTTGCCATTGGGTCTGCAATTGGTCGGCAAGGCGTTTGACGAGCAAGGCGTCTTTAACGCAGGCCTTGCGCTGGAGCAGCGCGCTGAATTTACCGCGCGGGCGGAGAAATGGTGGTAAGATGAGCAATTACCGAATTCAGGGCGCAACAGGCGAATGGGAGGTTGTGATCGGCCTCGAGGTTCATGCGCAAGTCACCAGCAAAGCCAAATTGTTTTCAGGCGCCGCGACCGAATTTGGCGCAGAGCCCAATGCACAGGTCAGCCTGATTGATGCCGCCATGCCCGGAATGCTGCCCGTGCCCAATGCGGAATGCATTCGCCAAGCGGTTCGCACCGGCCTCGCGATTGATGCCAAGATCAACCAATGGTCGCGTTTCGATCGCAAGAATTACTTCTACGCCGATTTGCCGCAGGGCTATCAGATCAGCCAGCTTTACCATCCGATTGTGGGTGAGGGGCAATTGCTGCTCGACAAGGACGAGAAAGCGGGAATTCCAGAGGACAAGACCATCGGGATTGAGCGCATTCATGTGGAGCAGGATGCGGGCAAGTTGATGCATGATCAGCATCCCACCATGTCTTATGTCGATTTGAACCGCTGCGGTGTTGCGCTGATGGAAATCGTCTCGAACGCGGACATGCGCTCGCCCGCAGAGGCCGGCGCTTATGTGCGCAAATTGCGCTCGATCCTGCGTTATGTCGGTAGCTGCGACGGCAATATGGAAGAAGGCTCGATGCGGGCCGATGTTAACGTCTCTGTCCGCAAGCCGGGCGAGGAATTGGGCACTCGGACCGAGACCAAGAATGTCAATTCGGTGCGCTTTGTTATGCAAGTCATCGAATATGAGGCCAACCGCCAAGTCGATGTGATTGAGGGCGGAGGCAGCATTGATCAGGAGACCCGGCTGTTTGATCCGGGCACGGGCACAACGCGGACCATGCGCAGCAAGGAAGACGCGCATGATTATCGGTACTTCCCCGATCCGGATTTGCTGCCGGTGGAATTGTCCGATGACTATGTGAGTGAATGCAAGGCCAGCCTGCCGGAATTGCCTGATGCTAAGCGTGCAAGATATATCGAGGAATTGGGTCTTACCGATTACAACGCCAGCGTGCTCACCGCCGAGGTTGAGAATTTCGCCCGCTTTGAAAGCCTGCTGGAGGTTTGCGCTAAGACCCTTGGCAAGCCAGAGGCAAAATTGGCGACGCAAACCGCCAATTGGTGTTTGTCTGTCGCGCCCGGCGTCTTCAAGTCACTGGGTGACGAGGCGAACCCGGCCTATGCCACGGCTGAGGCTCAGGCGGCGATCCTCAAGATGCAGGATGCAGGCGAGATCTCCGGCAGTCAGGCGAAAGAAATCTTCGAGATTGTGCTGAAAACTGGCCGCGCTCCGCAAGAAATTGCCGAGGCTGAGGGGCTGAAGCAAGTGTCCGACACCGGAGCGATTGACGCCGCGATTGACGAGATCCTTGCCAATAATGCTGACAAGGTGGAGCAATATAAGGGCGGCAAGGACAAGCTGTTCGGCTTTTTTGTCGGTCAGACGATGAAGGCCATGCAAGGCAAGGCCAACCCGCAAGTGGTCAATCAAATTCTCAAAGAGAAGCTTGCGTGACCGCGGTCTAGGCTGGGCGTTTTTTTGATGGGATAACCCGGCGCTAAATTGGCCGGGGCGCGCTTGCTAGCGGCGCTTCAAACCGCACTTTTGCCAAGCAAATAGATAACGCCGCCTTAACCATGAAAGCGCTTATTTAAGCGTTACTTGCGCGCAGAGCAGGCGACCCGCAATAAAAAAATATGTAGCCCAGATAAATCATCGTTTTGTGACCGCACGCATATTCGTTAAGGTTAGGTTACAAAGCGATTCGGATATACAGATCGCAGTGAAAAAAGAGGGGGGACCATGACGGGTTTTGGAAAATTCCTGTGCGGTGCTGCTGTTACCTCACTGCTCGCTTTCGGCGCGCATGTAATGGGGGGCGATGGCTACATCGACGGGATCGAAGAGAACGCTCGGGCGGCTTTGACCGTGGGCGAGCATGACGGGATCGATCTTAATATGGCACGCGATCCGCTGGCGCGGGTAGCGGTGCTGTCCGGGACAGATGATCCGGACGCAAGAGCAGCCATTGAAGAGACAGTTTTGGCGACGCCGGGTGTCGCCAGCGTCCGCTGGATTGGTGATGCCGCAGAAGCAGCAGAAGCAGCAGAAGCACCAAGCGCCGAGGCAGTGGCCTCGTGTCAGGGCGAAATTGACGCTGTGATGGAAGGCAATTCAATCAACTTTGCTAGTGGTAGCGCGGCCATTGATGCCAGCTCTGGTGAACTGATTGACGGCGTTGCGGGCGTTATGTCCGGCTGTTCAGGCATGAGCGTGGCGATCGGCGGACATACCGACTCGACCGGCAATGCTGATGCGAACATGGCCCTGAGCCAAGCACGGGCAGAAGCGGTTGCAACCGCTCTGGTTGAGCGCGGCGTTGCGGGGGAAAGCCTCTCGACAGCGGGCTTCGGATCGACACAGCTGAAAGTGGCTGATGACGGTGCAAATGCGGCCAATCGCCGGATCGAGTTTACCTTTAGCGTGCCGTCTGATGCGACCGTTGATAGTGAAGAAACGGCTGAGGCTGAGGCCCAAGCTGAGGCCCAAGCCGAGGGGGGAGAATAATATGCCACTTCTATTGGAAAGCTGGATCTACCTCATCATCATTTTCCTGATTGGTTTGTTTATCGGCAAACTGATTTGGGACCGGGCTTGAGCTGAGGGGAGAAAACCATGTTTCATTTAATTGCAGAAAATTGGCTGCGGTTCGTCCTCGCCTTTATCATCGGGCTTATCACCGCTTGGTGGATCTGGGGCCGTCTGACGGCGGCGGCTGAGACGCCGGCGCGTGCAGCTCCTACGCCAGCACCTACTCCGGTGCCCGCTCCGACGCCCGCTCCGGCACCAGCACCTGCTCCGACGCCCGCTCCGGCACCTGCTGCTGAACCCGGTGCGCCGAAGATCGCGGCTGCGGTTGGCGAACCCGATGATCTTAAACTGATCAAGGGCATTGGTCCGAAACTGGAGAAGCTGTGCAATTCGCTCGGCGTGACCCGATTTGACCAGATCGCCAAATGGAGTGCGGCTGATATCGCGGAAGTCGACCCGCACCTTGAAAATTTCACAGGGCGGATCGAGCGTGACGATTGGGTCGGGCAAGCCAAGGTATTGGCTGCTGGCGGCACAACGGAATTTGCGGAGCGCAATTCCTAGCCGAAGTTTTGTATTCTGATAAACCGATCGGATGATTGTGTCTGGGGGGATGCAATCAGCCGGGGCCAACCTTCGGGTTGGAGGGGAAGGTTATCGAATACATCAGAGCGCTGCCGCCAATAGGGGGGCGGATAGCGCAGTGGTGGGCCGCCGGATAATATCGGGCGGCCCCTACTTTTTGTGCGTTTGGCGGAAACCTTCTACATTGGCCGCCGATCGCTTGACCGATCCTATTCGGTATTGCGCAGGTTCAGGCGCAGCGTGATATCCCTCAGGTCTTGCGCAATCTTGATGCAGCAAAATCGCCGACACCATTTGGATAGGCTGCGTCAAAAGCACGATGACAAGGCAGATTACGAGGCGAAGCAATAAGAGAGGGCACAATGCACAATCACAGCAAATCCAATTTGGAAATTTCCCAGCGGCTCCATTCCGAGGTGGCAGTTTCAGGGGACTATTTGCCGGGAAGGCGCGGGTTTTTGCTCGGCGGCGGAATGGCCTTGATTGCTATGGCTGGGGCATTGCCTTCACCTGCTCGGGCAGCGGGTCTTACTGATCTCTTGGGGCAAGCCTCGGACAGCGCGCTCGATAAACTGGCTCAGCCTGGCGCGTTTTACGGGGATGAGGCGGTCCGGATCAAATTGCCTTTGGTTGGCGACCTCGGTGGCTCTCTACTTGGAGGTTCTGGACTTGGTAGTTCTGGCGCTCTGGGGGATCTGGCCGGCGGACTGCTCGGCGGCAGCGGCGGTAATATCGCGGGCCTGCTTAGCGGGATTACACGCAAGATTAACGATGCTGCGGGCACCGCCGCAGGCGAGGCCAAGCCGATTTTCCGCGAGTCCATTGGCGCTCTCTCACTTTCCGATGCGCCGGGCATCATCAAGCAGGATGACGGCGCCACGCAATATTTGCGCGAGAGTGCCGGTGACAGCCTGCTGGGCAAGCTGAGGCCGCTGATCGATACATCGATGACCGAGATCGGGGTTTACCGCGAGATCGATCAATTGAGCGAAAAATCTGAATGGGTGGGACGTGCGGGCCTCACTAACGACAAGGTCGGGTCGTCGGTCACCGATCAGGCGCTTGACGGCATCTTCAGCTATATCGGGCAGGAAGAGGCCAAATTCCGCGCCAATCCGCTGGATAAGGTGGGCGGCATTCTGAAAGGCATCTTGCGCTAAGCCCCTTTCGCCCATGGGCAGGGCGCGGCGTATAGGCGTGCCAATGCATCTCCCCACACAAAAAGGCCCCGCAGCTTCAAAGCTTGCGAGGCCTTTTGTTTGCCGGAGGCCCTGAGGCCCCCATGCAGAAGGGCTGCTTAGGCGGTTTTCGTACCGGTCAGCGGCATTGCGCCAAAAGCACCAGCGTTCACATTACCGCTCAGCGCGTCACCATCGACAGTCGCTTCGCATTCAAGCTTCATCGGCATGGGAACGGTCATGTTCATTTCCCAGGTTAGCGTGTTGCCGTCGATCTTGCCGTTTTCGACATCCATCGCGCCCATTCCGCCAGCCATGGAGCCGGTGAAGCTGCCATCGCCGCCGTCTACCACGGTGAAGGTACCGCTCTGGTCGCCCATCGGGCTTTTGGTTACGCAATCATAAGTGCCTGCTACGGACATAGTCATCTCCTCTTTGAAGTGGGTTTCGTAAAAATTTCTGGCTGCGACATCGCCTGTGCTTACATGCGTGTCAATAACTCAATTCATTTCCACCTGCTCGACATTCATGCCCAGCGCATCAAGCTGCGGTCTGACTTGCTCGGCATCGCCCACCACGACCCATGTGAAACGGCCCAGATCAAGCGCGCTGCGCGCCGCCTTGTCGAGGCTTTCGCGGGTTTGGCTGCGATAGCGGTCCGCCAGGGTTTCGTGGTAATTCATGGGCCGGCTGTAAAGCGCATTGTTCTGCATCGCTCTCAGCACTGCGCCGGAGGTTTCAAACTGGCCGGGCAGTTCGCGGATTTCATTGTTGATGATCCGGGTCAGCTCTTCTTCTTCGACGCCATTGGTCGATAGGAAGCTGCCAATTTCGCGGCTGAGTTCAGTCAGACTGTCTCCGGTCCGGTCGGCTTGCACGGGCGCTCTCACCAAATAGGCAACCGCGTTCTCGCGCTGGGAAACGGAACCGCGTACACCGTAACTCCAACCCTTGGTCTCGCGCAGGTTCATATTCATCCGGGCGAGGAAGTTGCCGCCAAGCGCGTTGTTGGCATTGACCAGATCGATAATGCTGCTGTCTTGTGCCCGGGCATTGGTGACCATGCCGCCGTAAATGAAGCTTTGCGGCGAATTGGGCCGATTGACCAGAATGATCCGCGGGGATGTCGGCGCCTCGGCGACGCTGGAGAAGTCCTTCACCCCTTTTTGCGCTTGCGGTGCAGACCATGTGCCAAAGGCGGCTTCCAATGCCGGGGTCAGCTCCGCCAAAGGCTTGTCAGAGACCACAAAAACCTCGGCATTGTCGGGCCTGATCCAGCTGTCTTTGAAGGCGATCAAATCATCGCGCGTGATTGCCGATACGGTTTCAACCGAACCGCTGCCGCTGTCCCCATAAGGGCTGTCTTCACCAAACAGGATCGGGATCAGCGTGTTTTGCGCAATGCCTTGCGGCGAGCGCATCTGCTGCTCGATCCCGGTGATGGTTTGCGCGCGGACCCTTTCCAACTCGCCCTCATCAAAGGCCGGGTTGCGGACAATATCAGTGAGCAAATCAAGCGATGGGGCAAGATTGGCCGAGAGCGCTGTCAAAGTGAAGGTCGAGCGGTCTTGTCCGCCGCCAAGCGAAATTTCCGCGCCAAGCCGCTCGCGCGCCTCGGCAATATCTTTTGAGCTGCGGGTGGCTGTGCCCTCGTCAAACAGCCCAAGCGCAAGCGATTCAAGGCCTCGCTTGTCAACCGGATCAGCGGCTGATCCTGCATCGAAGGACAGCGCCACACGGGTCACCGGCACAGCGTCACGCTGGGCGTAACGCACTCGCATGCCATTGGAGAGAACGGTGCTGCCAACATCCGGGAAATCAAGCTCTGAAAGACCCGAAATACCAGGCTTTGGACGCTCTAGTGAAACGGTCAGCTCGTTTGCGCCTTCTGCGGCGCGCGCGCCTGCGCCTGCGACAGAGGCAGCCTCCTCGTAGTTTTCCTCGCGCTCACCCGGTTCAAGCTGAATGGTCAAAGCAGGGCGGGTCATCCATTTCTGCATCGCCGCTTGCACTTCGGCAGGGGTTAGCGTCGCCAGAATTTCCAGCTGATCGCTGTAGAAATCCGGTGTGCCCGAGAGCACTTCGCCGCGTGCCAAAGTGACGGCTTTGCCGCCAAATCCGCCGACCTGCTCCAGCCCGCGAATGGTGCGCGCAACGCTGCGCGTGGCGGCGCGGCGCACCTCGTCATCGGTTGGGCCTTGCGAGATGAAATCGGCAATAATTTCATCAAGGCGTGTTTCGACTTTTTCTGCCTCAACCCCGGGGCGAACAGTGGCCCCTACATTGAGGATACCGACACGCTGGAAGGCGAAATTGCCCGCGCTCACACCCACGGCCAATTGCTCATCACGGACCAGAATATTGTCGAGCCGGCTGGAGGACAGTCCGCCCAGAATTTCTGCGCCCACGGTCAGCGCGACCAGATCGCGGCTGTTGATCCCCGGCGCTGTCCAGAACCGGCTGAGATTGGTCGCCGCGACCTGATCCTTCATCACTGTCTTCACGTCTTCGGCAAGCTCGGTCACCTCAGCGGCGGCGGGTGTGTTGACCGGACCGCGCGCGATTGGGCCGAAATACTTTTCTGCCAGAGGACGCGCTTCTTCAGCGGAAATATCACCGGCGAGCACCAATGTGGCATTGTTGGGGCCGTATTTGTCACGGAACCAGTTGCGTACGTCTTCCATAGTCGCTGCATCAAGATCAGCCATCGAGCCAATCGGCGTGTGGCCATAAGCATGCGGCTTGGGGAAGAGCGTTTTGATGATCTCGTAAAAGATCAGACCGCCGGGCTGGTTATCGCCCTGACGTTTTTCGTTTTGCACAACGCCGCGCTGATTATCGAGCTTTTCCTGAGTGACCGCGCCCAGCAAGTAACCCATCCGGTCGCTTTCCAGCCACAGCGCGGTTTCCAGCGCCCCGCGCGGCACGGTTTGGAAATAATTGGTTCGGTCGAAACTGGTGGTGCCGTTGTAATCGGTCGCGCCCATTTCCTGCAGATATTGGAAATAGTCGCCCGGTGCGTTTTCGGACCCGTTGAACATCAAATGCTCGAACAAATGGGCGAAGCCTGTCTGGCCTTCCGGCTCGTCTTTGGAGCCGACATTATACCACACCGCGACGCCGACGATGGGCGCTTTGCGGTCTTCATGGACAATCACGGTGAGGCCATTATCAAGCTGGAATTTGGTATTGGGAATGGCGACCTGTTCGATCAGCGAGGGGAGCGGCGCAATCTGCGCGGCATCTGCGACCATTTCCTTAGTGGCCATTTTCTCGGCCATAACGCCTTTTGCTTCGGCATGCGCGCCATGCCCGTCAGCCAAGGCCGGCGCGGCAATTGCGAGTGCAAGCGAGGAAACGCCGACCGCAAGGGCTTTGGCGGCATGGTTTGAACGACTGAATTTGAGCATGGTTTTTGGTATCCCTGTAATCAGATCATCGAAGGTCTTTAAGCGGTGACGCAAACCCTAGTCTAAGAATTTATGGCCTTAAAATCTATGGCCGGTGCGTCACGGTCTTGGCCGATTTGGCATTGGCTAGCACATCTTCCCGCCAGAAATAGACGGGTTTCAATTTATGATCGACGTATAGCTGCATTTGATCGGTGTAATGCGGGCTAGCGGGCCGGGTGGTGGCGGCACCGAAAGGCTGGATAGAGCGCGAGGTCACCCGGCCTCCATCGGCCGGCCATTCGGTCCATTGGATAAAGCTGTCGCCGTGAACCAGGCTGAGCCGCCCATCATCATGGACCTCCCATGTGGTGGAGGCGCGCAAAGTATCCGATCCGCCATCAAGCGGCAGGTCCAGATTGCCTTGCCTCAAGCGCAGCAAATCCGACATTGGCGGATCAATCCGGCCAAAGTGTTTGTGCAAATGATCGCTTGCTTTGCGCAATTGTTCGCGGACATCGGGCTGGTCGACCTTATTCATATATTCCGCCGACATAAATTCGCGGATCATCAGCAAGGCAAGCGCGTCCGCCGGGCCGTCATTGTCGGCTGTAAAATCCCATGTCAGCAGTAAATCGCGCGCCTTTTTCAAACGGCCATCAGCCGCCTCGCCATCGCTTTTGCGGGGCGCGAAAGACATGGCTTGAAGCTCATCAAACAGCGCTTTCACATAGCCTTCGCGCTCATAGGTCATGTCATATTTGATCCGTTCCAGATTGGCCCGATCGAGCACATCTGTCTCGCTCATCAGTTTCCATGCCCGGCGCGAGCGATTGGTGGTTTTCAGCTCCACACCCAATTCGGGCGCAAAATCCTCCGGGCTAAGATCGCTGCCGGGACCAGCGGCTTTGAACGGTGTGTTATTGGCGTTCATCAACCAGCCTGAGGCAGGGTTGATATATTTGGGCAAGGCCTCGTAAGAGACGGGTTCTTGCCAGATCAGGTCCGAACGATCCCCGGGCAGAACCGAGCGCCAGTTCACGCTTTGCCCGGCGCCTGTGGCCGCGCGATTGGGCAGTGCGGCATTGTAAACATACGCGATATTGCCGGCCTCATCAGCGTAAATGAAATTGGTGCTGGGTATGTCCATGCGGGCCATTTGTTCCTGCCATTCGGCAAGATTTTTAGCCTTATTGAGGCGGTAATAGGCGTCAAGCTGATCAAGATTGCCAATCCCGCCATAGCGGAACGCAAAAGCGCCCTTGTCATTGATCAGCACGGGGCCATGGACGCTGCGATAAACGGTTTGGCGCACAGGCAGGGTAAGGGGGCCAAATTTAACCCCAAGTGTGACGGTTTTGCTCTCCAGCTTTATGATCTTGTCATCGAGGACATAATGCTCGGTGTCATACATATCGAGCTCGTAGATATCGGTCATGTCTGGCCGATTGACCGTATTGGTCCAGCCCAAATGGCGATTGTGGCCCAAAAACGGGAAGGGGGAGCCGGGGAAATTGGCTCCGGTGAAATGCCAGCCCTCCTCGCTCTCAACGCTTAGCTCGTACCAGGCGACTCCGCCGCGAAGAGGCTGGTGCGCGTTGGAAATAAGCGTGGTTGGTCCATTGCCGTCAGCCGCCGATTTTTGCGGACGGACCGCAAAAGCGTTGGAGCCTGACAATGCGCCGGTTTCACCCCAAGGCATGGGATAAGGGCCGGTCTGTGCGGCTGTGCCCGCGTCCTCGGCGCGTGCGCCTGCGTCTGGATTTTCGGTATTGAGAGGCTCAAGCGGGCGCGCAAATCCCGGAATATCGGGGCCAAACTCGCGCCGCAAAGGCTCGCCAGAAGCCAATGGCCCAATGATATTTCCCAGCCCGAAAAAGAACGGCTGGCGCAAGGCAAAACCGGCCGCCACATCTATGCCGGTGACAGGGAACAGCCTTGCCAGCTTACGCTCGCCCGGATGCGCCTTGGCATAATCATTGAGGCCTACCGCATAAGCCTCGAACAAGGCGCGCGTGTCGTCTGGCAAGGTCGGGTATTGTTCCTCTGCGACGCCGCGTGCATCCAGCAAGTGGTAGACGAAATCAAATTCTGCCCCCTCGGCTCCTTTGATCGCGCCGTACCGCCCGCGGGCCATGGCGATCACATCCTGCAGGGTGAAGAAATCATCTTCGGCATGCGCAATGGCGACCCCGTAAGCGACATCGGCATCGGTCTTGCCGTAAATATGCGGGACGCCAAATTCATCGCGGATAATCTCGGCCTCGTATGACGCCGAGGTGGAGGGTATGTCAGGCCTTTCGGCAAAAAACGGCTCCCATGTGGCGAGCGCGATAAAGGCTGCGAGCAGCACAGCGAGGACGCCCAAACCAATTCTGCCAAGCCAGCTCATGCGTTCAGCCACTCCCATTTTCGCATCATTTTAGGCCCTTTTTGGACCTTATAAGAGCGTCATGACACGGCTTTTCATCAAAGGCAAAAGCGCGCCAGTCTCGGCCGGGCAACTTGAGCCCGAAAGCGCCTTGAACAAAGCTGCGCAAGTGCATCGCCCCTTGTTCCCAACGCGCATGGTCCTATATCCTAGTAACACACCTCAGAATGGCGATTTTGTATGAATTTGGAGAAATTTACCGACCGGGCCAAGGGCTTCTTGCAGGCTGCACAAACGCTGGCCATTCGGATGGAACATCAGCGGATTGGTCCGGCGCATTTGCTCAAAGTCCTGCTGGAAGACAATGAAGGCATGGCGAGCGGTCTCATCGCACGCGCCGGCGGGGATGCGCGCCGGGCTGAGGATGGCGCAGATGATGCCTTGGCCAAAGTGCCGGTGGTGAGCGGGGGCGGCGCACAGCAAACGCCGGGTCTCGATAACAATGTCGTGCGCATTCTCGATAGCGCGCAGCAGATTGCCGAAAAGGCCGGCGACAGTTTCGTGCCGGTGCAGCGGATTTTGCAAGCCTTGGCGCTGGCGAAAGACACCGATGCGGGCAAAGCCTTGGCCGCAGCAGGGGTGGATATCCAAAACCTCGAGACGGCTATTCAGGATGTTACCGGCGGCAAAAATGCCGATAGCGCAAGTGCAGAGGATAGCTATGACGCGATGGAGAAATATGCCCGCGATCTGACGCAAGCGGCGCGCGATGGCAAATTGGATCCGGTGATTGGCCGCGATGAAGAGATCCGCCGCACTGTGCAGATCTTGGCGCGCCGGACCAAGAATAATCCGGCGCTAATCGGGGAGCCGGGCACCGGTAAAACCGCCATTGCCGAGGGGCTTGCGCTCAGGATTGCCAATGGTGATGTGCCAGACAGCCTCAAAGGGCGGACTTTGATGAGCCTCGATATGGGGGCATTGATTGCTGGTGCGAAATATCGCGGCGAGTTTGAGGAACGGCTCAAGACTGTGCTCGATGAGGTGAAAGGCGCTGATGGCCAGATCATCCTGTTTATCGACGAAATGCACACGCTGATCGGGGCGGGTGCATCGGAAGGCTCGATGGATGCCTCGAACTTGCTCAAACCGGCCTTGTCGCGCGGCGAGCTGCATTGCATCGGGGCAACCACGCTCGATGAATATCAAAAATATGTCGAGAAAGACCCGGCGCTGCAGCGGCGTTTCCAATCTGTCTATATTGACGAACCCAGCGTTGAAGACACAATTTCGATCCTGCGCGGCATCAAAGACAAATACGAGCTGCATCACGGGGTGCGGATTACGGACGGCGCGATTGTTGCCTCGGCCCAGCTCTCCAATCGTTATATCCAGAACCGCTTTCTGCCTGACAAAGCCATCGATCTGATGGATGAGGCGGCCAGCCGCATCAGAATGGAAGTGGAATCAAAACCGGAAGAGATCGAAAGCCTCGACCGGCGTATTATCCAGCTCAAAATCGAAGAGCAGGCGCTGTCGAAGGAAAATGACAAAGCGTCGAAAGACCGGCTTGCGAAACTCGTCAAGGAACTGGCCGAGCTAGAGCAGCAATCCTTGGAACTGACCACGCGCTGGCAAAACGAGCGGGACAAGATCCAAGCAGAAGGCCGTGTAAAGGAAGAGCTGGATGCGGCCCGGATCGAGCTTGAACAAGCGGAGCGGGCCGGTGATCTGGCAAAGGCGGGCGAGCTTTCTTATGGCACGATCCCGGCGCTGGAGAAGCAATTGGAGGAGGCCGCTGGTCAAACCGAGAATGCGCTTCTGAAAGAGGAAGTGACCGAGGACGATATCGCGAGCGTGGTGTCGCGCTGGACCGGCATTCCGATCGACAAGATGCTTGAGGGCGAACGCGAGAAACTGCTTCAGATGGAGAAAATCCTCGGGCAGCGGGTGATCGGCCAGCAAGAGGCGATTGACGCCGTATCGAAAGCTGTGCGGCGGGCGCGGGCCGGTCTTCAGGATCCGGGCCGTCCGCTGGGCTCATTCCTGTTTCTGGGGCCCACCGGCGTCGGCAAGCCCGAGCTGACCAAGGCATTGGCCGGTTTTCTGTTCGATGATGATCAAGCCATGGTCCGCATTGATATGTCCGAATTTATGGAGAAGCACGCGGTGGCCCGTCTGATCGGTGCACCTCCTGGCTATGTTGGGTATGAAGAAGGCGGCGTGCTGACCGAGGCGGTCCGCCGGCGCCCCTATCAGGTGGTGCTGTTCGACGAGGTGGAAAAAGCGCATAGCGATGTGTTCAATGTGCTTTTGCAAGTGCTCGATGATGGACGGCTAACCGATGGTCAGGGGCGCGTGGTGGATTTCTCCAATACGCTGATCATTCTCACCTCAAACCTTGGCAGCCAGTTCCTCGCCAATATGGATGATGATCAGAAGGTCGCCGATGTCGAACCGCAAGTTATGGAAGTGGTAAGGTCCCATTTCCGCCCCGAGTTCCTCAATCGGCTGGACGAGACGATCCTGTTCCACCGGCTGGCGCAAGAACACATGGCACCGATTGTTAGCATTCAGCTTGCCCGCGTGCAAAAGCTGCTGGATGATCGCAAGATCGTCCTCGAGCTGACCGATGGCGCGCTCAAATGGCTGGGCCGGGTCGGTTATGATCCGGTCTACGGCGCAAGGCCATTGAAACGTGCCGTGCAGCGCTATGTGCAGGATCCGCTGGCCGATATGATTCTTGCCGGAAAAGTTCCTGACGGTTCCCGAGTCGCGATCGACGAAGGGGATGGTGCATTGGAGATGGCGGTAAGCTAGTTCCGGAATACGATGTAACAATAGAATGAATGACCTTGCGTAAAAGGTTCATTTGTTGCGCAGAGAGCGTGCTGGCCGGGTATCCTGTGGGATTCACGCAACAGGACATTCATTTTCGCTTAACCTCTTTGACAAGGTCAAAGCGACTATTGCATTGTAACGACATCTAGGGACTGGGGCTTAGGGGTAGGAACCGAATTTTGTGCGGTTCATAGCCTTTGAGGGATGGGCGGCTTTAGGGGCCAGCCTATCTGGAGTGGGAACACCAGTTTCGAACATGTCGCGACTGGAGAAAACATGAAAATTCTGAACACCAATGCTACGGCCACTTTGGCGTGCACCGTATCTGCCTTAGCGCTTGGCTTTGCCAATCCTGCCTTTGCGCAAGACGCTGATCAGCCTGAAGAAGCTGTTCAAGAGGAAGAAGAGCAGGTCGATGTGACCGATGACGGCGCCGAGGAAGCGCCTGCTGCGGGTAATATTGTTGTGACCGGTTCGCGCATTCGGCGTGACACATTCAACAGCGTGTCACCGCTGCAGGTTCTGACAACGGAACAGGAAAACGAGGCGGGTCTGTTTGATCCCTCGCAAATTCTGCAGCGTTCTGAAAGCGCCTCGGGTCAGCAAATCGACGCAACCTTCCAAGGCTTCGTGCTCGATAACGGCCCCGGCTCACAAACGCTGAACCTGCGCGGTCTTGGCGCGGACCGTACTTTGGTTTTGCTGAACGGTCGCCGCCTTGCCCCTGCCGGTGTGGAAGGTGCGCCGACATCGCCATCGATCAACCTGCTCCCGGGTTCTTTGATTGACCGTACAGATTTGCTGCTTGATGGCGTGTCTTCGGTTTACGGTTCGGACGCGGTCGCCGGTGTGGCGAACGTAATTTTGCGCAAAGACTTTGACGGTCTTGAGCTGTTCGCCCGCGGTGAACTCAACCCTGATGGCTCCGGTGAAGATTATACGCTCAGCGCCGCTTACGGTCTGAACTTTGACCGCGGCTTTGTCGGTTTTGGTGCGGAATATGATTACCGTGATACGATCCGCTTGCGTGATCGCCGGTTCTTCCAAGGCTGTGACGAGCACCGCGAAATCGATCAAAACGGCAATATCCTGACCATCGGTCTGCGCGATAATGCCAATGTGCTTGACGACAGCGGCGGCACGGTTTCGGTCTCGGAATCCAATTGTAAGATCGCGGGCATCTCTGGCCGTATCTTCAACCCGTTCACGCGCCTCGGTTCGATCTATTTCCAGCCGGGCAATGGCAACACCGGAATTCCTGATTTCAGCGAATCAACCGATGCTTTCGGCAACCCGGTTGACCGCAATGGCGACGGCATTCGCGATGTCGATTTCCAAGACGTCAACACCAATGGCGCTGATCTCGATCAGGTGTTCCTGAGTGAGCAGAAACTGTTCAATGCCATGGCATATGGCGAATACAATTTCGCTGGCGAAGGCAATCTCACCGCTTTCTTCGAAGCTAATTACCAGCGCGCCAGCATTCAGTCGGATAACACTGGCGCTCCGCAGCTTTTCCCGAGCGTACCTGATTTGAACCAGTTCAACCCTTGTAACATCGTTACCAATGCCAATGGCGTTGATTGCCGCGAACAGGATAACATCTTCAATGGGCTGGTGCCGCCATCACCCTTGGCGGCGTTCGCTTTGTCGACCGGTTTTCCTACGCCAGTGCTGCCGATCACCTCGATCCAGGGTGACCGGGACAACACCGATATTGTGCAAGAGCAGTACCGCGGTGTGGTCGGCCTGAAGGGCGATCTGGCATTCATTGATCCAAGCTGGCAATTTGAAGTCGTGGGTATCTATTCGCGGTCCGAGGGTAGCTCGGTGCGCCGCGGTATCCGCGAGGACCGCTTGGCGCTGTCTTTGGGGCTTGATCCAACGGCAGATTTCACCGGTGATGGTATTGTCGACAATGATGGCGACGGCATTGCGGATGATTACGACAATGGCCTCGACGTATTCGGAGCCGATGGCGATCCGCAATATATCGGCGAATGTAACACAGCAGGCCTTGCCAATCCCGATCTGGCCGCGCCTGATCTGGTGGACGGCTGTGTCCCTGTGAACCTGTTCGCGCCAAGCGTGCTTGGCTCTGCGGTTGGTAGCTTTGCGACACAGGCCGAGACGGATTACCTGTTTGGCATCCGCAGCTTTGACACAACCTACGAGCAGAAGACTGTTTCTGCATCGGCCAATGGCGATTTGTTCTCGCTGCCGGCTGGTGATGTGAAGGGCGTGATCGGTTTTGAATTCCGCAACGATAAAATCAATTCACAGCCTGATTTTGTGGCCTCAAACGGCTTGTTCTTTGGGTTCTTTGCTGACCAAGGTGCGCAAGGCAGCAAGGACATTATGGAAGCCTTTGGCGAGATTGATATTCCGCTCGAAGCTGACAAGCCTTGGGTGCGTGAATTGAACCTCAACCTGTCAGGCCGGGTCACAGACGAGGAGTTCTACGGAACCAACTTCACCTATTCGGTCAAAGCCGGCTGGCGTCCGATTGATCCGCTGCAGCTGAAATTCA
>CAZDHB010000007.1:26338-28859 GCA_964505255.1 uncultured Porphyrobacter sp.
GACACCTGTACTGGTATCGGCACAGCAACGGTTGCCGGTGACGGCATCTTCTGCCGCGACGTAGGTTTTGCCGACGAGCAGTTCTTGCACACCGTATCGCTGCGTTACCGGATGGACGGGCTGACAATCATTGCCGGTATCGACAATGTGTTCAACACTGCGCCGCCATTGGTGGACAGCAGTGAAGTTCTGGCGATCGCTAACACCGCGATCGGTAATGGCTATGATTATGACGGGCGGGAGTTTTTCCTCTCGATCCGCAAGGAGTTCTAAGGCCATTCATCTGGATTAAGCTAAATCAGGCGATCTGGGGGCGGGGCTGAATAAGCGTTGCTCTTGGGTCGCCTTTTTTATAGGCTCGGCCAATCAGAGGACGGGTTTTGGGTGGAATAACTTTACATTGAGAGACGTAGGTATGCGTGCAATTGCAAAGAAGTTTCTGACGGTTGGTATTGCTTTGGGAGCAGCGTTTACCGCGGTCCAGACTGTGCCTAGCGCGGCGCAGAACAATCAGCAGGGGACTATTCCGGTCGAGGTCTGGTCACTGCGTAACATTGTCAATGCGGTGCAAGTATCACCCGACGGCAAGCATATTTTGGTCCACAAGCTGGAGAGCCGTGAGGGCGAATATCTCATGGAAATCTACAGCACGGACGATCTGCAAAAGCCTTTGAAGCGCTTGAATGCGGATCCGATGGAAATCATCAACGCGCGCTGGGTTTCTGACAATTACATTTACGGCCAGGCTTGGCAAACCGTGCGCAAGCGGGTCACCGGGCCAGAGGAAGATGTCCGCTCTTACAAGAGTTTTTCTTACAGCCTTAAGGATGAAAAATTCGCCGAGGTAGAGGGCAATTTCAGTATTGTCGGAACTTTGCCGAATGAACCTACCAAAGTGCTGATTGCGAGCGGTAGCGAAGTGTCCGATGCCACCGGCGTTGACCCCTTCGCAGCGTTTCGGCCGCGTTCCTATTACAAATTTGATCTCAATCGCGGCACCCGTTCACTGATTGTGAAAGGCAGCGAGAAGTTTCCGGAAACCGACTTCGACAATATGGGTAATCCGCGGTTCCGCGTTGCGCTCGACCGCAATACAAATGAAATCCAACCTTATTTCCGCACTGCTGACGGGGATGATTGGATCAAGCATCCTGAAACCTTCGATCAGGATGATCATGACAATCTTTATCAGTTCCTCGGCGGCCCGTGGGGGCTGGTCGGATTTAAAGATGGTGATCCAAACACGGGCTATTTCCTTGACCGCAATGGCGGTGACAAGGCTGCGCTGTATGAATTTGATTTCCGTACCGGGCAGCTAGGCACGAAGCTTTATGAAAATCCGGATGCGGATGTGATGGATATTCAGCTCCATTCTATCCCGGGCAATAACAAGCTGGTTGCTGCGGTTTACCCCGGTGCCAAATACGAAAGGCATTGGTTCGACGAGGAAGAAAAAGCCCTGTACGAGGCGCTTGAGGCACAGATACCGCACGCGCATCAGGTCAGCATCTCGAGCCGGTCGCGCGATGGCAGCACAATGATTGTGACCAATCGCGGTCCTCGCGACCCGGGTTCTTTCTGGCTGGTCAAAGAAGGCCGCATGGCCAAGCTCGGCAGCCGTAATCCTCTGGTCGATCCGGCGAAATTGTCTGACGTGCGTTACATCCGTTATCAGGCGCGCGATGGCCTGACCATTCCGGCCTATGTGACAATTCCAGAGGGCGAGGGGCCATTCCCGCTCGTGGTTCAGCACAATGGCGGCCCGCACGTAAATGCGGTTCAAGGCTATGCCGAGATGAGCCAGATGCTAGCCAATGCCGGCTATATGGTGCTCTATCCGCAAAACCGGATTTCAACCGGCTGGGGCAAGGCGCATTTCGATGCCGGTTACGGCGAGCATGGCCTTGCGATGCAGAATGACAAGGATGACGGTGCGAAATATCTGGTTGAGCAAGGCTTGGCCGATCCGAACCGTATTGCGTTTTTCGGCTGGTCTTATGGTGGATATGCCGCGCTGGTTGCCTCCTCGCGGCAAGAGCAAATCTATCAGTGCTCTATCGCGGTTGCGGCCGTGGCAGACGCTGAGAAGACCTATAAGAAGCGGAGCAATCCTGAAACGCCAAAAGCGATTGATGATTGGGCGCAAAGGCGCGGCATGATTGGGGTCAACCCGATTGACGAAGTGGCCAACACCAATATTCCGCTTTTGATGGTGCATGGTGATTGGGATAGGCGGGTGCTCTATTTCAACTTCAAGGACTATAAGAAGGCGATGGAAGATGCGGGCCAAACCACTGCGCAATATCTGACGCTGAAAGGTGCGGACCACTTCTCCAACACGCTGATGTATGAGCACCAGCAAGCGCTTTACACCAAGATGCTTGACTTCTTGGCCAATGACTGTGGTCCAGGCGGCCTGTAAAAACCGGGCCAAGATTGGCCTTTGAATTGAGCGCCCCATTGGGGATGCATAAAAAGACCCGCGCCTCGATTGGGAGGCGCGGGTTTTTCTTTGGGCCTT
>CAZDHB010000007.1:28959-33985 GCA_964505255.1 uncultured Porphyrobacter sp.
GGCTACCTACCGAGATTGCCCCGTTCACTCGATCCGGCGGCCTTTAACCCCGGTTTGGCCAGCGATACGGATGAAGAAGGACCCCAGTGAGGCCTTTTTAAGCACCACCGCATCGCCCACTCTTGGGCGGCGCAGGCGAGAAGGCGCGGAGGTGATCCGCCACACGCTGCCTTCCGCGATTGTCAGGAGATAGCCCGAGCGGCCATAATTGCGGACCCTGGTGATCTCCGATGCAAGTTCGGTGATCTCGCCGTTCTCGTCATTGCTGCTGAAAAGGCCAATTTTGGGCAGCGAAAAGCCGAACAGTCCGCGCCGCGTTTGTTCAACCTCCTCTTTTTTGACGATCTGAACGTCACCTGCGTCGGTTGCCTCGACCACTTTGCCAACGGACAGATCGTAACAGGCCAGCCTCGCAGCATCCTCAGCGATCGCGCGGCACTGCCTCAGCGAGGCTAGCACATCGCCATCTTGCGCGTCTGCTTCAGCGGTCTCGGCGCTGATCGCTTGCTCCTGAGCAAAACTCGTCCCGCCCAGGAGAAGACAAGCAGCCGCGCCAAACAGCCAAAGCCGCGCTTTCATGCGGGGCTGACTATCCGTGCCGGCCGCGTTCCATTGAGATGAAGCCATATTCGTCCTTTGCTCGGTTCTGCCTGCGCGTCCTATCCCTGACCCGCTTTGAATAGGGGGAGATTGGCTGCTTAGCCGCGACCCCCTGCCCTTCGATGCTGAGCCCGGCTGAGCCGCGCCCGTGTGGCATAGGTGGCTATGCCAACTGTCACTGGAATGCAACACACGCGAAATTCTATTGCCACTGTTGCAAAGTTGGATTGCGAGCGAACGCGCGTCTGCCCTAGAGGCGGTCCATTCAGGTATTTTGCCTGAACCTAACCTGCAAAAAAGATCGATAGTCGCTCTTTTCGTTTTAGGGGATTGTAATGTCTACACGCTTTACCAAGGCGTCTCTGCTCACAGGCACGTTCATGGCCGGCGCATTGATCGCGTCGCCTGCGCTTGCTCAGGATGCAGCTGCGCCGGAGACCAATGAGGCTGAAGAAGCCGAAGGTGCTCCGATCATCGTTACCGGCTCGCGCATTCAGCGCCGCAATGTTGACACCGCTGCGCCTGTCGCAGTTGTTTCTGACGAAGAATTCTCACTTTCTGGTACGGTCAACGTCGAGAATGTGATCAACACATTGCCACAGGTTATTCCGGGCACGACTTCGTTTTCGAACAACCCGGGTAACGGTACCGCGACCTTGAACCTTCGTGGTTTGGGCACGGCTCGTACTCTGGTTCTGGTTAACGGTCGCCGCTGGATGTCATTTGACACCGCGCAAATCGTTGACCTTAACACCATTCCAAACTTCCTCATCGATTCAGTCGACGTTGTGACCGGCGGTGCTTCGGCAACTTACGGTTCTGACGCGCTTGCTGGTGTTGTGAACTTCCGCCTTCGTCAGGTCGACGGCGTTGAAGTTGGCGGCCAGTATGCCCTGACAGAGCGCGGCGACGGGGAAACCTATCAGCTGCACGGCGCAATCGGCACATCATTTGATGATGGCCGCGGTAGCGCGACTGTCTTTGCTGAATACTTCAACCGTGCAGACGTCTTCCAAGGCGACCGCGCATTCTCGAACTTCGCCCTTGGCGGTGAAAGCTTCGGTGCCGACCTGCTGCAGTTCGGTTCGTCAACCCTTCCAAATGGTGTGCTGCGTTACACCGGCGGTGCCAACGGCGACGCAGTTCTGCCCGCAGGCACTGAATTTGGTAACGCTGGCGAAGCAGGCTTTGGTAACGGCGTAGTATTTGACGACGTACCAGGCGATTTCCGCTTCCGTGCCGGCGACACATACAACTACGCTCCGGTGAACTATCTCCAACTCCCGCAAGAGCGTTATCTTGTCGGCGGTATGGCTGATTATGACATCGGCGGCGGCCACACATTCTACACAGAAGTGGCTTATGTGAATAACCGCGTTGCTCAAGAACTGGCGGCGACGCCGGTAACCGGCTTCTTCGACATCGACCTTGCAACGGCTGAGCAGTTCCTGATCCCAGGTGACTTCGCGCAATTGCAAGCCATCGACGCAGCAGAAACGGCAACCAACCTCGCCAGCGGTGCGACTGACGATCCAGGCGTGATCAACTTCTTCGTCCAACGCCGGACGATCGAAGCCAGCCGCCGGAACAGCCTCGACGAGCGGAACGCATTCCGCGTACTCGGCGGCATCAAGGGTCCGATCAACGACTTCATCTCTTATGATGCGCATTACTTCTACACGCGCACTCGTAACGCCAACGTCCAAGCGGGTAACATCTCGCGTGCAGCATTTGCTGCGGGCCTCGATGGTACAGGTGATGTTGCTTTGAACATTTACGGTCTGGGCACCCTGACTGACGACATGTTCAACTCAATCGCTATTCAGGCGCAAAATGGCGACATTTCGACGCTTGAAGTGGCTAACGCTTCGATCAACGGTACACTCGGTGACTTCGCGATTGGCGACAGCGCGCCGGTCGGCTTCGCTTTCGGTGTTGAATACCGCGGCGTTGGTTCTGAGTTCATTCCTGATACGGCATTGTCTTCAGGCGACGTTATCGGCTTTAACGCCGGTACCGCGACTGTCGGTTCGTACAATGTGAAAGAAGTCTTCGGTGAGCTTAACGTTCCAATCGAGTTTGGCTCTGCCCGCCTCGAACTGGATGGTAAAGCGCGCTATTCTGACTACTCACTCGATGCGGTTGGCGGCGTATTCACATATGCTGGCGGCGTAACGCTTTCGCCGATCCCTGACGTGATCCTTCGCGCTCAGTATCAGCGTGCGGTTCGCGCACCAAACGTGGGTGAATTGTTCGGTGGTCAGTCCATCGGCTTCCCAGGTGCCAACGATCCATGTGCCGATCCAGCTAACGCTGCTGACGCAACTGTGATCGCTTTGTGTACGGCAACGGGTGTTCCTGCTGCGAATGTTGGTGACCCCAACATCCAGCTCAACGCACAGATCCCTGCACTGTTTGGTGGTAACCCAGATCTGGAAGAAGAGACTTCTGACAGTTTCACTGCTGGTATCATCCTTCAGCCAAGCTTCCTGCCTGGTCTGACTGTGACCGCTGACTATTTCGACATCAAGATTGAGTCGGCGATTTCGGTACTGGGCGGCAGCCTGCAAGGTCTGCTTGACCTGTGCTATCTGCAGCTTCAGGATCTCAGCAGCCCTGCTTGTCAGGCCTTCGTTGGTAGCCGGAACTCAGCTGGTGCGATCGTTACCGAAAACCCACCATTGGTTGGTAACGCGAACATCGCCGAGATCTCCACCTCGGGTGTTGACCTTGAGTTCAACTATCAGACCACGATCCCGTTCTCGCTCTTCAGCGATACAGGTGAGCAAAGCCTCAACCTGAACTTCCTTGGTACTTGGACTGAAAGCAGTGCTTCTGTCCCAGTGGTTGGCCAGCCAACCACCATCGAGTGTTCAGGCCGGTTTGCTGGTCAGTGCGGTGAGCCGACACCGGAGTTCAAGTGGACCAGCCGTGCATCGTTCACCGATGGCCCGGTCACCACTTCACTTCGCTGGCGTCACCTTGGTGCGGTTGACTCAGAGGACTCAATTGTTGTCGATCCGGTCAACGGCATCGATTACGCTGCGTTCAACGGCATCAACACCATCGACAGCTATGATCTTGTCGACCTCTCATTCGCTTTCGCAGTGAACGAGAACGTGACGATCAACCTGGGTGTAACCAACCTGTTCGACACTCTGCCTGGTGCGCCTGAGTTCGATGATGGCGGTACGGTCACAAACCGTCCGAACTCATTGCTGCTCGGTGACAACCAAGAGCAAGCGAACACATACCCAAGCACATATGACGTGCTGGGCCGTCGTTACTTCCTGTCCGGTTCTTTCAAGTTCTAAGAGCTTGAACGAGCCGTCCTAGGACGGACACATAGAGAAGGGCGGTGGGTGCAAACCTGCCGCCCTCTTCTTTTGGGCGGCGGCCGGCGGCAAAGGTACGCGGCAGAGGTTTGCGGCAAAGGTGCGCGGCAAACTTGTGGCCGAAGGCCTTATCGCGGCACGAATGTGTGCAGGCAAACGCCTAAATCAGCACCCCAAATCAGCGCAGGCCCAAATCAGCGCAGACTAAGCTGGAGAAAATCGGCAAAGGGCCGGCCGCTTGGCTCGCTGAGTTCGGAGCTTTCAATGAGCTCCAATGCGGCATTATCGAGCGCGCCCAGCAATTCGTCCCGCGCATCCGCCTGAGCGCAGGCACCCGCAAGAGACTTGATCCGGCCCACTTCATTGCCGGCTTGGTCTGCTATTGCTTTGAGTGTGCCGAGCATGCTCTGGACGCCGCTTCTTGCCCCCATCACGAGCGTGCGCCGAACAGCCTCGGGAATTTCCCAAGCGGCAGATCCTTCACCAAAATCATTGTGCCCTTTGGCTGCGGCCTCTGCCGCCAAGTCTTGGCTTTCCTTGAGTGCGGCGGGAATACCATTTTTGGTCTGGATACCTTCCGTAAGGCGTGCCGAAATCGTCTGGATCAGGGCAATGTCGTTCAAAACCCAGTCAATTTGTGCTTGGCGGGCAAGATTATGCTCTAAGATTGGGCCATCTCCCCTGTGTATGATCAGGCCCAGCCTGCCTTTAGGAGCCAGAATGCGGGCGATCTCTCTCGCGCTCTCGGCCACATCGCTATATTCGAAACCAAACTGGCTGGTGGCGGCGTCAAAGCTGTCATCAGCAAACGGCAAATCTTCCATCGCTGTGCGCGCATGAATAGCGACGCCGCGCGGGGCTTGCGGCAATTGCGGTGCAAGATCGCTGCCGGTTAAGACGAGATCGGGGCGGATCGCTTGAAACCACCGCAGAACCCGCGCGTCACCTGTGGCCAAATCGATGAGGCGGGCTTTCGGGCCAAGTGTGTCAGCAAACCTCGCCCAAGCCGCGCTTTGTGCTTTCTCGATTGCATGCCAGCGCGCGGGCAAGCAGCCGCCGCCCTCTGCTGCGCCGCCTGATTGGGCGTTGCG
>CAZDHB010000007.1:34085-54429 GCA_964505255.1 uncultured Porphyrobacter sp.
ACAAGGCCTTGAGGATGGATATGGGCGGTGTGATGATCTCCGCCGCCGGTGAGGCGGACTGACCATGAACCCTCTAACGCCAAGGGGCATTCGCGCCGCCGCAGCAAAGGGTGCGCGGGATCAGCCTTAGGCAGGCTCTCGCGGTATCGCTCTAGCGTGGTCAGCACCGCCTGACGCAGTTCACGGACCAGGGCTTCGGTGCGGCTAAACAGCAGCCCGCGTGTTTGCGACCCTCCGCGTAAGGATTGGCCGAGCGGTGTTGGCATCCCTTCGTGCAATTCGCGCAGAAAAGCGGCCGAGCGTTCGATCAGATCATCGGCGCCGCATAAGGGCACGCTTTGAACGAGGCCGCTTTGCTCGTGCAGCCACTGCGCCTTTGCATCGCCCTGCAAACGCCAGACTATCCCGCGCAGTGCCCATGCCGAAATACTCCACGGATCTTGGGCCATGGCCTCGTCAAGCAAGCGCTCTGCCGCGTCAATTTGCTGGCCGCGGATCCTGTGTCTGGCCTCGTGCAGCGCGCGATCAGGGCCGTCATAGTCCAGTTTCGCAAAGATCGCCTCAGCGCGGTCCCATTGTCCGGCGGAACCTGCGTGAACCGCCTCGAGGAACGCAAAAAACGCCTCCTGCGGCGCAAATCGTTTGCGCGCGCTCGCGGCCACCTCAGCGGCCTCAGCATGATAATCAAGTCCGGCGAGCACTTCGGCATGAGCGGCAGGAATATTGGGGTCCGCACTGTGGGCCTGCGCAGCCTTAACATAAGGCGCTGTGAAATCCGCTTCGCCCGCGCCAAGTCGCAGCTGAGCTAGGAATTTCAAGCCTTCGAGCCAGCCCGGGGCCTGGGCTGCGACTTGCTCCATAATCTGGCGTGCGCCCGCATTATCGCCAGCCAGATCGAGTGCCTGTGCCTTGCCTAGCCACAAGTCTGGTTCGCCAGAATTAACGGCAAGCGCGCGGTCGAAACGGGCAAGTGCATCGCTTTCCGATCGCTCCAAAGCCACGCGCGCGCGGCCATGCAGGGCTTTGGCATGGCCGGGCTCCAGCGCGGTGCATTTGTCATAGGCTCTTGCCGCGCGGGTGAGGGCGCGCATGCTGCGTTCTGCATTGGCGCGAACCGACCAATAGCGCGCTGTTTCGGCCCCTGCCGCCTCATACTGGCGCAGCAATTGCACCGCTTTTTCCGCTTCACCCAAGCGTTCCAAGGCGATCGCCCGGTTAAGAGCGAACTCGAGGTTCTCCGGCTCAAGGCCGGCTGCGCGTGCGAACCAGCGCTCAGCCTGATGGATATCGCCGCTGCGCATCGACAAGGATCCGGCGCTGTTTATCAGAGCGGCATTGCTTTCATGCTGCTTGATCCCCTCGCTCATGATATCAAGCGCGCCGCGTACATCGCCGGCCCGCTCTGCCGCGATTGCCTCGCTATGGAACTTCTCGGGAGTGCGCGCGCCCTGCATTACCGGTCCCTCAGCCACCCGGTAATTGCATATCGCCCCGCAGGTGCAAATGGCGGGACATAGCTCACCGCATGGCTTTGCGGCACGGCGAACAAGTTGAGCGCGTTAAAGCGTGGCCGAAAGCCCTCTACGATATCGCCATCCTCGTTCAGGAACAGCAGATATCCGCCCCAATCGGGGTGCCAATCCTCGCGCGCGAAATTCATCACATAAGCAACCCGCCACCCTTCTGCGACATGGCTGTCGCTGTGGCGGCCGAGATAATGCTGGGCTGAGTAAAAGGTCGCTTGCCCGTCGGCCCGCACCAAATCGGGCATGCTGGTCACCTCGCGCACCAATCCAAGGAAATCGGGTGCGTTGAGATATTCCAGCAGCAATTGATGCGGCCCATCCGGATTGCGGCCCTGCTGAACATCTTCGACCAAAGAATAATGGGCATAGCGAAAACCGTAATCCCCTTTGGCGGAGGCATCATGGGCTTGCTGTGCCATTTGATTGACTTTGGCTGCGCCTTGCTCAGTCGCCAACTCGGCGTTTGGCACGGAAACGGGCGGCGTCGCGGGGCCATCACCGCCGCGCAGCGCCATCGCCCAGCGCGTATCTTTTGCCAAAATGCTCTGAATTTCGCGCGCTGTATCCTCGGTCAGGAAATCGCGGATCTGCACTCGCCCAGAGTCAGTAAAGCGCGCTTTCAAGGTTGATCGGTCGAGGCCTGGGTTGATCTGGAACAGCTGTTTCATTGGTCTTTCACAGTCTTACAAACGCGCCCTATGACTTAAGCGTTGAGGCATGATCCTGCAGTTTGTGACAGGCCCCTCGTCTGCATCAAGGTGCTAAGGCGGTGCTTTGAACCATGTCATAGGCATTGGCACCTTGAAATGACAAGCATATCGCGGAAGCAGCGCGCGGTTGGAGAGGGCCGTTTTGGTCTGGCAATTGCTTGACCGGAGCCAGCCCGTAGCCTAACGCTTACGCAAACGGAAACCTAAGCTGAGAAGAGAGAGACCCATGAGCACAGCCTATATTGTAGACGCGGTTCGGACCGCTGGCGGACGGCGCGGCGGGCGCCTCGCAGGGGTGCACCCGGTGGATTTGCTGGCGAGATCGCTTGATGCTGTCGTCGAACGCAGCGGTGTTGACCCCAAGGCGGTGGATGATGTGGTCACCGGCTGCGTTAGTCAGGCCGGGGAACAAGCCATGCAAGTGGGCCGGATGGGCGTCCTTGCCTCGAAACTGCTCCCGCAATCGACGCCTGCCGTTTCAATTGACCGGCAATGCGGGTCCTCGCAGCAGGCGATCCAGTTCGCTGCGCAAGCGGTGATGAGCGGGACTCAAGATGTGGTGATCGCCAGCGGCGTTGAAAGCATGACCCGCGTGCCCATGGGCACAAATATCACCTTCCATCTGAAAGAAGGTCTGGGCCAGCCGATGTCGCCTGATCTGCAGGAAAAATTCCCGGGCGTTCAGTTCAGCCAATTTATGGGCGCTGAAATGATCGCGAAGAAGCATGGCTTTTCCAAGGATCAGCTCGATCAGTTTTCGCTCGAAAGTCATCAAAAAGCGATTGCGGCGACCAATGCCAATGCCTTTGACAATGAAATCGTGCCGGTCGCGATTGAAACGGCCGAGGGCGATGACACGCACAAGGTCGATGAAGGCATCCGCTTTGACGCGACTTTGGAAAGCATTGCAGGGGTCAAATTGCTTGCCCCGGACGGGGTTGTCACTGCCGCTTCTGCGAGCCAGATTTGCGATGGATCATCGGCTGTGATGGTGGTGAGCGAAGAGGCTCTGAAGCAGCATAATCTGACGCCGATGGCCCGTATTCACAATCTGACGGTGACTGCTGGTGATCCGGTTATCATGCTGGAAGAGCCGCTGTTTGCAACCGACCGAGCGCTGGAGCGGGCCGGCCTCAAGATCGATGATATCGATCTTTACGAGGTGAACGAGGCTTTTGCCCCTGTTCCGATGGCTTGGCTGAAACATACCGGTGCCGATCCCGAGCGGCTCAATGTCAATGGCGGCGCGATTGCGCTGGGCCACCCCTTGGGCGCATCAGGCACCAAATTGATGGCAACATTGGTCCATGCGCTGAAGGCGCGGGGCAAGAAATATGGGCTGCAAACGATGTGTGAAGGCGGCGGCGTTGCCAATGTCACAATCATAGAATCGCTCTAGTAATTTCAAATATCTGAATTGTAAGGATTTTCACAATGGAAGTAAGCTCAAACACGCCCGCCGTCGTCACAGGCGGAGCATCGGGTCTTGGCGCGGCAACTGCGCGGGCCTTGGCTGCGAAGGGCGCAAAAGTAGCCATTTTCGATATGAACGAGGACAATGGCAATGCCGTTGCAGAGGAGATCGGCGGCGTGTTTTGCAAGGTCAATGTGACCAGCGATGACGATGTGACAGCAGGCTTTGCCAAAGCGCGCGAGGCCCATGGGCAAGAGCGGATCCTGGTCAATTGTGCAGGCATTGGCAATGCGATCAAAACTGCAGGCCGCGACAAAAAGACCGGCGAGATCAAGCAATTCCCGGTCTCTGCCTTCGATTTTGTTGTTCAAGTCAATCTGGTCGGCACATTCCGTTGTATCGCCCAATCTGCTGCTGGCATGCTGACGCTTGACCCGCTTAGCGAGGAAGGCGATCGCGGCGCAATTGTGAACACCGCCTCTGTCGCGGCCGAGGATGGTCAGATGGGCCAAGCGGCCTATTCGGCATCCAAGGGCGGCGTAGTTGGCATGACCTTGCCCATCGCGCGCGATTTGATGAGCGAAGGTATTCGGGTCAACACCATTTTGCCGGGTATCTTCAACACGCCATTGCTGGCCGCCGCGCCGCCGCAAGTGAAAGATGCGCTAGCCGCGAGCGTGCCCTTTCCAAAGCGTTTGGGCGATCCGGTCGAATATGCGAAACTTGCCATGTGCATGATCGAAACCGGCTATTTCAACGGAGAGGATGTCCGGCTCGACGGCGCGATCAGAATGGCGCCTCGCTAAGCGAGCAGCAGATACCCAAAGGGCGGCCAAGCGGTCGCCCTTTTTTTTCAGATATGCGGTGCTTCGCAAGATTGCGCCAAGCCGCGTGATTGCAGAGGAGAGAGACAATGGCCGATTTCACTCAGATCGAACTGGAGATTGCTGATGGCGTGGCCGTCATTACGCTGAACCGTCCGGAAAAGATGAATGCCTTTACCCGGACCATGGGCGAGGAATTGAACGCGGCGATCGATCTCACGGATGCGGATGATACAGTGCGGGCAGTGATCATCACCGGCAGCGGCGAGCGCGCTTTTTGTGCTGGCGCAGATTTGACACCCGAGGGCGGCGGGCATGTCTTTTCCGATCCCAATCCGGTTGATGATCTGTCAGACACCCGCGTGCGCGATGGCGGCGGGCTGGTGACCTTGCGGCTGTTCAACAGCAAGAAGCCGCTTATCTCGGCTTGCAATGGGGTCGCGGTTGGCGTCGGGGCGACTATGCAATTGCCGATGGATATCAGGCTGGCGAGTGACAATGCCCGCTTTGGTTTTGTGTTTGCGCGCCGCGGGATTGCGCCGGAGGCGGCCTCAAGCTGGTTCTTGCCGAAACTGGTCGGCATGCAGACCGCGCTGGAATGGTGCATGACGGGCCGATTGTTTGATGCCGCTGAGGCGGAGCGTGCCGGTCTGGTGCGTTCGGTTCACCCGCCGCATGAATTGCTGGATGCAGCCCGCGCGATCGCGCGGGAAATTGCGGACAACACTTCGGCTGTATCGGTGGCGATGACCCGCGCAATGATGTGGCGTAACTCGGCTGCCGAGCACCCGATGCAGGCACACCGCGTCGACAGCCGGACGATTTACCGCCTCAGCCGTTCGGATGATGCCAAGGAAGGGATTGCCAGTTTTCTGGAGAAGCGTGCGCCTGCTTATCCCGACAAGGTCAGCAGCGACATGCCCGACTTTTATCCCTGGTGGGATGAGCCTGCGTATAAATAGTGCGCCATTTGGTTTCGCATGAAACTTGATTTGCGGTGATCGGTGGTTAGGGTTGGGGCAATGACTGCGCCTTCCCATTCCTCCCGGCCAAAAAGGCTGGCAGAATTTCTGCCTTATCAATTGTCGATTGCCTCCAATGCTGTGTCAGAATGCATTGCCGCGCAATACCGCGAGCAGTTCGATCTCAAGGTCACCGAATGGCGGGTCATGGCCGTTTTGGGCGATGCTGGCCCGGTGACCCAGCGTGCGCTGGGCGAGGCGACGTTGATGGACAAGGTGCCGGTTAACCGCGCTTGCCGGACATTGGAGGATCGCGGTTTTGCACGGCGTTTGCCCAATGATGCCGATGGACGCTCGCATTTGCTCGAACTGACCCAAGAGGGGCGCGCTATCTATGCGCGGATCATGCCCTTGGCTGAAACGATTGAGGCCGAATTGTTCGGCTCATTGCGCCCGGCAGAACGCAAGACCTTGCGCGAATTGCTCGCACGGATCCGTGATGCCGCGGGCGAGTTTGGTGACAGCGCTTCGCCACTTTAGGCGGCGCTGCCCCCAAGCAGACCCTAGCCCACGTTGCCCGCACCGCCTTCGGAGAAGGCATCGGCGATCGAACAGGCTGCTGGGCCCAAAATCACGATGAACAGCACCGGCAGAATGAACATGATCAGCGGAATGGTCATGATCGCGGGCAAACGCGCTGCTTTTTCCTCGGCGCGCATCATCCGGTCGTTGCGGAATTCAGCGGATAGGACGCGCAGCGCGCTGGCCAGCGGTGTACCATATCTCTCGGTCTGGACCATGGTGGTAACCACGCCTTTGACCGCCTCCAGATCAACCCGGTAAGCGAGATTGTCGAACGCGTGTTTCCTCTCGTTGAGGAAGCTGAGTTCAATCGCGGTCAGGGCAAATTCGTCACCCAGTTCCGGATAGGCCCGGCCCAGTTCTTTCGCCACCCGGTTAAAGGCGGCATCAACCGTCAGACCCGCCTCGGCACAAATCACCAGCAGATCGAGCGCATCGGGGAGACCTTTGCGGATCGCGTCGGTGCGTTTGGAGGATTTGTTGCTCAGGAACAGCTCGGGTCCCTTATAAGACAGAAACGTCACCAGGCTGAGCGCGGCAACGCGCTTGAATTGCCATTCGGGATAGATTTCAACCAGATAGAGCAGGACGAAAGCCAGACCGCCGAAAATAATCGGCAGGATCATGCGCAGGCCGATGAGAATGACGGCCACTTCCTTGTTGCGATAACCCGCCCAAGCCAGTTTCTGCTGCATCATCTCGATTTGAGAATCCTGCAGCAATTTCATATTGCCAAGGGAATCCTTGACCTTGTCGGTTGTATCGTTTCTGCGGACAAGGCTTTGCCGCTTTTTAGCGGTGGCGGTCACGATGCCAGCTTTGAGCTGATCGCGCCGCTCATTCAGCGCTTTCACACGCTTGGCCATCGGATCCTTGATGGTGATCGCTGAATAGATAGCGATCATCACAAACAGGGCGGCAATCCCGGCCAGCATTGAACCGACCAGAATAACATCAACACCGAGGAGGGTGGGGCCTGCAGGAGTATCCATCATGGCTCTAAGTGTTCCTCATTCAGATTTCGAAGCTGACCATTTTGGCCATGATGAAGACGCCAATGCCCATCCAGGTGAGCCCGCCAAGTCCGGTTACAATCAGCCTTTCCTCGTAGAAAAAGCCGCCAACGTAATCAGGGTTGATCCACCAGATCATTGCGAAAACAATGAACGGCAAGGAACCAACGATATAGGCCGATGCTTTGGATTCAGAGCTCATCGCCTTGATCTTGAGCTTCATCTGGCTCCGCTTGCGCAATACGTCAGAGAGGTTCGACAAGGTCTCTGCCAAGTTACCACCCGTCTCGCGCTGGATCGCCAATGTAATGCAGAAGAAGTTGAACTCAGGAATGTTCAGCCGGTCGGCTGTCTCCTGAAGCGATTCTTCCATTGAGCGGCCAATCCGGATCCGCTCCACTATGCCTTTAAATTCGAGCCCGACAGGGCCGTCGACTTCCTCGGCGACCACGGCGAGCGTTTCTGTAACCGGCAGACCCGAGCGCAAGCCCCGCACCAACAGCTCGATTGCATCGGGGAATTTGGCGTTGAACAGGTTTGTCCGCCGATTGATATGGAAATTGACCACCAGATGCGGCAGTCCAAGGCCAATCACGCCGCCTACGCCCAGCGCCAGCAGGAGCGCGCCTGAGCGCAAATAGACCAGCACAGCAATGGCCAGCACTAAGCCAATTGTGGCGTAGGTATATTGCGAAAGGGTCCATCCTTTGCCGGTCCGGTCGAGCCGGATCGCCAAAGCGTCCGCGCGCGAGGTTGAACCGGCTGCGGCTTTGACTTTGGGTTTACGCGCGGCAATCGCTTTTTTGAGTTGCGATTCCACTTTGGCATCGGTGCTTTCCGAATGCCGGTAACGCAATTGCTCAAGCCGGCGAGCGCTGGCTTTGGCCGGCGACGGGCCCATAAAGGCGTAAACGCCAATACCGAGCACGGCCATAACGCCGAGCGCGATCAGCGCAAGCTGCAGCATGCTCATGCCTTTTCTCCGTGTAAACCCATGGCTTTTTCCTCGTCAGACTGAGATTTCAGACCGATAGTTCAGACCTGTATTCCCGATGGAGCCGGGACCTGTGTTACTAACTGAGCCGTTATTCGGCCGGCTCAGAGACTGTTTCGTTTTTCTTTTTCTTGGCCAGCAGTGATTTGAGGGCAAAGCCGCCGAGCAGCGAGCCTTTGCCTGTTTCCTCAATCTCCTCCTCGCCATCTTCACTGCCAACCGAGATGATCCGGCTGGCCAAAGCGTTGATTTGCTGGGTTGCCTTGGCGCCTGGATTGGCCTCAACAAACGGTTTGCCCAGCTTGGCCGCATTGGCTGCGCCCTTCGCATCATAAGGGATGCTGAAATCGATGCTGCGCTCGATCGAGGCTTCGAAGTCAGAGCGGGTGATTTCCTGCGTTCCTGGCTGCACCTTGTTGGCGACAACAATCGGCATGGCGTGTGCGGCATTGGTTTTGAGCCACGACAGAATACGGATCGTGTCGCGCGCGCTGGCCAAAGTCATTTCGGTCGTGACTGCGACGACGTTCACATTGCTCAGCAGATGCGGGAAGTTAATCAGCATCGAACGCGGCATGTCGATCATGGTCATTTCAAACGCGTGACGGAATTCTTCCTCCAGTTGAAGGAAGGCTGCCCCATCGGTCATCAGCGGCGAGTTGATCGGCGCCTCTGCCGACAAAATGGCCAGATTATCATGCGCGCGGATCATGGCACGCTCGATAAACAGACCGTCAATCCGGCTTGGGTTGTCAATCGCATCGGTCAGGCCGCGGCCCGGCTCCAGATCAAGCGCAAGAGCGCCTGTGCCAAAGTGAATGTCGAGATCAAGCAAAGCGGTTGGCATGTTTTGCTGCGTCGCAAAGAGCCAGCTGAGTGACGTGGCAAGAGTGGACGCACCGACGCCGCCGCGCGTGCCGACCACTGCGGTCGAAACATGGGTTTTGGCGTTCTCGCCATCGCTTGATTTTGGCGCAGCGAAGACCGCTTGCGCACCGTTCAGCGCGTCGCGCAGGGCGCCGGCTGAAAGCGGCTTCAGCAGATAATCGTGAATGCCGCTGGCCAGCAGGTCGCGGTAAAGACGCACGTCATTGACTTGGCCAATGGCGACCACCACGGTGCCGGGTTCGCAAACCTCTGCCAAAGCGTTGATATCGTTGAGCGGGTCACCGCTTTCCGACAAATCAACCAGCAGAATGTTGGGGCTGGCGCTGACAGATAGCGATTGAATCGCATTGCGCAGGCCGCCTTTGTTGCATTTTTCCGGGGCCCAGCCCAATTCGATGACCACTGGACGCAGAACGTCGAGGGCTGCCTCATCACAAATGAAGGCTGCGAATGGGTCACGATTTCCGGGCATGCCTGGTTTCCAAGGAGCATTCATGAGTTATTCTCCGCCTTGGGTGGAATCGCCAGCCAAACCGCCCGCGCCGGTCGGTTCCTGATCGCGGTAAGATTGGATGGCTTTGGTCGAAGTCGATACGATGGTTTCGCCAGTGCCTTTTTGACCTGACACCAGATCTTCCGGATTTGCGACCATTGCGGCGAGGTTCGAATTGATCGAGCAGCCATAATTGGTGTGAGAGCTGTTCGAATAATTGATATCGCTTTTGCTGTTCCAATTGGGACAATTGGGAACCGAAGCGGTTGACCGCGTGATAACGATACGGGCCTTGCCGGGCTGAATGAATTGCTCGGTCAAAGGCGCGCCATCAGCCACCAGCACACCAAATCGGCCAGCCAGTTGCTCGACGGTTTCGCGGGTCGCCACATTGCGCGTCGGGTCATCAATTGACACGCGGTCACCATGGCGCAGGTCCATGGCCTCGAACCAGCCAGCCAGACGCTGCTGTTCATTGACCGCTATTCCGCCCGAATTGGTGGCCACGTCGAAAGTCATGTTAGACCGTTCGATCACCGGTTGATTGACGCTGTAAAGCGACCGGTTCAGCTCTGGTGAATTGGCTTCGGTTGCGCAGGCTGACAAGCCTGAGCCAAGAGCGATGGCGAGGACGGCTGTGGCCGTACGTTTCATCGGATTGCCCATTATTCTCATCCCTCTCAATCGAAGCTGAAGCCGGGTGCGGCTGCTTCTGCGGTGCGTGTTTGATTGGTTGCAGCAGCCGGTGTGCTTGCGGCACTGGCTGGTGCGCTATTCGGTGTTGGCGCAGGTGTGTTCTGCGACACTGTCGGTGCGGCGGTAACTTCGCCGGCAACAGTTGGGCCGGGGCGCTTGCCGCCGGTTACGCCGTCGCTGTCATAATTGCGCAGCAGGCGCTGCGAATCATTGGGTGCGCGGAAGCCGTCGGTTGGCAGGATGATCTCGCTGTCATCAACCGGCTTCACCAGATAAGGTGTGACGACAATGACCAGCTCGGTCTCGCCGCGGCGAAATTCGGTCGAGCGGAAGAGATTACCAAGAATTGGCACATCGCCAACGCCGGGTGTCTTGTCGATCGAGTTGAGCGAGTTGTTGCTCATCAGACCAGCGATCATAAAGCTTTGACCAGAGCCGAGCTCCACGGTTGTTTCCGCCCGGCGAATGGTCAGGGCCGGGATCTGGAAACCATCCAGCGTCACCGCGCCTTGAGTCGACAATTCGGACACTTCGGGACGAACGCGGATCGAGATCCGGCCATTGGAAAGCACGGTCGGTGTGTAAGACAAGCTTACCCCGAACTGGCGATAATCGATCGAGGTTGAACCAAGGCCCTGACTGAGCGGAATTGGAAACTCGCCGCCAGCAAGGAAGTTCGCCGTTTCACCGGACAAAGCGGTCAGGTTAGGCTCTGACAAGGTCCGCACGAAGCCCGACTGTTCAGCCAGATCGAGCGCGCCCAGAACATCCAGTCCAAGCAAGCTGCCAAGGCCAGAGATCGTTGAACCTGAACCGGTTGATTGAACCGCAGGCCCGGTAATCTCTGTGCCATCGGGCAGAACAAATGCAGCGCCGCCGATACCGTTACCGGTGCCCAGAGGTCCTTGCGGGCTGAATTGATCAGTCCCCAGCGAACGGCCATTACCGATCCCGAAACGGAAACCCGAGCTGCCGTCGATAGTTGTCAGATTTGACCCCAGTGAGCGCACGATAGAGCGGCTGACCTCGGCAAAGCGGACCCGCAGGTTAACTTGCAAGGGGGTCGACATTTTCAAACGGCTGATGACGTTGGCTTCGGTATCGCCGCCTGACACAAAGGCTTCGACCAGACGCTGCGCTTCGGCGGCGTCTTCAGGCGAGGCAACCGTGCCGGTTAGAAGAACGGTGTTATTGCCCATTGTCGCAACGCCGATTTTCGCATCCGGCATGGCGAGGGCGAGCATTTGGTCAATGCTGGAGATATTGGAGCCGACCCGCACTGTGCTGGACCAGATGATGTCACCGCGGGCATTGCTGGCGTAAACGGTTGTTTCACCGCCCGAACGGCCGAAGACATACAGCTGGCGCTGTGATTTGACTTGGACGTCAGCCACTTGGTCATTGGCGACAAAAACATCCGCCATAACGCCCGGGACATTGATCAATTCACCGCGGCCGATCGACAGAACGATCTCGCCGCTTGGCTTGATGGTCGATTGTGCATTGGCAATAGACGTCGGCGCGGCGGCCAGCGGGGCGATGACCAGGCTGGCCATGAGCGCCTTGAGCGGCAGCGCTTTGAGTTTAAGACGACGGTTCATTTTTCAGGCCCCTTAGTGGCAGGACAAAATTGAGCGGTTGGGTTAGCGCAGGGTCGAAATACCGACGGTGCCGGTTTCCGAAGCGTTGGATACGCCTTGTGCTGTTGAATTGGTGAGGTTGCGCGTGGCAGAGCCGGCACCGATGACGACTTCCGAAGTCTGATTGCCGCGCGATACGCGAACGGTGGGGCCGCTCGGTCCGGTTTCGGCCGCTTTCTCAGCGGGCGCTTTTGGCAGAGTGGTCGGCTGGAAGCGCGATACATTGCCGCCGGTCACAAAGCTGGAGTTTACGTCTTGCGGCTTGGCTCGTGCCTGCCGCAAGATGCGCTCTTCTTCCTCGGGTGTGGCATCATCGGGAATGGTGATTTCACCGCTGGCCAGTGCCCGTTCGACATCGCCTTCATTATCAGCGAGCGAACGCAGCGAGAGGCTGAGCGTGCCGATGGTTTGCGCAACCGCAATTTTCTCGGCAATCTTTGGTGTCACTTCCATGGTAACGGTGCGGAACTCGCGAACCACAGTGTCGCCATTTTCATTGGTGTCCTGAGTGGTCGACTGGTCGGTTGCCAAAACACGCAGATTGCGCAGGATTGTTTCAGACGCCTTCAATGAACCATCGTCACCCTCGACCGTTTGCGTCAGCATCAAGTCGACCCGGTCGCCCGGAAAAACGAAACCTGCAACGCCGGTGCGGGCATCCACTGGAACGGTGATGGCGCGCATGCCAGGGGTCAGGGCTGCGGCAAGAAAGCCGCGATCGCCGGGGCTGACCAAGCTGCCTTGGGTAACCGGCTCGCCTGCGGTAATCGGATGACGGACCACTGTGCCAAGCAAAGTGCTGATGTCCGCTTCGCCATCAATAAAATAGGCGTCTTGAACCAGCTCTTCGGGCCATTGTTGATAACCCATTGCATCGGCGGTGATAATTGTGCCGGTCGGCAATGCACGTTGCGCGACCAAGACTTTGGGTCCGGCCGGTTCTTGTACAGCTGCTTCGGCTTCTGGTGCGGCAGCGCCTGCAAACATGCTGCGAGCGACCAATGCGGTTGCGACCGCAATGACCAGCGCACCTACGAGCAGGATCAGCTTTTTCCTATCCATGGCTTTTCAAGCCCCCTAGTTTCGAACCACCGAGACATTTCGTGATTCATTGTGTTTTGTCGGCTTACAGCCCGAATGGTTAAGATCGGGTTGCATCAAATGCTGATCGGTAATCCTGCCCAGGCAGGGCCATCCGATGCGATAACCCACAGAGCTGCAAAGGAAATTGCCACTCCATAAGGAACGAACAATCGGTCTTTTCGGCGCTTGATGATGTGCCATGCGCCAAACAGGACGGTGAGCGCACCGCCGGCCAGAGCCATGATCACAATCAGTTTGAAAAAGGCCGCGGGCGGCACCCATAAGGCCAGCGCTGTAAGCAGCTTTACATCACCGCCGCCCATCATATTGAGCGCGAACAGGCCGGCAAAAATGGCAAAGGTGATCAGCGCAACGCCCAGCTGACTGGCAATGTCAGGCCACAGGCTAAGACCGCAAACCCACCAGAACAAAGGCGCGGAAAGCGCGATCGCCCCGGTCAGCCAATTGGCGATTTTGCGATAGCGCAGATCGGTAAAGGCGATGGTCAACAGCGTGATTGCCAAGCCGCCCAGCAGTGCGTAGGAAAAATAGTCCTGCAGCATGATTGCCCTTTGAAAAATTTCGTTCAGGGTCAGCGTGCTACAGGGCAGTGCTTACCAAATAGTAACCACGTTAGAGGGATGTTCATGATCGACGCCGAGCGGCAGGACGCAGCCGCACCCGAGCCGATTGACCGCCGTGCTATTCCAGCAGAAGCACGAGAAAGTTTCTGGCACACCAGCGATGGTCATGCGATCCGGCGGATCGATTGGAATGCAGCACCTCTGCCAGACAGCTCAGCCTCGCACCCAGCAGCGCCTCAGAGTGTTGAGGCAGGATCAGTCCTGTTCTTGCCCGGACGCGGCGATAATTATGAGAAATATCTCGAAAGCCTTGAGCAATTGCACCGTCAGGGTTGGCGCGTAACCGCATCGGATTGGCGCGGTCAGGCGGGCTCCGGCCGTTTGGGCGATGACGCGGTAACAGGGCATATAGCCGATTTTTCGATCTGGGTGAGCGATCTTGCGCAATTGTGGGCGGACTGGATCAAGCAAACGCCTCCTCCGCATGTCATTGCCGCGCATTCCATGGGCGGTCATCTGGTGCTGCGGGCTTTGACAGAAGGCGTGATCGACCCCGACGGAGCAATTTTGATCGCGCCAATGCTGCGCATGTCCGGCCCGGCTTTGCCGATGCCGGTTTTGCATTTGGGGGCAAAATTGATGAGCTCGATTGGCAGCCCGAAAAGACCGGCGTGGAAATGGAGCGAGAAGCCCGGCGAACTGCCTGCGCGGCGGCGCGAGCTGCTGACCCATGATGATGATCGTTACGAGGATGAAATCTGGTGGCGCAAGGAGCGACCCGAGCTGGTAATGGGGCCGGGCAGCTGGCGCTGGGTCGAGAGGGCTTATGCCTCGGTGAAGGTGACCGAGCGGCGCGGCGCGATGGAAGCGGTGGATACACCCGTTCTGATCGTTTCAACATCGGCTGACCGTTTGGTTAGTCACGCAGCCAATGAGCGGGCAGCGCGGCGGCTCAAAGCGGGGGAAATTTGCGTTTTTGGAGAAGAAGCCCGGCACGAGATTCTGCGCGAGGTTGATCCGGTGCGGGACCGCGCGATGGACGCTATTGCCAGTTTCCTTGGCCGGCTTGCGTCCTCATATGATGGGGCAAGCGATAATATCATCCTCGAAAAGGGCCTCAGCAGCGGCGCATAATGCAATATGATTTTGCCATTGTCGGTGCCGGGATCGCTGGGGCCAGCCTAGCGGCCGAGCTGAGCGGGCAGGCGCGCGTGCTGGTGCTTGAGGCGGAGGACCAGCCCGGATATCACGCGACCGGCCGCTCCGCAGCGTTTTGGGATGAGTGCTATGGCGGACCATCGATTACACCGCTCACCCTTGCTTCCGGGCCCTATCTCAATGCGAAGGGTGTTCTAAGGCGGCGCGGCGCGCTTTATCTTGGGCGCGGAAATGACCAGGCGCAGCTGGATCAGTTTCTAAGCGATTTTGCGGATAGCGGCGCAACGCTTGAACGCCATAGCCGGGCGCAAATCGATCAGCGCGTGCGCGGTATCAAGCCGGAGTGGGATAAGGGCATATGGGCGCCGCATTGCTCGGATATCGACGTGTCCGCCTTGCATGCCGATTATGTGGCACAGGCCCGCGCGCATGGCGCTCAGCTGGAGCTGCGGGCCAAGGCCGAGCGGATCGAGCGCGCTAAAGACCGCTGGACAATCACGGTTAGCGATGGGCGCAGTTTTAGCGCAAAGACAATTGTGAATGCAGCGGGCGCTTGGGCTGATGAATTGGCCGCGAAGGCCGGGGCTGCGCCGATAGGGATTACGCCGCTGCGCCGCACGGTCGTGCAATTGCGGACCGATCCTATGCCGCCTGATGACCTGCCTTTGGTGCTTGATATTCAGGGTAAGTTTTATTTCAAAAGCGAGGCGGGGCGTTTGTGGCTTAGTCCGCATGATGAGACGCCCAGCGCGCCATGTGATGCAGCGGCTGAGGAAATTGACATTGCAACCGCGATCGAACGATTTGGGGCGGTGTGCGATTGGACAATTACCAAGCTGGAGCATCGCTGGGCGGGTTTGCGCAGTTTTGCCCCCGATCGTTTGCCAGCCTATGGGTTTGACCCGCAGCTTGCCGATTTTGCTTGGTTCGCTGGACAAGGGGGGTTTGGCATTCAGACCTCGCCTGCAGCCGCGCGATTGATGGCGCAGCTTTTGCTCGGCATGGGTCCAGATGAAGTAACCCAAGGGCTGAACCAAGAGAGCTATTCACCGCGCCGATTTTTAGAGAATACCGCTGCCTAAGCGCATTTTCATGAATCTTTTGCTTGGGTTGGGTTGCTTTTGCGTTGTTAGTCATAAGCAATTCATCCGCGCAACCTTATGACGCAGCTTAGTTTTAACGCCAACACAGGGGGTACTTATGCATAAGTTTGAAATCTACAAAGACAAGGCTGGCGAGTTTCGTGTGCGGTTTAGCTACAACACAGAAGTGATGTTCTCGACACAAGGTTATTCGAGCAAATCAAGCGCTCAAAATGCGATTGATTCGATCAAGAAGAACGGCCCCGGCGCGCCAATCGAAGACAACAGCTAATTTGTGAGCTGGCGCTCGGTCACATAAGGGCTGAGCGATCAAGCAAGCACAGCATTTGCGGGCAGGCACTTTGCTTAAGTGTCTGCCTGTTCTGCTTGGCGCTGTATCTCTTCAGCCGCGTCACTTGCCAGCCGATCGACGCGTTCGTTCTCTGGGTGGCCGGAATGGCCTTTGACCCAATGCCATTCGACATCATGCCGGCCGGTCAAATCGATTAATTCGTGCCACAAATCGGCATTGCGCACCGGTTTTTTGCTGGCATTGACCCAGCCGCGCCGCTGCCAGCCTTCGACCCATTTGGTGATACCATCAATGAGATATTTGCTATCGGTATAGAGGTCGACCTGACACGGCTCGATCAGAGCGCCCAATCCGCGGATTGCAGCGGTCATTTCCATCCGATTGTTCGTGGTCGCTTCTTCGCCGCCGCTCAGCTCTTTCTCATGCGGCCCAAGACGCAGCAAAGCGCCCCAACCGCCGGGCCCCGGGTTGCCTTTGCAAGCGCCATCCGTGAATAATTCAACCTGTTTCATAACTTAGGCCCGAGGCTCTAGCATCGCTGCCCCGCTAGTCCAGTAGGCAATTTTTCGGTGTCCCATTAAATGAACAGCGATTGTCCGCCCGCCTGATACGCATCGAACCGAGCTACGAATTGCATCGGATCTTTGCGCGACACTTGCGCGCTGCTTGGCGTATCGAGCCAATCTTCGGCCCGGCTGGCGATGAACCTGATGCACACCGCCTCCGCGATCTGAGGTAAGGCGGCCCGTTCGCTCGGCGTGAGCCGGCGGCAGCTCTCATATCCCTCAATCAGCGCCCTGCCTTGCTCTGCAAGGAATGCGCCTTGCTCATCAAAACACCATGCCGCATGAGTCGTGGCCAGATCCATTGCCATGCTGCCGGTGCAGGCGAAATAGAAATCAATCATGCCTGACACTTGGTCGCCCATCATCAGAACATTATCGGGAAACAGGTCCGCGTGAATTTGCGATTGCGGCAGATCGCTCAGATCAAGCTTGGCCGCAGCCCGCGCCGGATCGAGCATCGCTGGCAAACGGGAATTGATTTGAGCGAGGCCCGCTTCGCCGCAAGCCTCCAATACGGACAAGTTTTGCGCAAATCCCATCGAGTTTTCGCGGCTTAGCCCAAAATCCTGCGCAGCGAGGTGCATTTGCGCGAGGCTTTGGCCAACCGCCCGCACTTGAGCCGGGGTCGGCTTGGAGGGGGATACGCCCGGCAAAAACTCGATTAAGGCGATCGCTTTGCCATCCACCAGCTGGAAGGCATCTCCTTGTGCGGTGTGAATTGTCGCTGGGACAGGGCAATCGCGGCTTGCCAGATGATCCAGAAGCCCAAGGAAATAGGGCAAGTCAGCAATCTCGATCCGCCGCTCATACATGGTCAGGATGAACTGACGGGCGCTGCGTCCAGCCCGCTCTCGCTCGCTCTGCAAAGCCGCGCTCGGCTGCGCGCCGCTTGTCTCGATCAACCAGTTTGAATTGGATACGCCCTCGGCAATGCCTTTGGCAGAGACGAGGCTCCCCACATCATAAGTGGCGATCAGCTCGGCCAGTTTTTCTGCGGATAGATGCGTGTAAACGGCCATCAGCGCGTGCTGCCTCGGGGCTTCCTATTCCGCCAATTGCCGCGGCAATTTGAAGACCATCTTCTCCTCGGCCGCCATAATGGTTCGCTCTTCAACGCGGCGCATGGTGGACAGATATTCGACCACCTCGCGGACCAACATTTCCGGAGCAGAGGCACCGGCGGTCAATCCCAAAGTGCCCACGCCATCGAGCCACTCAGGCTTAATATCAGACGCACGCTGGATCAGATGCGCCTCTGTCCCCAGCCGCTCGGCCACTTCGACCAAACGCAGGGAATTGGAGGAATTGGGGGCGCCGATCACCAGCACCAGATCACTCGCCGGAGCGATTTGTTTGACCGCCGCCTGCCGGTTTGAGGTGGCGTAGCAAATATCTTCGGCTTTCGGACCAACGATCTGGGGGAAGCGCTGTTTAAGCGCTGTGATAACATCGGCTGTATCATCCACCGAAAGTGTGGTCTGCGTGAGATAGGATAGCGAATCATCCTCGCCAAACTCGAGGCTTGCGACATCCTCGACCGTTTCGACCAACGTAATTTCGCTGGCCTCGACTTGCCCCATTGTTCCGATCACCTCGGGATGGCCGGCGTGGCCAATGAACAGAATATGCTGCCCCTTTTCAATCTGCCGCTCGGCTTGGCGGTGAACCTTGCTGACCAGCGGACAGGTCGCATCAACGTAAATCATCTCGCGCCGATTGGCTTCTGCCGGGACGGATTTTGGCACTCCATGAGCACTGAAAACAACCGGCGCTTCATCCGGCACTTCGTCCAATTCTTCGACGAAAATTGCGCCTTGGGCTTTCAGACTGTCCACCACATAGCGATTGTGAACGATTTCATGTCTGACATAGACCGGCGCACCGTATTTCTCGATCGACCGCTCGACAATCTCGATGGCGCGGTCCACGCCTGCGCAAAACCCGCGCGGGGCCGCAATCAGCAAGGTCAGACCCGGCCGTTTGTCGTTCGTCTCATCTAATGGTGTATTCAATGGCGCATTCATGCCTCGCCCTCTAGCGCTTTGTTGCGCGCCAAGCTAGGGCAGGCGCGTTATTGATCGATCATTTATGGGAATTTATCGTGCCAGTGCCAACAAACTCGCTGACAAACCCGCTGAGTGCATTGCTGACGAAGCAGCAGACCAAAACCCGTTTTGTGGCCGTGCTGGCATCTGCGGGTGTTCTGGCTGGCTGCTCAACAGAGGGTGAGCTGGTCCTCGATCAGGGCGTTGGCGTTTCGTCCGTGCGGACGGTTTGCCCCGCGGTTGGAGTGCCCGATTACACCGGTGATGTAACCGTTTTCCGCAGTCCGGCATCACAATTGGCGAGCGATCTTGATGTGACCGCATCGATCACCAATGTCCGCTCGACCTGCAATGAGGAAGGCGACCGGGTCTATTCAGAAGCCAGTTTTGACGTGCAAGCGCGGCGTTTGGACACGCGCGGGGCGCGGCAGGTTGAATTGCCCTATTTCTCGACTGTGCTGCGCGGCGGCACATCGGTTGTCAGCAAACGTCTGGGGACGGTGGTCATCAGTTTCGCCGATGGGCAGGAGCGTGCCTCGGCCAAGGCAAGGGCAGGCGCTTTTGTGAATCGCGCAGATGCGACCTTGCCGGAGGATATCCGCCGCCAGATTACGAAGCGGCGCAAGCCCGGCGACCCTGATGCCGCGCTTGATCCTTTGGCTGATCCAGCGGTGAAAGCGGCGTTGCAGCGCGCGACGTTTGAATTGCTGGTTGGTTTTCAGCTGACTGAGCAGCAATTGGCTTACAACGCCACGCGCTAATCCCTGATTGCGCAGGCATTCGGCTGGCTCCAGTTGCCCCAAGGGATGCGCAGCGCATTGGTGCAGTTTCATTATGACCCAAACCCTAAACCTCTATACCGAATTCGCAGCCAAGCTCGACGCCGTGCTCGATGCGCTGGTGAAAGCGGGCGCATTGCCCGCCGATATCAGCCGCGCCAATGTTGCAGTGGAGCCGCCGCGCGATCCAGCGCATGGCGATTTGGCGATCAACGCTGCGATGGTGCTGGCCAAACAGGCCAAGACCAACCCCCGCGCGCTTGCTGAGAAAATTACCGAATTGCTCGGCTCGGATGCGGATATCGACGCAGCGGAAATCGCTGGCCCGGGCTTTATCAACTTGCGGCTTGCCCGATCGGTGTGGGAGAAGGAATTGGCCCGCATTGCGGAGCAAGGCGCGGATTATGGCCGCTCCAGCATCGGCAATGGCACGCGCGTAAACGTCGAATATGTTTCGGCCAATCCCACCGGTCCAATGCATATGGGCCATTGCCGCGGGGCAGTGGTTGGCGATGCGCTGGCGGGATTGCTCGAATTTGCCGGGCATGATGTGACGCGCGAATATTATATCAATGACGCGGGCGGACAGGTTGATGTGCTCGCTCGCTCAGCGCATCATCGTTATCTCGAAGCGCTGGGCCATGATGTCGGTGATCTGGCTGAAGGGCTTTATCCAGGGGATTATCTGGTGCCGGTGGGCGCGGGCTTAGCCGAGGAATTTGGCGCGCGCTATGCTGGCGCTGACGAGACCGAATGGCTAGCGCCGTTCCGTCAGGCCAGCGTTGCGGCCATGATGGAGCTGATCAAGGCCGATCTCGCATTGCTGGGCATTCATCACGATGTGTTCGCCTCTGAGGCGCAATTGCAAGCGGCGGGCAAGCCGGAGGAGGCCGAGGCCTGGCTGCGCGCGCGTGATCTGGTCTATGACGGCGTCTTAGAAGCGCCCAAGGGCAAGGCTCCGCCCGAGGATTGGGAGCCGGTTGAGCTGCCGC
>CAZDHB010000008.1:0-17562 GCA_964505255.1 uncultured Porphyrobacter sp.
CCCGCCGGTATGATCGGCTATTCACCGGGCTATGCTTTGGCCAATGTGGATAGCGTCGATGTGACTGTGCCGGGCGTTGGCGGGCACGGGGCTTATCCGCACACCACCAAGGATCCGGTTGTTCTGGCGAGCGCGATTGTGATGAAATTGCAAACGCTCGTCAGCCGCGAAAGCTCTCCGCTTGATCCGGCGGTGGTAACGGTCGGCAGTTTCCATGCGGGCGCCAAGCACAATATCATTTCGGACGAGGCTAAGCTGCAATTGACAGTGCGCAGTTACAGCGATGAATCGCGCAAATTGCTGCTTGATGGGATCGCCCGCATTGCCAAGGGCGAGGCGATCGCCGCTGGCATGCCAGAAGACCGGATGCCCACGGTTGAGGTGATCGAGCCTTACACGCCCTCCACTTACAATGACCCCGATTTTACGGAGACGGTAATGGCCGGTTTCCGCCAGCGGTTTGGCGCAGAACGGGTGCTACAAGTGCCCTCGGTCATGGGCGGCGAAGATTTTGGCCAGTTCAAGCGCGCCGCGCCGGATGATGTGCAATCGCTCATTTTCTGGGTTGGCGGTGTTCCGGCGGATGATTTCGAGGCCGCTCAGAGGGGCGAGGCAACTCTGCCGTCGCTGCATTCGCCGTTCTGGGCACCGGATGCAGAGAAAGTCATCGCGACCGGCGCGGAAGGGCTGGCCTCTGCGGCGCTGGACTTGATGCCGCGCAAGGGCGGATAAGCGAAGCGGCAAAAATATGGCCGCCAGAGCGCTTTTGTGAGCGCCCTGACGGCCGGTTCTCCTCCCCAGGAGAGTGTTAAGAGCTATAGGTTCCCAAGAACCCAGCAGCCCTAATTTGGATTAGCCATCGGCCGGAACATAGGTCCCGAGGCGGTGATGAAGGGCGTTGATTTTCGCCAGCTCTTCCCGGTCCTCGCTTGCTTTTGCGTGGCTTTCCAGCGCTCTGCGCAGCAAACGCATGTCAGCGGTTGAAAGCAGTGCTCGTGCCCGTCCCGGCTCTGTTGTTGTTTCTGTGGTCATCCTCTCGCTCCTTTTTGCTTCTTTAGGGGTTGGGCCTGAGTTATCGGGGGTAGGGGGGAACTCAGGCCCTTTGGGTTACGCTTATGCAGCGGCGAACTGGTTCATTGTGTTGTCTTTGCCGCCCGCCTTCAGCGCGGCTTCACCGGCAAAGGCTTCCTTGTGATCATCGCCGATATCGCTGCCGGCCATGTTCTGGTGCTTCACACAAGCGATGCTCTGGCGAATTTCCTCGCGCTGAACGTTTTTAACATAGCCCAGCATGCCGTCTTCGCCGAAGTAACGCTTGGCCAGATTGTCCGTGCTGAGCGCAGCCGTGTGATATGTCGGCAGCGTGATCAGATGGTGGAAAATACCGGCGCGCTTGGCCCCGTCCGCTTGGAATGTGCGGATTCTCTCGTCCGCCTCAATTGCCAAATCGCTTGTGTCATAATCCTCGCTCATCAAACCTTCGCGGTTGTAAGCAGAAACGTCCTTGCCAGCCTCAGACCATGCATCGAACACCTGCTGGCGGAAATTCAGTGTCCAGTTAAAGCTGGGTGAATTGTTGTAAACCAGCTTGGCATTCGGGACGACCTCGCGGATCCGGTCAACCATGCCCGCGATTTGCTCGACATGCGGCTTCTCGGTTTCGATCCAGAGGAGGTCAGCACCGCTCTGCAAAGAGGTGATGCAGTCCAGAACGCAGCGATCTTCGCCGGTTCCAGCGCGGAATTGATACAGGTTCGAGGGCAGACGCTTAGGCGCCAGCAACTTGCCATCGCGGCTGATGAAAACCTGGCCATTGGCGATATCGCCAGCTTCGATCTCGTCGCAATCAAGGAAGCTGTTGTATTGGTCGCCAAGGTCGCCCGGCTCGTTCGAAACAGCGATTTGCTTGGTCAAACCGGCACCCAGTGAGTCGGTGCGGGCAACGATAATGCCGTCTTCAACGCCCATTTCGAGGAATGCGTAACGGATCGCGCGGATCTTCTGCAGGAAATCCTCATGCGGAACGGTCACTTTGCCGTCTTGGTGGCCGCACTGCTTCTCGTCCGAAACCTGATTTTCGATCTGCAAGGCGCAAGCACCTGCCTCGATCATCTTTTTGGCCAGCAGATAGGTCGCCTCGGCATTGCCGAAACCGGCATCAATATCGGCGATAATCGGGACAACATGAGTCTCGTAATTGTCAATCGCGTGTTCGATCCGCTTGGCCTCGACCGCATCGCCGTTTTCCCGCGCTGCGTCGAGATCGCGGAACAGGCCGCCCAATTCGCGGGCATCGGCCTGCTTGAGGAAGGTGTAAAGTTCCTCGATCAGAGCGGGAACCGAAGTTTTTTCGTGCATTGATTGATCGGGCAGGGGGCCGAACTCGCTGCGCAAGGCGGCAACCATCCAGCCAGACAGATAAAGATAACGCTGTTTGGTGGAGCCGAAGTGCTTCTTGATCGAGATCATCTTCTGCTGAGCGATAAATCCGTGCCAGCAGCCCAGCGACTGAGTGTAAGCGGCGGGGTCTTTGTCGTAAGCGTCCATATCTTCGCGCATGATCTTGGCGGTGTAGCGCGCAATATCGAGGCCTGTGCGGAACCGGTTCTGGATTTGCATCCGGGCCGCTGTTTCGGCATCAATCGCTGTCCATGCCGCACCATTGGCGCCGATGGTCTTGGAAAATGCCTCGATTGAGTTTTGATATGTCATGGCTGCCCTTTCAGCGAAATTGTGTTTTTAAAACCGGCTGCGTTTGATTTGTGGTGTTCGCAGCGCCGTGTGTTGCTTAGGGTTTAGGGGCTGCACGCGCTAAATAGCGAGAAAAATCACATAAATTCTTGTCATATGCGCTGCATTTGCGTTAACTTCTCTGTAAATATGTAAAGATAGTTACAAATTATGACAGAGAACGCGCTTTTTGCTGGACCCGCCCTGCGCCGCTTGCGCAAACGCGGAAAGCTGACTCAGGCCGCCATGGCGGGGCGGCTTGGCATATCGCCCAGCTATCTCAATTTGATTGAGCGTAATCAGCGACCGCTGACCGCGCGGGTCATCATGCAATTGGTGGCGGAGTTTGAATTCGACCCGCGCACCCTGCGCGAGGATACAGCGATTGGCGGTCTGGATGGATTGGTGCGGCGTTTGGCCGATGAACGCTTCTCTGATCTGACGATTGACCGGGAGGAAATAGACGAGTTTCTTTCTGCTTCGCCTCAGATCGCGGCCGCTTTTGCGCGGCTTTATGATAGCGCGGGGTCTGGCGAGCGTGAGCATAGCAACGCGCTGACCGCATCGCGCCGCGAGATAGAAAAGTGGCGCAATCATTTTGCCGATCTTGATAGCGCCGCTGAGGAATTATCCGACGAAATCCGCCTCTCACGCGGTGATGTGGCGAGCGCTTTGGTGGAGCGTTTGCGCGAACGTCATCAGCTCTCTGTGCGTGTTTTGCCGCGCGAGGTGATGCCTGATGCGGTGCGGCGGCTTGATCTGCATGCGCGCCAGATTCAGCTCTCCGAAATGCTCTCGCCCGAAAGCCGGGTCTTTCATTTGGCCGTGCAATTGGCTCAGATCGAAAAAAGCGCGGAGATCGCCAATCTCGCCAGCGGCGGTGAATTTGACGATGATAGCGGTCGGCGCTTGTTCGAACGCCATCTTGAGGCGTATTTTGCCGCTGCGCTGATCATGCCTTACGGGCGTTTTTTGCGCGCCTGCCAATCGACCGGCTATGATTTGCCGGTTCTGCAGCGGCGCTTCGGGGTGAGCTTTGAGCAGCTCGCACACCGGCTGACGACTTTGCAGCGGGTGGGGCAGCGCGGGTTGCCCTTCTTTATGGCGCGGCTTGATCGCGCAGGCCAGTTTTCGAAGCGTTTTGTTGGCGCCAGTCAAGCGAGTTTCCTTGAGGCACGGCATGCCTGTCCGCGGTGGATTGCGACCAGCGCGTTTGAGCGGCCTGGCGATTTGCTCACGCAAACGATCTCTCTTGACGGCGGCGGTGCCGGGCCAGCCGGTTGGTTTACCGCCGCCCGGACGGTGAGCGGCGGCGGCATGATGGGCGAGGCACGCTTCGTAATTGTGCTTGGGCTCGATGTTTCGCTGGCCGATTCCCTTGCCAGTGCGCGGGGCCAATCTTTGCGGCAGGCCGATGCAACCGAAATGGGTCCGGGATGCCGTCATTGTCATGTTGAGCGATGTCAGCAGCGCTCGCTTCCCCCGCTGGGCCGCAAATTGCAATTTGACCGAATTCAGCGCGGGGCCAGCCCATTTGCTTTCGCGGGTCAGAATTCTTCTGATTAATTGTGGGCTAAGATACAGATTTGTATCGCTATTTCTATTGGCTTGGCGGTCGCTCGCTGCGGGTAGTTTGGGATAGCTGGGACGGGCAATGCAGGGACTGCTTGCGGCGCGCCGTTCTGCACGCAATCGGGCGGCACCCTTTGGCCGTATGACAGACACGCGTCCTGCCGGTGCACTGGATTAAGTGTAAAGTTTACCGACAATTCATAACTGATGGCTAAGGCGTGCAGACGAAATTTTACGAATTGCGCTGCCTGCAGTTCGCTTTTGCAATTTGGGGCGAAAATTGAATGATCCGCTTCTTTAAGCACTACATTCCCCACGCTGTTTTGGTGCTAGGAATAGCAGACGTTATTCTGCTGATGTGCGCGGCCGAGATTGCCTGGCAAGCGCGTGCTGCCCAAATTGGCAGTTACGCTGGTCCATTTAGCGGCCGCTTTTTGCAATTGTTCCTGTTCGCTGTGACCATTGAAGCGGCAATTATTGCCGTTGGCGGATATGCGCCTGAGAGCCTGCGTTCGGTGCGTTATGCAACCGCGCGGCTGCTGGTCGCGATCAGTCTGGGGGTCATTGGCCTGTCGGTCCTGAACCTTATTCTGGCTGGCGACATATTGTGGCGATCGATCTTGCTTTACGCGATGATACTCTCGATCCTGCTGCTGATCGCGAACCGCGCTATCCTTGGACCCGCGCTTGGGACAACCACTTTCCAGCGCAAGGTTCTGGTGCTTGGCGCGGGCAAGCGAGCGCAGAGGATCTATGATCTATCGCGCAAGCGTCAGAGCAGTTTTGCCATCACCGACTTCGTCAATATGGCGGATGGACCGACGACAATTGAGGATGCTGTACCGCGCGCCTCGATTGCGGATTTGGGTCAATTTGTTGAACGCCGGAATGCAGGAGAGGTGGTGCTGGCGTTGGAGGAACGACGCAATTCGCTCCCGCTCAAAGACTTGCTGAGGGTCAAAACCAAAGGCGTTCAGGTTAATGAGTTCTCCAGCTTTCTGGAACGCGAAACGGGCCGCGTTGATCTCGATACGCTTAATCCTAGCTGGTTGATTTTCTCCGATGGCTTTTCGTCGGGGCGGGCGATTTCCAGTTTCGCAAAACGCGCTTTTGACGTGTCAGTCAGCTTGGCCATTTTGCTGCTGACTTGGCCTTTGATCGCGATCTTCGCTTTGCTGGTGAAAATGGAAAGCCCGGGGCCAGCCATTTTCCGTCAGACCCGCGTAGGCCTGTTCGGATCGACGTTCGAGGTTCTGAAACTGCGATCAATGCGCAATGATGCCGAGAAAGACGGGGCGCAGTGGGCGCAGAAAAATGATCCGCGTGTCACCCGCATTGGCAAATTTATCCGGCTTGTACGGATCGATGAATTGCCGCAGCTGTGGAATGTCCTGAAGGGCGATATGAGCTTTGTCGGACCGCGCCCTGAACGGCCCCAATTCGTTGCGGAATTGGTGCGCGACCTGCCGTATTACGAGGAAAGGCATATGGTCAAACCCGGCATTACGGGTTGGGCGCAGATCAATTATCCGTATGGCGCATCGGTCGAGGATGCCCGCCACAAGCTCGAATATGACCTCTATTACGCCAAGAACTATTCGACATTTCTCGATGTTCTGATCCTTCTGCAAACTTTGCGCGTGGTGCTATGGTCTGAAGGAGCTCGCTAGCCGTGGTGGCAGGCCTGTTCCTCTTTTTTGGCTATGGCATTGCGGCCATTGCTTGCCTCTTGGCGGCTCTTTGGATCATGCGCCAAGGATCGCGCGAAAGGGCCGATCGCAATGCAGCTCTGGTGGCGCTTGGCATAACCGCGACCTGGTGTTTGATGATGGCGTCCCTTGGGCCCTCTCACCTCGCCGTGCAATTTGCGATGGTAGCGGTCAATCTTGCATGGCTGTTTATGGTGCTGCGGCTGTTCGGTAATGACGGGCGCGATGATAATGTGCGCCTTGTGCGGCCGGTTCTGGCTGTTCTGGCAACGGTTGAGACATGCCAGTTCGTTTTGCTGTATCTGCAATTGCGCGGCCAGTTTAGCGCAGAACTCAGCACTCTTATTCTTAATACCAGCGCCCTGCTTGGCGTGTTGGTGGCGGTCGGTGCCTTGGTGCTGGTCCATAACCTTTATGGCGGCGCGGCCAGCACGACCCGGCGTTTGCTGAATTGGACCATTGCCGCTTTGGCGCTGTTCTGGGGATGGGAACTCAACCACCATTTTGTGACCTATTTGACAGGTCAAAATCTGGCTCAACTCGACACGCTAAGGGCGCTCGTCACGATTGCCTTTGCGATCAGCCTTGCGATTGGCTTTGGACGCAATTCAGCGGGTTTGAAATTCATGCCGTCGCGGGCGGTGGCCTTCCAATCTCTGTCCTTGGTTCTGATCGCGCTTTACCTGGGCGCAATTGCCTTTGTGTCAGAAGTGGCGGGCCGGTTCTCAGGTGATTTGGGCAGGCTCATTCAAGTCGGCTTTCTCCTCGCAGGGGCGGCCATGGCGCTCATCTGGCTGCCATCGGAAAGATTGCGCCGGGGGGTCAAGGTCAGGGCGCTCAAACATTTGTTCAAGCATCGCTATGATTACCGCAACGAATGGATCCGTTTCACGCATACGATCGGACGGCCCGATGATGGGGATGCGAGTTTGCATGATCGGGCGATCAAATCCTTGGCCGATATCGCCGGATGTGAGGCGGGCCTTTTGCTGCTGCGCGATGAGGATGGGGAATTTGTGCTTGGCTCACGCTGGCGGTGGCGCGATGCGACGGTCCCGGCGGAGGCTTTGCCGCTCAAACTGATCCAAATTCTCGAAAAAGAGCAGCTGATCGTCGATTTTGATGAGGTGCGCCGCGAGATTTCCTATTTCGGAGAGCTGGAATTGCTGCCCGAGTGGCTGCGCGGGGATGACCGGCTATGGGCGGCTGTGCCTTTGCTGCATCATGCGCGGCTGATCGGCGTTATCATTCTGGCCAAACCACAAGTGCCGCGGCCGCTGGACTGGGAAGATTTCGATCTGCTCAGTGTCGCTGGCCAGCAGATCGCGAGCTATCTTGCCGAGCAGGCCGGTCAAGTCGCTTTGAACCAGGCCAGCCAGTTTGATGAGTTTAACCGGCGCATGGCGTTCGTCATGCATGATATCAAAAACCTCTCTAGCCAGATGTCGCTGCTGCTTCGCAATTCGGAAAAGCATGCGGACAATCCTGAGTTTCGCAAAGATATGCTGGTGACCGTGCGCAACAGCGCGGACAAATTGAACAGCATGCTTGCGAGGCTCGGCCGTTATGAAAATCGTCCGACGACCGAGCCTGAGCAAATCGATCTGGTGATGATAACCGAGGAATTGCGCCGCCGTTTCGAGCATAGTCATCCGGTGGTTCGGCTGGACAATGGGCCGTGCACGGTGCTGGGCGATAAAGATGCTTTAGAGCAGGCGCTGAGCCATATAATCCAGAACGCGATTGACGCCAGCGATGCGGCGGAGACTGTCGAACTGGTCGTGCGCAATGACGGCGTTCGCGGCACGGTGTCTGTCATCGACACTGGCGCGGGGATGAGCGCGGCATTTGTTCGCAACGAGCTGTTCCGTCCGTTTTCATCCTCCAAAGAAGGAGGCTTCGGGATCGGTGCCTACGAGGCGCGCAGCATGGTGCGCGCGATGGGCGGACGCCTGAGCGTGGAATCGCGCGAGGGGCTGGGCAGCCGGTTCGAGGTAAGCCTGCCGCTGAAGGCGAGCAAAGACCTGATGGAGCAGCACGGCGTGGGAAAAACGGCCACTGTCGGCGCATCCGTACCCGAAGAGAATACTGAACCAGAACCGGCCGCTAAGGCCTCCAATTTTTCCGAGAATGAGGCAGTCTAATGGCCGATACCAAGCCAGTATTGTTGATCGTTGAAGATGATGAGGGTCTGCAGGCTCAGCTCAAATGGGCTTATGATGATTTCGAGGTCATTATCGCCGGCGACCGAGAGGCAGCGCTGACCGCTTTGCGCGCAGAAATGCCTGCTGTTGTTACCCTTGATCTGGGGCTTCCGCCCGATCCTGACGGCACCAGCGAGGGGTTCGCGGTGCTCGATGCGATCATGGAGATCAAGCCTGATACCAAGGTCATCGTGGCATCGGGGCACGGCGCGCGGGAAAGTGCGCTTAAAGCAATCGAGCAAGGGGCGTATGACTTCTATCAAAAGCCGGTTGATATCGAGGCTTTGGGACTGATCGTTCAGCGCGCTTATCAATTGCACGTTATCGAGCATGAGAACCGCCGCCTCGCAGGCAAAGTCAATGACGACCAGACTGTGCTGGGTTCAATGATCACTGGCGCACCGGAAATGGCCAAAGTGGCCAATACGATCGAGCGTGTGGCCAACACCACTGCCTCTGTCATGCTCCTTGGGGCAAGCGGCACGGGTAAGGAATTGCTGGCGCGCGGCCTGCATGATGCGAGCGACCGGCAAGCGCGCGAATTCGTTGCTATCAATTGCGCTGCTATTCCTGAAAACCTGCTCGAAAGCGAGCTGTTTGGCCATGAAAAAGGCGCTTTTACCGGCGCGGTCAAAACCACTCCCGGCAAGATTGAAATGGCCAATGGCGGCACGCTGTTCCTTGATGAGGTAGGCGATATTCCGCTGCCGCTGCAGGTCAAATTGCTGCGCTTTTTGCAAGAGCGCGTGGTGGAGCGGATTGGCGGGCGCAAACCGATTGAAGTGGACACCAGAATTGTCTGCGCGACACACCAGAACCTCGAGGCGATGATTGCCGAGGGGGCGTTCCGCGAAGACCTGTTTTACCGCTTGGCCGAGATTGTGGTCAAAATCCCTGCCTTGGCCGAACGTCCGGGCGATGCGGTGCTGCTGGCCAAAACATTCCTTGGCCGTTTTGCCGAGGAAATGAACCCCAAGGTCAAAGGATTTGCCCCTGATGCGCTGACGGTGATCGACAGCTGGGGTTGGCCGGGCAATGTCCGCGAACTTGAAAACAGGGTCAAACGGGCCGTCATTATGGCTGATGGTAAGCTTGTCTCGGCCGGTGATCTGGATCTGGGCGAAACCGAGGATGGGGCCGCGGATAATGCGCTCAATCTCAAGGCAGCGCGCGAAAAGGCCGACCGCCAGATGATCCGTCAGGCGCTCGCCCGCTCGGATGGCAATATCTCGAATACCGCAAAACTGCTCGGCATCAGCCGTCCAACGCTTTATGATCTGCTTAAGCAGTATGATCTTCAAGCCTGACCAACATGCAACCTCCGGGCGGCTTCGCAAAGCGGGCCTGATTGCCGGTGCCTTGGCGCTCGCGATGCTGGGCGCGTGCAATAACGAACCTGCGCTTGATGCCGGCCTCGCCCCGATTGAGGCAGCGCAAGCACAGCTCAGCCGCGGTGACGGGGTCGATGCCGAAGCAACGCTCAAACGTATGCTCGAATCGGGCACAAATGCGCCCGAACTTGCCGCATTCATGGGCGAGGCGGCGATGTTGCAGGGTGATTTGGCGAAGGCACGCCGGTGGCTTGGCAAAGGAGAGTTTTCTCCTGAAACCGCCGCCTATGGCTTTCAATTGCTCGGCCGGTTGGAACTGCGTGAAGGAAATCTACCGGCGAGCGGCGGCGCGTTTGATAATGCGCTGAAATTTGATCCCAAGAAGGCATCCTTGTGGGTTGATATCGGCCGTTTGAGATATCGCGGGGGCGAGCAATTGCAAGCGCTGGAGGCGGCGCAATATGCGATGGAGCTGGATGCGCAAGATCCTGCTGTCCTGCATTTCGGCGCGCAATTGATGCGCGATTCTGAAGGCAAGGTCCCCAGTCTTGCGCTGTTTGAAAAGGCGCTTGAAAAAACGCCCAATGATCTGGGATTGCTGACCGATTATGCCGCAACCTTGGGCGATCTGGGCCGCAATGCCGATGCGCTGGCCGCGATCCGCAAAGTTGCCGAAATTGCGCCCAAAGCGCCGCGCATCCATTATCTTCAAGCCGTTATAGCCGCGCGCGCGGGTCAGCATGCGTTGGCGCGCAGCCTGCTGCTCGCCAGTCCCGCCGAAGAACAGGAATTGCCCGCAGCGCAATTGCTGGCCGGTGTGCTGGATATGGAGGCGGAAAATTACGCCAGCGCCGCGCTCAATCTGGATCGGCTGTATGCACGCCAGAAAGACAATCGCACTGTGCGCCGATTGCTGATGCGGGCGCTTTATCAAAGCGGGGCTGAAAAAGAGCTTGTCTCGCGGTTTGGCGAAATGGCCGCGTTGGAGCGGGCAACGCCTTATGAAAAGACCCTTATCGCCCGCGCTTATGAAGCGCTGGGGGAACCGGCCAAGGCGGGCCCCTTGCTTGATGCAGCGGCGCGTCCATCTCAGTTGACGCTTGTGCCTTTGCCAAGCGCTTTGCCGCAGGAGACGCTGATGACAGCGCGTTCCAAGGATGGGCGCGAGACACGTGATGTTGTGCGGGCATTCCTGCGCCCGGGCACAACCGGTACTGCGGTTGCCAGCGCTCGCCAGTTCACACAAAGGTTTCCCGGTTCGGGCGATGCCTTCAGCCTGCTGGGCGATGCCAAATTGGGCAGCGGAGACGAACGCGGCGCGCTGGCCGCTTATGCCCAAGCGGCAAAAATCCGGCGCAGTTGGCCGCTCACGCTGAGGCAGATGGCGGCGTTCGTGTCGCTGGGCGATCAAGCCGCAGCGGATGCGGTTCTGGGTGATTTTATCAAGAACGGCGGGCGTTCGCCCAAGGCCGCCAGCCTTTATGCACGGGTGTTGGCGGGGCGCGGTGATTGGGAACGCGCGGCCGAAATGCTCGGCGCAGCAATTGCCATGGGTGATGGGCGCGCGCCTGATACCTTGGCTTTGCGCAGTATCGCGGCAGCCCGGCTTGATCAGAAAGATGAAGCGCGGGTCTTTGCAACCCGCGCATACCGGATCAGTCCCGCTTATGCGCCGGCCATTGTCGCCCTGATCCAAGTGAGCGATGATGAGGCCTTGAAAGAGCGGCTTCAAAAAAAGCTCGACATATTGCAGCGCAGCGCCCGCTGAGGCAGTAGAGGCCCCCGATGCGGGCTATTCTCTCCAAATTTGCTGATCCGATGATCGTTATGCTGCTGCTGGCGACTTTGCTCGCGGGCATTTGGCCGGCTGTGGGCGAGGGGCGAGCCACCGCGCAAAATATCGCCAATATCGGCGTGTTCGTGCTCTTTCTGGTTAACGGAATGCGGATCAAGCGTTCGGAGATTTTGGCCGGTTTTGGCAATTGGCGGTTTTTTCTGCCGCTGATGCTGTGGGTTTTTGGAGTGATGGCTGTGGCGGGGCTGGGTGCCTCCAAACTCGCCGCTTTGCAATTGGACCCAAAGGTCGCGCTGGGCTTCCTGTTTCTCGGCTGTTTGCCTTCGACCATCCAATCGGCAACCAGCTACACCACTCTGGCAGGCGGCAATGCGGCTTTGTCAGTGGTTGGTGCGGCGCTGATCAATATTGCGGGTGTTTTCGTCACTGCGCCTTTGTTCGCAGCATTGGGCGGAGGCGCCTTGGCGGAATTGGGCAATGAGGTGATTATTCGGATTGGAATGATCCTGATACTGCCCTTTGTCATTGGCCAGGCTTTGCAGGATTGGACGCATGATTTTGTGACAGCGCGCAAAGACAGGATCATCTGGCTCGACCGGGTTGTGATTGCGATTTTGGTCTATGTCGCCTTTTCCGGCGCAATAGAAGGGGGGCTGGCGACGATGTTTACCCTCAAAAGCGGGCTGTTCCTGCTGGCGCTTACGGCAGGGTTTATGCTGGCCGCCAATGCCGCGGCTTGGGGGATGAGCGGATTGCTCGGCTATCCGCGAGCGGACCGGATCGCATTCCTGTTTGCCGCTGCTCAGAAAAGTGTTGCGATTGGCGCGCCGTTGGCCGCGATCATGTTTGCGCCAGAAATTGCGGGCTTTGTGATTGCCCCGCTGCTCTTATATCATTTGCTGCAATTGCTGCTCGCAGCGCCGGTCGCGGCCCATTTGAAAGACAGCGCGCCCTAAGATGCGTCTTGCGCTGCGCCATCCTTGGCGCGGCGATTGTGCCGAACCGACCACCACAGCGACAAACCGATCAGCACGGCACCGATCAGACCGGTGATGGTCTCGGGAATGTGGACCTTGGCTGACAGCAGCATAATTATTCCCAGCACAATGATCGCCCAAAACGCGCCATGTTCGAGATAGCGATATTGCGCCAACGTGCCTGTGCGCACCAAATGGATCGTCATCGAACGCACGAACATCGCGCCGACCGACAACCCCAGCGCAATGATGATCATATTGTTCGACAAGGCAAAGGCGCCGATGACCCCGTCGAAGCTGAAGCTGGCATCGAGAACTTCGAGATAGAGAAACCCGCCGAGGCCTGATTTAACCACTTCGCCTGCGGCCTTTTTGCGCGCCTCTGCCTGTTCGATCAGCGTGCCCAGCGCATGGACCGCGATAAAGGTCAAAAGACCCAAAACGCTCGCCGTGATGAAGGTCAGGGCATCGGCTGAGCCAAGCTGGGTTGAGATGCCATAAACCAGCAATAGCACCAGACCGATTTCCACTGCTGGGACACTGGAGAAGCGGTTAATGCTGGCCTCGATGCCCTTGATCCAGTGAATATCTTTCTCCTCGTCAAAGAAGAAAGTCAGGCCAACCATCGCCAGAAACGCCCCGCCAAATCCGGCAATGGAAAGATGCGCGCCGGAGACGATCTCCTCGTAACGAACCGGGTCATTGAGGGAGAGGTTGATCGCTTGCAAAGGGCCCAAATCAGCCGCGATGGCAACAATCGCGATGGGGAACACGATCCGCATGCCGAACACGGCAATCAGGATGCCGATGGTCAAAAAACGCTGCTGCCAGACCGGGTCCATGTCTCTCAGGACGGTGGCATTGACGACGGCATTGTCAAAGCTGAGCGATACCTCAAGGATTGAGAGGACAATCACGATCCACAGAATCGACAATGTCGCACTGATGCTGCCGGTGCTGGCCCAGCCGTACCAAACGGCCAGAGCGAAGCACAGCGCGGTAAAGGCCAGCGAGAAGCTGTAATAGCGAAGGAGCGTTTGCATCAGGGGAAGGGCCGTCTATTTTTTGGGCTGATAAGTCTGGTCGGCCGTCGGGAATGCGCGCGCACGGACCTCCTCGGCGTACATCGCGACCGTTTTATCGATCACCTCTGCGATATTTTCATAGCGTTTTACAAAGCGCGGCACCCGTTCGAACATGCCCAGCATATCCTCTGTCACCAGCACTTGCCCATCGCATTCAGCCGACGCGCCAATGCCAATCACCGGGATTTCGAGGCTTTTTGTAAGCGAGACAGCGATCGGTTCGATCACCCCCTCTGCCACGACCGCAAAAGCGCCGGCATCCTGCACCGCTTTGCCATCGCGCATGATTTTCTCATGCTCTTCCTGAGACCGTCCGCGCGCGGCATAGCCGCCCAGCACATTGACCGCTTGCGGGGTGAGGCCGACATGCGCCATCACCGGAATGCCGCGATTGGTGAGGAAAGAAATGGTCTCGGCCATTGCCTCTCCGCCCTCCAGCTTGACCGCGGCGCAGCCGGTCTCCGCCATGATCCTTGCGGCCACTTCGAATGCGGTTTCGGGCGAGGCTTCGTATGCGCCGAAAGGCATATCGACCACCACGAGGCTGTGGTAACTGCCGCGCACCACGGCCGCACCGTGATTGACCATCATATCGGTGGTAACCGGCAGAGTGCTGTCGAGACCGTAAATAACCTGGCCGAGCGAATCCCCCACCAGCAAAATATCGCAATGCGTATCCAGCAATTGTGCCTGACGCGCGGTATAGGCGGTGAGCATCACGAGCGGCTCTTTGGTGATGCCGTCCTGCTTGTGATTGCGAATGCGCGGCACTGTCAGCCGTTTGCGCGGTTTGGGCGTCGGGGTGGCGCGGCTGGTCGATGTGTCGAGCTGAAATGTGGTAGACATGAGCGCTGCTTTACTCCGCGATCGGGTGAAAGGCAAAGCTTTGGCATTTACGCTAGCGCAATTTTGTTGCATCCATTGCGTTAATGATTGCGCTGCGGCGCTGGAGAGAGGGGTTTTGTCATGGCAGGTGCAGCTGGAGCTTCTGGGCGCGAGGGATGGTCTTCGCGCACGGCCTTTATCCTAGCGGCAGTCGGCTCGGCCGTGGGGCTGGGCAATATGTGGCGTTTCCCGGCAGAAGCGGGCGAGAATGGCGGCGGCGCATTTGTGCTGTTCTACATTTTCTGCGTGCTGCTGATCGGGTTGCCAGTGCTGTTGTCCGAGGTTCTGATCGGGCGGCATGGGCAAGCTTCTGCACCGGAAAGCGTGCGCAAGGTCGCCGCAGATAGCGGGGCCTCGTCTGGTTGGAGCATTCTTGCCAGCCTAGGTGTCTTTGCCGCGTTTCTGATCCTCAGCTTCTACTGCGTCGTGGGCGGATGGGTGCTCTATTACATCGGCGTATTTGTCAGCGATTTGTTCCAAACCGGCTTGATAGGCGGCGCGTTTGAAGGGCGCGATATAGCAGAGATTAAGGCGTTGATGCCGGATCTGTTCGGCAATGGCAGTTTGATGGTTGGGCTCAACCTCGGTTTTCTCGCGCTGACGATGTTTTTCGTGGCGCGCGGCATTTCAAGCGGGATCGAATGGGTTGCGGTGTATCTGATGCCGATGTTCTTCGTGCTGTTCCTGGCGATCACCGTTTACGGTGCATTTACCGGCGAGTTCAGTCAGGCGGTCAGCTATCTGTTCACCTTCGATTTCTCCAAGTTAACCGGCGAAGTGATGCTGGCGGCTGTTGGTCAGGCGTTTTTCTCGCTCTCGCTGGGGGTTGCAGGGATGATGACATATGGCGCGTATGCCAGCCGCAACACCAATTTGGGCAAGACCTCCGGTATTATCGCTAGCGCAGATACCGGTGTCGCGTTGCTGGCTGGTCTGGCGATCTTTCCGATAGTGTTCGGGGCGGGACTGGCGACCAATGCAGGGCCGGGTCTGATGTTTGAATCGCTGCCGATTGCGTTTCAGGCGATGCCGGTGGGCTCGCTTATTGGTCTGCTGTTTTTCACCATGGTCTTTTTTGCCGCATTGACCAGTTCTGTGTCCTTGTTGGAGGCGCCGACCGCTTATGTGCGCGATGCGCTTAAATTGCCGCGGCCTGTCGCCACTTTGATTGTCGGGGTTGGGGCAGCCGTTCTGGGCGTGCTGTCGGCCTTGTCGTTCAATGATATGGCGGATTTTCGTCCGCTCGGGTTCATTCCGCTTTTTGCTGAGGCGAACTTCTTCGACACATTGGACGGGGTCACGGCCAAATTGTTCATGCCAATCGGGGCAATCCTGACGTGCATCTTTGTCGGCTGGATCGCCGATGCGCGGCTGATTGATAATGAGAACGGGCTGGATGGGCTCCTGCATCAAATCTGGCGGGCGCTGGTCCGGTTTGTCTGCCCGATTGTGCTGACGCTGATCCTGATTGTCGGTCTAACCAGCTAAGATTTCTGGCTATTTGCGCTGGGTTTGTCCGGTGCCCGCCTGATTGGAGCCTGAGATTGGGGGCTGACCGGTGATGAGCGTATTGCGAATCAGGATAAAATAGAACATAAGTAGAACATATGACATGTTCTGCTGATCTTCTGACATCTCTGGAAAGCGGGGTCGAAAGGGGGGGTGACCTCAATTCACTTGGCCAAAACCGGCTGAATAGCGGGTGGAGGCCGGGGCTGGCGGCACAGCAAGCGCCCCCCTGTTTTAGCGAGCTGTTTGCCTCCGCTAGCGAGGCTGCAGGAGCTGGTGCGGCGCTGGCTCTGGCGCTTGATGATTGGCGTTCTGGCGCGGGTCATGCGCAGCAAAACGAATTGGCCGAGACGCAGGATCGCCGCAGCATTTTGTGGGTCCAAACTGAGGATGCCGCGCGGCTCAGCGGGCGTCCGTTTCGTGCCGGTCTGCCGGCCGAGCTGCGCGAGCGGGTTATTTACGCCTGCGCCAAAAGCTGCGCTGATGCGCTATTCGCTTTGGAAGAGGGAATTCGGTGCCGCGATATGGGCTTTGTCATTGGCGAGGTCGCCGGCAATCATCGCGCGCTGGATTTTACGGCATCGCGGCGTCTGACCCTCGCTGCGCAAAGCCATGGTGTGCCGCTTTATCTGGTACGGCTCAACGCTCAGGCTGATTTGTCCTCGGCCCGCATGCGGTGGAATGTCCGCTCTGCCTTGTCGCCGCAGCCTTATTGGAACGCGGCTGCGCCGGGCATGCCTTCATGGCAGGCGGAGCTGTTTCGTGCGCGCGGCTATCCGGTGGGCGAATGGATTTTGCGCAGCGATGAGGGGCAGGGGGCTTTGCAAGCCGAGAAGCCTGCCGATCGAGCAGGCATGCGCGGCGGCAATCAGGGCGATAGAGCTGAGGCCGGACCGGTTACGCCAGCGTTTAACAAACCGCTTAAACTGCCCTTTAGGCCGACAGTGCGCGCAGCGCTGCGAAACAGGCGCAAGGCCTCTATGAGTGCGGCCAATGATAGCGGGGCGGGCTGGGCTGCGGGGTTGCAGAACCGCCGTTTAGCTTATGCAGAATGAGGGGCAAAATAAGCGGCAAAATACTGGTGAAAGCGGCTCTATTGGCCAATCTGCCAATACGCCTGTAGCCCCATCTGCGCCGCCGTCTCAGGACCGAATTATCCATAGTGCGGCGCCGCGGCGGATCTTGTCGCTCTGGCTGCCTCAACTGGCGCTCGATCGTTGGCGGATTGTCCATGGCGCGAGGGAGGAGCACCGCGCGGGGCAGGGCCGGAGCGATGAGGCATCTCCTGAGGTTTCTTCCAATACGCCAAACCTTCTTCATTCGGCCCCTGCTCAGCCGGATGCGCTCATCATTGATACAGCCCATGGCCCAAGGATCGAGGCAGTCAGCCCATCGGCGGCAAAAACTGGCGCGCGCAAGGGGATGATGCTGGCTGATGCGCGCGCGCTTTACCCGCAATTGCGCATAGCTCATGCGGACCTTGCTGGTGATCTGGTCTTTCTGGAAAAGCTGGCCGTATGGGCCATGCGATGGGGACCGTGGAGCACGCTTGATCCGCCTGATGGTTTGCTGGTCGATGTTACATCGGTGGCGCATCTGTTTGGCGGAGAGGGGCATTTGTTGGACGATGCTGCGCAGCATTTTGCGGCGCGCGGCTTGCGGGTGCGAGCCGCGATTGCGCCGACTGCAGGCGCGGCATGGGCGCTGAGTCACTTCGCCTCCCGCGAGGGGCACTTCGCCTCCCGCGAGGGGCATTTGGGGCAAG
>CAZDHB010000008.1:17662-25143 GCA_964505255.1 uncultured Porphyrobacter sp.
CACTTCGCCTCCCGCGAGGGGCACTTCGCCTCCCGCGAGGGGCATTTGGGGCAAGGGAGCAGCTCCGCCTCACGCATCATCACGGACACGGCCGATGCTTATGAAAAGCTGGCGTCTTTGCCTGTTGCCGCTCTGCGGTTGGATGATGATGTGATTACCGTTCTGCAGCGATTGGGACTGAAGAATTTGGGTCAATTGCTGGCGATTGCCCAAGGGGAGGAACCTGGCAGGGAATCTGCCGGGCAAGATTGGCAGCAAGGCGCGGCTGATCAAATGGGCGATAAGGAATTGGGCCGTGATGCCTTGCAGCGCCGGTTCCGCAAAGGGTTGAAGGGGCGCAAATCTCCTTCATCCAATCCGCTGATCCGGCTTGATCAGATCCTTGGCAAAGTGCCCGAGCCATTATTGCCGGTTGTCCCGCAGCACATACCGCTGGTGCAAAGGCGATTGCTGGAGCCGCTTCGTTACCGTGCTTTGCTGGATCGTGCGGTGGCCGATCTGGCGCAGGATATGGTCCGCGAGTTGGAAGGCAAAGGGCTGGGCGCAAGACGGCTCGATCTGGGTATGTGGCGGGTTGATGGCGAATTGTCAGTGCGGCATCTGGAACTGGCCGCTGCAACCCGCGATGCGGCGCATATCTGCCGTTTGTTTGCCGACAAGTTGGAGGATGTGGATGCCGGCTTCGGGATCGAGATGCTGCGCTTGCGAGCCAGCTGGTGCGAGCCTTTGGCGATTGCGCAAGGCGATTTTGAGGCGGCCGCTGAGATGCATGGCACGTCGCTTTCGGCGTGTCTGGACCGGCTGAGTGTGCGGCTAGGCAAGGATGCGGTACGCCGCCCGGTGCCTTGGGCTAGCCATCTGCCCGAACGTTCGCAGCGCTGGCAGGAGCCGCTCGCCGGAATTTCGCTAACGGAAGGGCCATCAGGGGGAAGGCCATCAGGGGGAAGGCCATCAGAAGGACGCGGTGCCGGTCTTTCATCAACCGATCAGTCAAGCCAGGGCGAACTGGCGCTTTACACCCGCCCGCTTAAAGTGCTGGACCGCCCCGAACGGATCGCGGTGCTATATGCTGCGCCTGATGGATGCCCGCGGCGCTTTCGTTGGCGCGGAAATGTGCATGAGGTAACGCGGGTTGAGGGGCCAGAGCGGATTGCGCCTGAGTGGTGGCGTGAGCGGGGAAATACGCGGCTGCGTGATTATTACCGGATCGAGGACGGGGCGGGCGCGCGGTACTGGATTTTCCGGCAAGGCATTATTGGTGATGGACGCGGCGGAGCGCCGGATTGGTATTTGCAAGGGCTGTTCGCATAGGCGCGCAATAAAAAAGGCGAGCTCATCAAGAGCCCGCCTTTCTTAATCAGATGCCTTCAGACTTAGCTTAGGCGAACCTTAGCTTGGGTCATACGGCAAAGAGCTGTGGTGCAGCACGATCTTGAGCGCGCCGTCATCATCCTTTTCATAGGCGAAGGAATACTCAACCTTGGTCTCGTTGCCGTCTGTGCCAGTGAAGAAATAATTGCCCATTGCAACCGCCATATCACCGGATTCGGCGATTACCGTGCCGTTGTTTTCCCAGCGTACCGCGGTGTAAGGCGCGATGGCGAAACCGCCATCTTCAGTGCCTTCTGTGCCCACGAAATAGCTCAATGCTTCCTCAGTGGACTCGCGGAACTGGTCTTGTGCAGCAAGGGTCGGCTTGAACAGAATGGTTGCATCATCACCATATGCATAATGCGTTGCGATGTGCTCAGCAGCGCGGGCGCTGAAATCGCCTTCTGCGGTGAACACTTCACCAATGGCCACAATGCCTTCACCCCATGCGGTTTGCGCCGCTTCTACTTCTGCAGCAGTGATCGGGTTGGCTTCTGCACCATCGGCCGATGCTGTGGCGGTTTCGCCGCAAGCTGAAAGTGTGACTGCGCTCAATCCAAGTGCTGAAACCAAAATTGCTTTTTTCATTTCGTCATCCCTTTTGATGAATATTTTGAAACGCCATACAAACAGGGATTGTGCGTGAAAGCGTGCCCATGCCTATATTTCGTAGCGTAAATCGTCATTTACGTCCGACATCACGAAAGCTGCGCCAGAGGAGGAGACAGCATTCGCCAGAGGGGCCCGGCCGTGCACGTCATGTGGAAACTGCATCTTTGCGTTTCAAGCGCAAGTTGAAGATAATTCCTATCTTTTTTGATATGAAACATATAGAGAACAAACCTCTAAATCATATCTTATGCCTGATGCACCGCTCACTCCTGAAAAGCGTACGCTGACGCTTGATCCCGCTACGCTAGAGGCGCCTAAGGCTGCGCCCTTTGTCGAGCTGGGTCTGGTCAGTTGTTTCAGTTTTTTGCGCGGGGCCTCGGATGCGGTCGATCTGGTTTTGGCAGCGCGTGAGGCGGGCTATGATGCCATTGGTATCGCTGATGCCAATTCCTTTGCCGGCGTCGTGCGCATCCATAGCGAGGCGAAAACACTTAAATTGCGGCCAGTGATTGGCACCCGGATCGAAACATCGGAAGGGTTTGCGTTTCTCGCTTATCCCAAGACCCGTGCAGCCTATGGCTGTTTGACGCAGCTGATCAGTGCGGGCCGGATGCAAACGCTGGAGGGGGAGTGGCAGGACAAGGGCGCCTGCGACATTTCGCTTGCGATGCTGGCGCAATATTGCGCTTTGCCGGGCGGGGCAGATATCCAGCTTATCCTGATCCCGCCGAGCGATTTGGAGGCGGTTTTTACCGCTGAGCTGCCTGAGAATTTGGCTGGGGATTTGCCTGAGAATTTGGCTGAGGGCTCGCCTCAGAACACGGTTGTGACCCCGATCGCGGTTTCGGTTGGGGTCCCGCTTGCCTCTGAGGCGGACAAAAATCAGGACGGTGCCGCAGATCATGACGAGGACAGTCCAACACCGGGTAATCGGACGGGGCCGGTCAGGCTCTCTTTCATTGCCGCCGTGCCGCATCTTAGCGCGCTTTTGCCGGGGATGCGGCATATCGCGGCGAGTTATCTCTACACCGGCAGGGATGCAGCGCGGATTACCCGGCTCGATGTGCTGGCGAAAAGCCATGGCTTAAGCATATTGGCGACCAATGATGTGCATTATCATGCGCCTGAAAAGCGGCCTTTGCATGATGTGATGACCGCGATCCGTCACAAGACCACTGTGGCGCGCGCCGGCCACTTGCTCAGCCCCAATGCTGAACGGCATTTGAAATCACCCGAGATTATGGTGCAACTGTTCAGGCCGTGGCCGCATGCGATTGCGGCGGCACGGGCGGTGGCCGATGCGTGCCATTTCAGCCTCGACGAGCTGTCCTATGAATATCCGCGCGAGATTTATCCTGACGGGATGGGCGCTCAGGAACATCTCGAGACAGAGACATGGTGGGGGGCAGAGCGGCGCTATCCGGCGTCCCACTACCCCGAAGGCGTGCCGCAGGCGGTGCAAGACACGCTGGAGCGCGAATTGGCGCTGATCGCAAAGCTTGATCTGGCGCGCTATTTCCTGACCATCAAGGATATTGTTGATTACGCCCGCTCGGTTGAACCGCCGATCTTATGCCAGGGGCGCGGCAGCGCGGCCAATTCTGCCGTTTGTTATTGCCTTGAGATCACCAGCGTTGATCCGGCCAAGCATCAATTGCTGTTCGACCGCTTTATCTCTGAGGAACGCAAAGAGCCGCCCGATATTGATGTCGATTTCGAGCATGAGCGGCGCGAGGAGGTGATCCAGCATATCTATCGCAAATATGGCCGCCACCGCGCCGGTTTGACTGCAACAATTATTCATTACCGCCCGCGTATGGCCATTCGCGAGGTGGGCAAGGCGATGGGGCTGAGCGCGGATGTCACCTCGGCTTTGGCCAAGACGGTATGGGGCTCTTATGGCCGTTCTATTGACGAGGCCCATGTCGAGGAAACCGGCATGGATGTGCGCGATCCGCATTTGCGCCGGGTGCTCGCTCTGGCTCAGCAGATGGTGGGCATGCCGCGCCATTTATCACAGCATGTTGGCGGGTTCATTCTGACCGATGGTCCGCTGACGCAGACTGTGCCAGTGGGCAATGGTGCCATGCCCGAACGCAGTTTTATCGAATGGGACAAGGACGATATCGAGGCGCTGGGCATCCTCAAGATTGATGTGCTGGCCTTGGGTATGCTGACGTGTATTCGCAAATGCCTTGATCTGCTGGAAGATCATCATGAGCGCGTTTTGACGCTGGCGACGGTCCCGCGCGAGGATGCGGACACTTATGCGATGCTGCGCAAAGGCGATTCATTGGGCGTGTTTCAGGTCGAAAGCCGGGCGCAGATGAACATGTTGCCGCGGCTTAAACCGCGCGAGTTCTATGATCTGGTGATTCAGGTCGCGATTGTGCGGCCCGGTCCGATACAGGGCGATATGGTGCATCCCTATCTGAAACGGCGACGCGGGGCAGAGCCGGTGATGATCCCGGCACCGGGACCTCAGCATGGCCCGCCGGATGAATTGTCGAGCATTTTGGCGCGCACTTTGGGCGTTCCGATTTTTCAGGAACAAGCCATGAAAATTGCGCTCGATGCAGCCAAATTCTCCTCGCTTGAGGCAAACCGTCTGCGCAAGGCCATGGCAACGTTCCGCAGCCGCGGCATGGTTCACGAACTTGAGGATATGATGGTCGGCCGGATGACCGAGCGCGGTTATGACCCTGAGTTTTCGCAGCGCTGCTTCAATCAGATCAAGGGGTTTGGCGAATACGGCTTTCCCGAGAGCCACGCCGCCAGCTTTGCCCATCTGGTCTATGTCTCAAGCTGGCTGAAATGCCATTTCCCAGCCGCTTTTGCATGCGCCTTGCTCAATTCCCAGCCGATGGGTTTTTATGCCCCAGCGCAGATTGTGCGCGATGCGCGCGACCATGGGGTGAGCGTGCTGCCCGCGGATGTAAACGCCAGCATGTGGGACAATACTTTAGAATATTGTGCCTCGCCAGCCCGCGCCCTCCACCCTTCCACCCGGAGCCTATCGGACACTATTGCCGGTGAAAGGGCGCAAGGGACGGGCGGTCCGAAGTCCGGCAAAAACATCGCCTTACGCCTCGGTCTGCGGCAGGTTGACGGTTTCCCCGAGCATGTCGCAGCGCACATGATCGCTGCCAGAGAAGGGGCTGGGCGCGAGGAGGGCGGGCCATTCACAGATTTGCGCGATTTGCAGGAGCGCGGGAAAGTGCCGCCGCATCATGCAGAACGGCTTGCCAGCGCGGATTGCTTTGGCTCGTTAGGCTTATCGCGGCGGCAGGCCTTGTGGGATGCGCGCAGCTTGATTGCGGCGCCCGATTTGCCTTTGTTCAAGGCGGCTGAGGTGCGCGATGAGGGGCAAGAGCAGCATGTAGCGAAACTGCCGCTTATGCCGATGTCCGAGGAGGTTGTGACCGATTACCAGACCACGCGGCTTAGTCTCAAAGCGCATCCTTTGAGCTTTTTACGTCCGTCTTTGGCCGAGCGCGGCTTTGTCCGGGCCTGCGATCTCAGGGCGCGCAAATTGCGCTCTAGCGTGCAAATTGCAGGTGTGGTGCTGATCCGGCAGAGGCCGGGCAGCGCCAAGGGCGTCTGCTTTATCACGCTTGAGGATGAAACGGGGGTGGTGAACCTTGTTGTCTGGCCCGATCTGATGGAAAAGCAGCGCCGCGTCATTATGGGCGCGCGTTTGATGGAGGTGCGAGGGCGTGTGGAATATGACGACGAAGTGATCCATGTCATAGCGCAGCATATGGATGATGCGAGCGATCAACTTTACGCCTTGTCTGATGACATGCTGGACGCGCCAACCGCGCGGGCCGATCATGTGCGCAATCCTTTGCCCGGTGGGCGTAACATGACGACCCTCACCAGCGCTCAGCGGCGCGCCAAGAAAGGGCCTAGCGTGCGCGATATTATAGACGAGGTTCCGGTCGTCAGCGGACATCCGCGCAATCACCGGATAATTCCAAAATCACGGGATTTTCACTGATGATGGCGCGCAAAGGCAAGGCCTATCCAGCCCTTTGGCGGCGGCTATGGCGCGTGATAATCGCGGCCGCATTGCTGGCGGGATTGGCGCTTTTTTTGCGGCCATGGCTTCATGACAACCCGCAGCATAACCCATTTGCCCCGCTTGACCTCAATGATCCGGGCGGCCTCGCCACGCCATATAAGCTGCTGCAAATGCGCAGGAGTGCGGAAAACTGCCGCGCCGTGCTCGCCCGGTCCCAGATTGCTCATCATGTGCTGGAGCCACTGACGAGTGCAGCAGAGCAGGCCAATTTAGACCTGAATAGCGGCGAAAGCCCTGAACCATGCGCTAGGCCCGACCGGGTGCGGCTTGACCGTTATCCCTTTACCCCCAACAGGCCTGTCACGACCTGCCGGGTTAGTGCCGGACTTGCGCTTTGGCGCCGCACAGCGGTTGATCTGGCTGCGCAGGAGCTGTTCGGCAGTGAAGTTACCGAAATTCAGCACCTTGGCAGCTTTTCCTGCCGCAGGCTCTATGGCCGAGGCGACGGCGCATGGAGCGAACATGCTAGCGGCAATGCGATCGATATTGCAGGCTTTGTGCTGGCTGATGGGACGCGCATCAGCGTGCTAGGCCATTGGGATGAAGGCGGGGCCAAGGCCGCATTTCTAAGGCGAGTGAGGGACGGGGCCTGCGATTACTTCGGCACGGTTCTGTCGCCGGACTACAATGCGGCGCACCGCGATCATTTCCATTTCGATATGATGGAGCGTTACTCGGGCGTCTGCCGTTAGCGCGCGCTTACCCCTCGAGCGAGTAGCCCGCCGAGCGCACAGTGCGGATCGGATCCTCTGACCCGTCCTGAGTGATCGCTTTGCGCAAACGGCGGATATGCACATCCACCGTGCGCAGTTCGATGTCGCTTTCTGTGCCCCACACCCCGTCGAGCAATTGCCCGCGGTTGAAAACGCGTCCCGGGCTCTCCATCAAAAAGCGCAGCAAGCGATATTCGGTCGGTCCAAGGTGCAGCGGTTCGCCGTTCGATGTGACTTTATGCGCCACAGGATCAAGGATCAGATCGCCGACACTGATGTTTTCCCCTGCCAAAGCGGGGCGGATGCGCCGCATCACCGCCGCAATCCGGGCCAGCAATTCGCGCGGCGAGAAGGGTTTGGTCACATAATCATCCGCGCCAGTATCGAGGCCGCGTATCCGGTCATCCTCACTCTCGCGCGCGGTCAGCATAATTATCGGAACATGGGCTGTGTGACTATCACGCCTCAGCCTGCGGCAAACCTCGATCCCGCTGGTCCCCTCCAGCATCCAATCGAGAATGACGAGATCAGGCACGTCTTCTGACGCCAGCAATAAGGCCTCATCCCCATCTGGGGTCACGCGGACCGAATATCCCTCCTTAGTGAAGCGATATTCCAGCAATTCCGACAAGGCCTGGTCGTCTTCCACCAGTAGAAGTTTTGCAGCGCTCATCTGTATTCCGCCGACAATGGCGACCTTT
>CAZDHB010000008.1:25243-35293 GCA_964505255.1 uncultured Porphyrobacter sp.
CACCAGTAGAAGTTTTGCAGCGCTCATCTGTATTCCGCCGACAATGGCGACCTTTTAAAATCAAATCCCCAAAAACCAAAGTCCCAGGGGGTTCGTAAAAACGGGGACTCGCAGAAACAATCAGTTAGACCTAAACCCTAAGCGCTACAATTTTGTGTCAGCCGTCCTGATCGCGCGGATATTCACCGGTTGCCGCATAATGAACCATCTCGGCAACATTGGTTGCGTGATCGCCAATCCGCTCAAGATTGCGGGCAACGAACAGATATTGCGCAGCGCTGGTGATGGTCTTCGGGTTCTCGACCATATGGCTAACCAGATTGCGAAAGATCGAGTCGTAAAACGCGTCCACCTTCTCGTCAGCAAGGATCACATCCTTGGCCAATTGCGCATCGCGCGCAGCGTAAGCGGTCAGCACATCATGCACCATTTCCGCCGCCAGATCGGCCATAGTAGGCAGCAAGGTGAGCGGTTCAAAGGTGGCCCGGTCGGTGACCTTCTTGGTCGCTTTGGCGATATTCTTTGCATAATCGCCAATACGCTCCACCACGCCAGCGATTTTTAGCGCAGCGATCACTTCCCTCAAATCGTCAGCCATGGGCGCCCGCAAAGCGATGACGCGCACGGCCAATTTGTCGATTTCCCCTTCGAGGGCATCGATCTTGGGATCGTTCTTGATGACCTTTTTGGCCAGATCTTCATCGCCCCGAACCAGCGCATCCATCGAATCCTGCACGGCAACCTCGGCGAGGCCGCCCATTTCCGCGATTAGCCCGCGCAGGCGGGTGATGTCCTCATCGAAAGCCTTTACTGTATGCTCAGTCATGAAACGCTGTCCTATGTCCTTTTGCATGTCCGCGGCGGCCCGTTACGCCCTCGCGGCTGCGATCATCCATACCGCCCGGTGATGTAATCCTGTGTGCGCTGTTCCAACGGGTTAGTGAAAATGCCGGTCGTGCGGCCATATTCCACCATCTTACCAAGGTGAAAGAACGCCGTGCGCTGAGACACGCGGGCTGCTTGCTGCATCGAGTGCGTGACGATCACAATCGCGTATCGGCCGCTGAGATCGTCGATCAGTTCCTCGATCTTGGCTGTGGCTATCGGGTCGAGCGCGGAACACGGTTCGTCCATCAGGATAACTTCCGGGTCCACTGCAATGGCCCTTGCGATGCAAAGCCGTTGTTGCTGTCCGCCGGAAAGCGCTGTGCCGCTGTCTTGCAAGCGATCCTTAACTTCTTCCCATAAGCCAGCACGTCGCAGCGATTTTTCAACAACCGTATCCAGCTCGTCCTTGGTTTGCGCCATGCCGTGGATTTTGGGCCCATAAGCGATGTTCTCATAAATCGTTTTGGGGAAGGGATTGGGCTTTTGAAACACCATTCCCACTCTTGCCCGCAATTGCACAACATCCAGCGCAGGATCATAAATATCCTCGCCATCAAGCGTAATTTCGCCTTCCACACGCGCAGTTGGGATGGTGTCGTTCATCCGGTTTAGTGAGCGCAGGAATGTCGATTTTCCGCAGCCAGATGGCCCAATAAAGGCCGTGACATACTCGGTCGGAATTTCGATCGAAACGTCATCAATTGCCTTTTTATCTCCGTAATAAACAGAGACGTTGCGGGCACCCATTTTCGGGGTTTTTTGCTCTAGATCGGGATGGACTACAGTCACCAGCTTTTCTCAAATTTGTTGCGCAGATAGATTGCCAAGCCGTTCATCAATAGCAGGAACAGCAAGAGGATGATAATCGCGGCCGATGTCCGTTCGACAAAGCCGCGGTCAATTTCGTCAGACCACAGGAAAATCTGGACCGGCAGAACGGTCGCCGGAGACGTAAAGCCGTCTGGCGGCGTTGCGACAAATGCGCGCATGCCAATCATCAAAAGCGGCGCAGTTTCGCCCAAAGCGCGGGCCATGCCGATAATCGTACCGGTCAGGATTCCGGGCAGGGCAAGCGGCAATACGTGATGGAATACGACTTGAACCGGCGATGCACCCACCGCCAAAGCGCCATCGCGAATACTGGGCGGAACGGCTTTGATGGCATTGCGGCCAGAGATGACGATCACGGGCATTGTCATCAGCGCCAGCGTCATCCCGCCGATCAGCGGGGCAGAGCGGAAATTGGGAAAAATCGTCAGAAAGACCGCCAGCCCCAAAAGGCCGAAGATGATCGATGGGACAGCCGCCAGATTGTTGATCGACACCTCGATAAAATCGGTCCACCGGTTCTTGGGCGCGTATTCCTCAAGATATAGAGCCGCAAGGACGCCAATCGGAAACGCTAGCAGCAGCGTTACGATCATGGTGTAAATCGATCCTTTAAGCGCCCCCCAAATGCCCACTTGCTGCGGATCGGTAGCATCCGCCCTTGTGAGAAAGCCTATGTCGAAATTCTTGGAAAGCAGCCCTTCGGATTTCAATTTCGCCGCAAGCGCCTGCATCTCGGCCGAACCCTCGCCGGAATAGCCAGCGGCCAAGTCGGCGTTGACCGGCAAATCAAACCGGCTCTCACCGCCGCGCAAAATCTCAGGCCGATCAACGATTTGCATGGCGACATCGCGCCAAGCCTCGCTCCCGAGCTGATTGACGGCTTCTTCGCCTAGTTCCTCGGTCGCGTAATATTCCACGACCGCTGGCAAGCCTTGCGCCTCTAGCATTTGTACGCCGCCATGCTCGGTCAAGGTGCTGGCATTGCCGCTTATTCCCGCCTCGGCAAAGTCGATGGGAACGTTCATTTCGACACGCTGAAATCCGCCAATCCCGTTGATTGTCATGGAAACCAGCAAGAAGGCGAGCACGATCACCGAAAAGATAATTGCGCTAAGCCCGAGCATGCGGAACCGCCGCTCGGACGCATAACGCTGTTTCAGCCGCTTCTCGAAAGCGGGGGTGCGGGTTGGGGCGATTGGCTCACTCATAAGCTTCGCGGAACCTTTTGACGACGCGCAAGGCGATGAAATTCAGCGCAAATGTGACCATGAACAAGACAAAGCCCAAGGCAAATGCGCTGAGCGTTGCGGGATGGTCGAAACTGCCTTCCCCCGTGAGCATCGCAACGATCTGAACCGTCACAGTCGTCATCGAATCGAGCGGATTGGCGGATAGATTGGCCGCGGTCGAGGCGGCCATGACAACAATCATCGTTTCGCCAATGGCGCGGCTGATTGCGAGCATGACGCCCGCCACAATGCCCGGCAGAGCGGCGGGCACCAGAACGCGTTTGATTGTTTCTGATGTGGTCGCGCCCATGGCCAAGCTGCCGTCGCGCATCGCACCGGGGACAGCGGCTATGCTGTCATCGGCCATCGAGGAAACGAACGGAATAATCATCACGCCCATGACCAGTCCTGCCGCAAGTGCGCTTTCGCTCGACGCGCTTGAAAAGCCTATCGCAACGGCGAAGTCGCGAATCGCAGGGGCCACGGTGAGGGCGGCAAAATATCCGTAAACCACGGTGGGCACGCCGGCGAGGATTTCCAAGGCAGGTTTGACCCATGCGCGCAGCCTCGGGTGGGCATATTGAGTGAGGTAAATCGCGCTCATCAGACCAAGCGGGATCGCCACAATCATCGCAATGATCGCGCCAATGAGAATTGTGCCCCAGAACAGCGGGATTGCGCCGTAACGTGTGCCATCGGGATTGTCGGGATTGCTCATCGGGTCGGGCGACCAGAAGGTACCGAACAAAAAGTCGAGCGGTGACACCATCCCGAAAAAACGCACTGTTTCAAAAACCAGACTGACCAGAATGCCCAAAGTGGTCAAAATCGCGACGAGAGAAGCCAGTAAAAGCGTAAGCATGACGGCCCGCTCGACCCGGTTGCGCGCTTTGAAATCAGGCCGCAACCGCAAGAAAGCGAAGGCCCCCCCGACAAAGGCAATCAGCAATGTGACGATAATCCCGATGCCATTGAAATACTGCATTGCTTCGCGAAAAGGCTCGATCAAAGGCTCTGCATCGGGGTTAAATACGCCTTGCGCATTACCTGCGGCAACGGCCCGTGCCTCTTGCAGCAAGGTCTGCCTCAGGAAATCAAATTCAGGCAGGTTTTCTGCTGCCGGGGTCGCCAAAACCGACTGAGTAATAAGGCCCGGCGCAATGGCGCCCCAAGCAATGACGAAGATCACTGTTGGCACAATGATCCACAGCGCGACGTACCAGCCATGATACAAAGGCAGGCTGGCCAGCTGAGTTTCAGGGCTTTTGCGGAAGCTCCATGCTTTCGCGCGCGCAGCGAGCCATCCGGCCAGTCCAAGGCCAAGCGCAAGCAAAAAGAGGAGAGCCGATGACATCGCCTCAGCCTATCGATAAGCGCTTTGGCAAGGGGTAAGCGGGCTGTTACCGCAAATCGGGCGAAACGGAGATTTCATGCTCTGACAAGTACCCTCTTGGCGGCGATTCGATGGATCCGGTCCGAACATGCTCTCGAACCTGAATGTTACAGTTTGATGGCGCGCATCGTGCTTGCGATAAAGCGGCACATATTTCCAGAGCAAAACGTATCATCTAGGTGGATAAATCGAGTTCCTGCTGGACCTCTGGGAAACGCACGAGGGTTGCCGTTCAAAAGGCCCCTCACTTTGCGATCGGCAGCAGCACTTTGACGCTGGTGCCTTCCCCCAGCTCGCTCGTGATGTTTATCCGGCCATTGTGACGCTCTACCACGTGCTTGACGATGGCTAGGCCAAGGCCTGTCCCGCCAGCGGCTCTGCTGCGGCCCGGATCGGTCCGGAAAAACCGGCGCGTCAAATGCGGGATATGTTCAGGGGCAATGCCATCGCCCCGGTCTCTGATCGACAAACGGACGCGTTTTTTGCCTTGCGGCTGCAACCGGATGGTCACCTCTTCCCCTTGGCGGCCGTATTTTAGAGCGTTGTCGACCAAATTGCGCGTTAGCTGCTCTAATTGTCCAACATCGCCCAGAACGGTAAAATCGCCATGCGCTTCGAAATCGATCCGCTCGGCATGCTGAGGTCCAGCCGCCTGCATCGCGGCGCGCTCGACCAAGGCGGCCAAATCCACTTCGGCCGAAGGGCGGTCGTGCTTTTCCGCCTCGATCCGCGAGAGACTCATCAATTCACCAACGAGGTCACGCATTCGCAGCGCTTCTTTCTCGATGGTGTTCAGGAATGATTTTGCGGTTTTGGAATCGATGTTTTCCGGGTCATCCTTGAGCGTTTCGACATAGCCGATAATCGATGCAAGCGGCGTGCGCAGTTCGTGGCTGGCGTTGGCGACAAAGTCTGTGTGCGCACGGCTGATATCGGCCTCGGCGGTGCGGTTCACGAACTCGAAAATAGCAAGGCCGCCCTCAAGAAATTTGCGCTTGATCTCCCAGATATCGCGCCGCCGAACCAAACCGCGTACCATCGCGGTCCCCGATTGAGAGCTTTCGATCAAGCGAACCGCTTCGGGATGACGCAGGGCAATGCGCGCGTCCTGATTGATAATATGCGCACCGAGCAATTTGCGCGCAGCGGCGTTGGCAATGATGATTTTCTGGCGGCGCGTCACAAGCACCGGCGGTGAGGAGTTCTCGATCAGATCGCTCATCCGGTCCGTGGAGAAATCCTCGCCCCTTTGCACATCAGAGTGGATTGGCGGCGCGCTGCCCACCAAAGCCAAGGAGCCGACCCAGACGAGCAAGACGATCAAAGCCGTGCCAGCGTTCACATTGCTGAATATCATCGCGAGCGCCGCAAAGATCGCCAGTGCAATTGCAAACATTATCGAGGGACGCATCGTCATCGCGCAGCAGGGCTTAGCCGCCGCGGCTCAAGCCTGCCAGATGTTTTCGTTGCAGGCGGCATACAAATGCGCGGGCACTTCAAACAGGGAGGGGCCTTATAAGGGGGAGAGGCCCAAAGAGGGGAAAGGCCCAAAAAGGAGAGAGGGCCAAAAAAGCCAGCGCCCAAAAAGGTAGGCGCCAAAAAGCAGGAATACCGGCTGTGTCTGAAGAGAAGCACACCACCATGGTGACCCCTACGGGAATCGAACCCGTGTTTCAGCCGTGAAAGGGCCGCGTCCTAACCGCTAGACGAAGGGGCCACGCCGCACCCAGAGATGCGGTGGTGTGGCGGCGCATCTAGGAGGCACACGCGCGCCCGTCAAGAGGGGAATGAATTTGCACCCCCATCGCGCGATTTAATCGGCCCATGCCGCGTCTTCGATATGCAATTCGGCCTGCTCGCGCTGTGCCCAGTCATCAATCTTGGCGCGCCCAACAAGCCACAATTTGCGTCCCTTCGACGAATGCAGCAAAGCCTGCCCCATATCGCTTTCGGCGGCGCGGAAGGAAATCCCTTTGAAGCTGCGGCCGTCATCACCGCCAGCGATGATCCGGACGTGATCCTTGCCGACGATATCGCATTTGATCAATCGCACTGGCCCGACTGCGATCCGGGGTCCGGGCCAACCGACACCGTATGGCCCAGCGCCATCAAGCGATCGGACCAGATCAGGGGTCAGCCCGCCGGGCGCAACGGACAAGTCGATCACGGTTTCTTGGCTGGCCGATGCCGCGGCGACATCTGCAGCTAGGCTTTGATCCAGCCATTCGGAAAATTCATCAAGCTTTGCCGTATCGATCGTCAGGCCTGCTGCCATGGCGTGCCCGCCGCCTGCAACGAGCAGGCCCTCGGCGCGTGCCTTGATAATGGCGGCGCCAAGATCAACCCCGCTGATCGAGCGTCCTGAGCCTTTGCCTTCGCCGCTCGCCTTGTCGAGCGCGATGACGATGGCCGGCTTGCCAATCTTTTCCTTGATCCGGCCAGCGACAATCCCGATCACACCCGGGTGCCAGCCGCGACCTGCCAGAACCGCGACGGCGCGGTTATGCTGGCCAGTCAATTGCTCTTCGGCCGCTTCTTGGACCTCTGCCTCGATTGCCCGGCGCTCCTCGTTAAGGCCCGACAATTGCTGCGCGATTGTGCGCGCCTCCTCTGGGTCCTGCGTGGTCAGCAGGCGCACACCCAGCGTAGCCTCGCCCACTCTGCCGCCGGCATTGATACGCGGCCCCAAGGCAAAGCCAAGATCGCTGCATTGCGGCGCTCGTTTCAATTTGCTCGCGTCAATGAGGGCGGACATGCCGATATTGGCGCGTTTACCCATCACTTTGAGGCCTTGGGCGACGAATGCCCGGTTAAGGCCATGCAAGGCTGCGACATCGGCCACTGTACCAAGCGCGACCAGATCCAGCAGTTCCAGCAAATTGGGTTCGGGGCGGGTTTCGAAATACCCCTGCTGGCGCAAATTGCGCAGCAAGGCGATAGCGAGCAAAAAGGCCACGCCCACCGCCGCCAAATGCCCGAAAGAGGCCGCCAGATCCGATTCATCGAGCCGGTTGGGGTTCACCAAAGCCACCGCGTCGGGCAGTTCGGCTGCGCATTTATGGTGATCGACAACAATCACCTCGACGCCCGCTTCGCGTGCCTGAGACAAGGCCTCATGCGCCATCGCGCCGCAATCTACGGTGACGATCAGACTGCTGCCTTGCTCGCCCAGTTTGACCAAAGCCTCACCCGATGGGCCGTAACCTTCGAGTAAGCGGTCAGGAATGTAATAATCAGCCCCCAGACCAAGGTGCCTCAGCAATCTGATGAGCAAGGCTGCGCTGGTCGCCCCATCGACATCATAATCGCCGTAAACGGTTACCTTTTCGCCTGACTGGACGGCTTTGGCCAAGCGTGCAGCCGCCGTTTCCATATCGTTGAACTCGGACGGATTGGGGAGAAAGGCGCGCAGGGTTGGGTCGCGGCTCTCGGCCAGATCATCCTCGCTAACGCCGCGCGATTTGAGCAATTGATCAACAATGTCATGGTCAAGCGAGTTTGCTGACCCCAGTTCCATATTGCCGCCGCGCCAGCGCCAGTTGCGGTTTTTCAGCGAGCGTGAGACGCCCAATACCGATGATGAGAGGCCACTATTCATAACTGAGGATATAAGTGCAAAGCATCCATTCGCCTAGCGTGCAGGATTGACAATCGACACCTACGAGGTGTTGGAGGGCAGGCAATGGAACCGCCACTGCTCATCATTTGGCACAGCCGAACCGGCGCCAGCGAGGCGCTGGCCCAGGCTGCGGCGCAAGGGGCGGGTGAAAAAGGGCGTTTGCTTGGCGCTGAAGATGTCACGCCGCAGCAAATGTTTGAAGCGCGTGGTTATCTTTTTATCTGTCCCGAAAATCTTGGCTCGATGAGCGGGGCCATGAAAGAGATGTTTGACAGAACTTATTATGATATGCTTGGCCGAATTGAAGGGCGCGGATACGCCACGATCATTGCCGCGGGGTCTGACGGAGAAGGGGCGCAGCGGCAGATTGACCGGATTGTGACCGGCTGGCGATTAAAACGTGTTTCTCAGCACTGGATAGTCAATCTGGGCGTTCAGGAGAAGGAAAGCATCCTTGCGCCAAAACTCCTGGCAGATGACGTAGTTGAAGAGGCTTTTTTACTCGGAAAAGGTATGTCCGAAGGGCTATCTGAAGGCATTTTTTAGAATTTCCTGCAATATTGCGAAAAATATTACTGGGTTTTGTACTTTTTTGCTAGGCGACCTTGGCCGTGGTAGGATTAAACGGCAGGCCAGTTTGCGGTAAAGGCCATTTTACGGTGAAGGCCAGATTGCGTAGAAGGGACGAGTAATTTCCATAGAGGGACCTATCGAAGGCGACGAACTCACGAGTGGCTGCGATGCTCGCTTGTTCTTACTCTTCCCCATTGGGAGTAGGCCCGATCGCTATGCTCTGCACCAGCTGATCCACGGTCTAGCAGCCCAGGAAACCGGCCAACTTCATGTGAGCCATGATCCGGGCGAGTTTCCGGGAGCGGACGGCGTTGAAAGCGCGTGGCTCGAATTTTTGGCCGATGGGCTGACTTTCGATTGTCTCGGGCTTGCGCCGGGTCCTGCCGTTCATTTTACCGAGCCGCGCCATCAATTCGGGATAGAATTGAACGCTGCAGAAGCATTAGAAGCGGTTGTTCTGGTGCCTGGCCCGCATTTGGCGGGGGCTGGCAATTCGTTACCTGTGGTGCGCACCATGGTCCGTATTGCTGCGGAGCTGGCTGTTCATTTACCCGATATGCTTGGCGCCGTGTGGGAGCCGGGGCGAACCGCGATTGGCAAATCCTATTTCATCGATGTCGCACAGCAATGGATCAAAGGCGGTCCGTTCCCGGGATTGGGTCTTACCGGGATAATTGTCGATGATGCCGAGGTCATGCGGAGTGATGGGCTGGCCTTTTTCACCGGGCAAGAAGTCGAAATTGAAGTAAAAGAGCAAAGTAAGCGAATTTATACTAGCCAATTACTCTTAAGAATTATGGATAAACTTGTTGGTCAAGAAAAAGTTAAACGAAATATTCAGATTTTGGGCCCAGACCAAGAAGCGTTAACTCTTGCGCCGTCTGGTGACGGGTCTGTGGTGAGAGTGCTAATGCAATAGGGGGGCGCCTCATACATCAGGCGCTTTGAGCTTGATGCAACATACGGCACATCTTTCTTTTCGCTCAGTTAATCGGCGCGGTGATCTTGGTTTTGATCCCGGCCTTCAGCGACACCATCTTATTCCCAATCAAGCCTTGAATTACCAAGGATTGAGAGCGATGTTCAGCCTTCTGGGGCGCAAGCGCGTAGGGTTTGATGATTTCCGGCGCAATGGCATGTTATTGCCTGCGCATGAGAGTTCGGCGCAGCGAATGGGCCTGCCGCTGCATCGCGGTCCGCATCCTGCCTATAATGAAATGGTCATGGAACGCTTGGGCGCGATCGAAAGCGGGTGGTCTAGACAGCGCAAGAAAAGCAGGCGCAGGGCCGATCAAGCCGCGCTTATGCGGATCGGCCTGCTGCAACGCGCGCTGCAGCAAAGGCTGCTCAATACCAAAGAACCGCTGCGGCTTAATCGCAAGGATCAATTGGGCACGGGCCGGGACTTTAGCCAGCTTGACGCTATGGCAGAAATGCTGTGGCAGGCGACCTAAGACGCGCGGCAAAGCATCGCTGAAAGGCCCCGGTTATTGCCAATTCTTTGTTGCCAACCCTTT
>CAZDHB010000008.1:35393-53382 GCA_964505255.1 uncultured Porphyrobacter sp.
AGCTCTTCGCGGGCGGCAAGATATTCCCGCTCGAACCGGCTGACCATTTCTTCGACGGTGCCGACAGATTTCACAGCGCCAACCCCTTGGCCAGAGCCCCAGATATCTTTCCAAGCCTTGGCTTTGGTGTTGCCGCCGCTGCCGAAGTTCATCTTGGAGGGGTCGCTGACCGGCAAATCATCCGGATCAAGCCCGGCGTTTTCGATCGAGGAACGCAGATAATTGCCGTGCACGCCGGTGAACAAATTGGTGTAAACGATACCCTCGGCGCTGCCATCGACAATGCCTTGCTTATAACCTTGATCTGCATTGGCTTCTTCGGTGGCAATGAATGCGCTGCCGATATAGCCAAAATCTGCCCCCATGGCTTGTGCGGCCAAGACCGAATGCCCATTGGCAATCGAGCCTGACAGGGCGATCAGCCCGTCAAACCATTCACGAATTTCCTGCATCAGCGCAAACGGCGAGGTTGCCCCCGCATGGCCGCCTGCGCCAGCGGCCACTGGGATGAGGCCCGTCGCGCCTTTTTCAATGGCCTTGTGCGCAAAGCGGTTATTGATGATGTCGTGCATGGTGATGCCGCCCCAATTGCGCACCGCGTCGAATATCTCCGTGCGGGCGCCAAGCGAGGTGATAATCATCGGCACCTGCCACTTCTCGCAGGTCGCCATATCCGCCTCAACACGGTCGTTTGATTTGTGGACGATCTGGTTCACCGCAAAGGGGGCGGCGGGCTTGTCCGGGTTCTCGCGGTTGTGTTTCGCCAGTTCCTCTGTGATTTGGTGCAGCCACTCATCGAGCAGCGATTGCGGCCGCGCATTGAGTGACGGGAACGAACCAATAATGCCCGCCTTGCATTGCGCAATCACCAGCTCTGGCCCTGATACGATGAAAAGGGGCGAACCGATGATGGGCAGGCGAAGGTTATCAAACGGGGCGGGCAGCGACATAGAAGAACTCCGAAAGGGGTACAGTTGAAAACTCGCTTAACCCTCGCTCCGCCCCGTGTCGAGACAGTGTTTTTCCTGTTTTGTGATAGGCTTTCGGCGCATCATCACACCAGCAAATGCTCGACGCTGTAGAAACGGGCGGCGGTGCCCGCAAAAAGGTGATGCTTCTCATCCGTGGATGCGCCCGCCGACAAACGTTTGAAGGTGTTCCACAGCACCGGATAGGTCCCGCCCCAGCGATCAACCGGATAATTGCTTTCAAACATCGCGCGCTTGGGGCCAAAAGCCTCGATGCAGGTGCCGATATAGGGTTCCCACATGGCCGCCAGCGCCTCTGACCCATAACCTGCAGCGGGGCCTTCATCCGGCATAGCGCAATTGTGCATCGCCAAACCCCCGAGTTTAATCGTCACGTTCTCACATGTTGCAAGTTCGTTGATATTGCCGCGCCACCTCTCAAAATTCTCCTCAAGCTTGCCGCTGTAGCTCGCGTTGCCAAGAGGGGTGCCGCAATGATCAAGGCAAATCGGCTGATCAGGAAAGGCGCGTGCCAGATCAATCACATCGCCCAGCTGCGGCTCCAGCAGCCAAGCGTCAAAGGTGAGACCCAGACGGCCCAGATGGGCAAAGCCTTGGCGGAATGTCTCATCGAGGAATAGGCCTTGCGGCGCATGAAATGGAGGGCCCAGCACTTCCGGGTCGGCGTCCCACGCGCCTTGATGACGAATGCCGCGGAAACGGCCATTGCCGGCCTCTATCAATGCCTCCAGAACGTCGCCAGCTTTGTCACCGAGCAGCAAATTGGCATGGCCGACGATGCCGGCGCAGGCTTTCAATGGCCCGTAAAGTCCGCTGGCTGATTGCGCCGCTACCCCGTTGACATATTCCACCTCGCCGACCGGTTTCATCGCCTCATCGCGCGATGCATCGTAAAAGGCACCGCATTCCATAAATACGGTTCCAATGATGTTGTGGCCGGTTTGGATATCGGCCAGCAATTGATCGAAAGTGTAATGCGCGGCGGGAACCAAAGTCTCCAAGAACCGATGCCTTGGCTCGGGAAATGCCGGCAGCAGCGGGCGCAGATCCCACAAATGGTGATGCGGATCGATGATTGGCAGATCAGGGTCTAGAATGGTCTCTGGCGCCGCGGCGGCTGTCTCGGTCATATTCTCTCCTCCAAACGCCAAGGCCGGATCAAAACGCATTTGGCTGATCGCTACATGCGCGAAAAACGCCTCGCTGCAAAGCTCTTGGATACGAAAACGCGCTTGGCCGTGTCCCCTAGGTGAATACGCGTGAACGCCCGTCTCATGCTTGTTAAGCGTCTCATGGCAGTTGGGATTGGCCGTCCACGAAGCCGGGTGCAGGCCAGATGAAGCAATTTACAAACGAAGCATTTGACCAAGCTGCGGCGAGCCGGTGGGGGAGTTTCAGCGCGCCTCTGCGCGCCGATACCGCAGCGCCCGATGCGCGGCTTGCCAATTATCACATCGCCGCATTCGACGCGCCGGTTCGGCAGCGGATCAAGCAAATTCTTGGTCCGCACCTCAATCACATTGCTGAGCAAACGGTTCAGCGATTTTGCGAAATTTCCGGCGATGTTCTGGGCGAGCAAGAAAAGGCGATGCTGATCGAACAAGGCACGGCCAATTTGCGCCGTTTTTATTCGCCGAGTGATGATCATGAGTGGATCAAGGAGGCAGAGATCTATGCCTTGGAAGTGTGTCAGACGCTCAAAAGCCTAGAAGGCTATCTCGGCGCGCAAGGTCAACGAACCTCGCTAGAGCAAAAGCTTCTGTTTGAAAGCTCCAGCTCGCGCGAGGATGCAAACGAACTGATCACGCAGCACGCCCGAATATCTATCCTGGAAATCGAAATCCTGTTTAAGGCCATGCGCGAATATCAGCGCCAGTCGCGCATGCGCTGGATTAAAAGCCGGACGGTTAAGTTTCAAAAGTGGATCGCCGAGAGGGTTGCTGCTGCGGCAAAACAGAGCGCTAGCAGTGAGGCGCGGGCTGATGTTGCGAGCAACAATTCGCGCGAACTGCTCGAAAGAACCGATCATTTGCTGATTGCCTCGGGTCAATCAGTGGCGGGGCTGGATGAGCTGCGCGAGGTGGCCAAGCAAATGCATCGACAAATGCAGACGGCGACCAAAGGCTTAGAGGATGCCTCGCGGCAAATGGCGGGATCGAGTACGATTGCCGAGGAAAGCTTTCGCGACGTCAACATACTGACGCAAAAGGGCAATGCGCTACAATCCACGGTCAAATTGCTGCAATCGGTGACGACACAAACCAACGTGCTCGCGCTCAACGCGCGGATCGAGGCCGCAGCAGCAGGGGAAGCCGGAGTGCCGTTTTCAGTCGTCGCGAGCGAGATCAAGGGTCTTTCCGACCAAGCCGCAGAGGCAAGCGGTCAGATCGTTGGTCACTTGGCCGCGATTGACGATGCGAGCCGCGCTGCCGTTGAGTCCAACCGCGCAATGCGCAATTTCTTCGAAGAGGTGCACGGCACAACCATGCGCGTCTGCGCGGCTATGGCAGAGCAAATGGGCTCGGTGACAGAGGTTTCTCAGCGCATTGGTGAAACCGCAGTGGATGCTGCGAAAACGCGCGAGGCGCTTGGCGAATTGCGCGAGGCGATTGACGAGCTTTCGCGGGAATTGAAACTAGCGACCAATTCTTCGAGAAAGCTGCGCGGCTTCTTGAGCGGATTGCAGGATCCAACCAGCGATTTTATCGACGATTTGGCCGAGCGTGAGGCGAACGCGGTCAAACGATAAGGCGCTTTTCGGTTGGGCGCGTTACCAAGCACCCGACCGTCATGCACTCAGCCATGCACTCAGCCAGGCAAAGAATTGGCGCTGCAGCGCGTTCTGAAAGTCTGTTCCGGCTAAAGCGCAACTGCAGAATTGGCCGCACTCAGCACTGCACGCACGCTGGCCGTGGCAACATCTTCGTCAATCCCGACACCCCAAATCGTTTCGCCGCTGCTCGTGCTGCATTCGAGATAGGCCGCCGCCCGCGCATCACGGCCAGTGCCCAATGCGTGCTCGGTGTAATCGGTGACCTTCAGATCGAGGCCAAAAGCATCCTCGATTGTTGTCAGAACAGAAGAAATAAGCCCGCTTCCGCGCCCGCTTACGGTTTGTTCCTCACCCTTGACCGCGATTGTCCCTGTAAACAGGCGGGTGCCGTCAGAGGCGCGGCGTTCTTCGTAAGTGACCAGCCGGAAATGCTTGTCCTCAGTCTGTACGTGATAGGCGGTTTTAAAAGCATTCCAGATATCGGCCGCTTCCAATTCACGGCCCAGCTCATCAGCAACGTTTTGCACATGCGGTGCAAAATTGGCTTGCATGCGTTTGGGCAATTTCAGGCCCTTGTCCTGTTCCAGAACCCACGCAAAACCGCCTTTCCCGCTTTGTGAATTGACCCGGATCACGGCCTCGTAATTGCGTCCCAGATCAGCCGGATCGATCGGCAAATAGGGGACGCGCCAGGCTTCGTCATTCTGAGCCGAATGCGCGGCAAAGCCTTTCTTGATCGCGTCCTGATGGCTGCCCGAAAATGCGGTGAAGACCAATTCGCCGCCATAGGGATGGCGTTCGTGAACGGGCAATTCGTTGCAATATTCGACCGTTTCGATCACGCGGTCGATGTCGGAAAAATCGAGCTTGGGGTCGATGCCTTGGGTGTACATGTTGAGCGCCATCGTCACGAGGCAGCAATTGCCGGTGCGCTCGCCATTGCCAAACAGGCATCCCTCGACCCGGTCGGCACCTGCCATCAGGCCCAGTTCTGCCGCCGCGACGCCTGTGCCGCGATCATTATGCGTATGCAGGCTGATTACGGCGGCCTCGCGATTGGGCAGGTTATTGCAGAAATATTCGATCTGATCGGCGTAGATATTGGGTGTTGCCGCCTCCACCGTGGCGGGCAAGTTGAAAATGATCGGATGATCCGGCGTGGGCGCAAGCACGTCCATCACCGCGGCGCAAACCTCGAGGCTGAAATCAATTTCTGCGGTTGAGAAAGTCTCCGGCGAATATTGGAAATGCCAATCGGTGCCCGGTTGTTTCGCAGCCTCGTCGCGCATGACCTTGGCACCCAGTACGGCAATTTCGCGGACCTCATCGCGGCTCATGCCAAACACGATGTCGCGCCATGCAGGGCTAACGGCGTTGTAGAGATGGACAATCGCACTGCGTGCGCCGGTCAGGCTTTCAAAGCTGGTGCGAATGAGGTCTTCACGCGATTGGGTGAGGACTTGCAGCATGACATCACCGGGCACCTGGTCCGACTGAGCGAGCGAGGAGATGAACGAAAATTCTGTTTCGCCAGCGCTGGGAAAACCCACTTCGATTTCCTTGACGCCGATTTCGACCAAAAGCTCGAAAAAGCGGGTCTTTTTGTGCGCATCCATAGGGTCGATGATGGATTGGTTGCCATCGCGAAGGTCGGTTGAAAGCCAGCGCGGGGGGCGGGTGATTGTGCGGCTTGGCCATTGACGATTGGGCAAGTCAATTTGCGGAAATGGCGAATATTTATCGCCAGGGTTGCTGAGCATGGGCATTTTTGAAAGTCTCTGTAACGCTGCTTGGGATGACGGGCGCCGGCTTGGCGCATCGGTTGATTGGTTGGCTGATCCCTTGGGTGCGCTTGGCACACCGCATGTGCACCAAATCTACGCCCAAGGGCGAGTAAGTCGTAGGAGACCCATGCGCAGTGAAATGCTCGATACCATGCAGCGTCAATGCCTGTTTGAGCGCATATTGGCAATAGGGGCTTTTGGCGTTTGACGCTTTTGAGCGGCCCGTGCCTCGTCCAAAATTGCGCAGATGGTCACGCTGTGAATAAATTTTGCTGGCCGAGTAACCAATTCGGATGTGCCTGCGAAACTCCTTTTGCAGACCACATATGAGCTCAGAATAGATCTGCCACCACATTTGTCCGTCCCGGTTCGTTGAAACGGGGCAACCCCAATTCTTTGATGCGGGGCATTTAGGAGGCTTTACTATGAAGAGATATCTAATCATCGCAGCAGCGGCCCTCGCAGCTCCGGTGGCTTTATCGTCCACCGCTGTCGCTGGACCTGTTTACGTCGGCGTTAGCGGCGAAACCATCGCTGTTGGCGGCTATGATACGGTCAGCTATTTTCAAGGGGACGGCGTCCCGGTGCTGGGTGATGCACGCTACACAGTCGAATACAAGGGTGCCGAGTGGCGCTTTTCCAGCCAAGCCAACGCAGACCGGTTCAAAGCTGATCCGGTGGCTTTTGCCCCTCAATATGGCGGCCACTGCGCTTGGGCGATGGCGCGAGGTTCGCTCGCACCGGGTGATCCGACCGTCTATAAGGTTGTCGACGGCAAGCTCTATTTGAACTTCAACAAGCAGGTCCAGAGCAATTGGCTCAAGGACATTCCCGGCTTCATCGCCAAGGCCAATATTGAGTGGCCCAAAATCCCGGATACGGCCAGTTTCGGTGCCTAATTGGTTCTGCTGAGCAGGCGGGTTGATTGGACCTCAATCAGCGCCCTCTGCCCGGCGGGAACCTCTCAAAACTACCCCCTCAAAAACTTAAAAAAAGTGGATATATCTTATGTCAAATGCTCAATCTCTTGCAAAAATGCTGATGGTCGCTGGCGGTATCGCGGTCGCTTCAACCGGCGCTCCTGCGCTTGCCGATGCGCCTTGCGGACCAAGCGGTTGGTCATCCAGCTCGCATAGTCGTTCGGCCAGCACTCGCTCGGTCAAAACGCGGGCGGCCAAAGCGGCAAAAAAGGCGGCGACCAACCCCTGCGCGGCTAATCCCTGTGCGGCTAATCCCTGTGCAGCAAACCCCTGCGCGGCGAACCCCTGTGCAGCCAATCCCTGTGCAGCAAACCCCTGTGCAGCTAACCCCTGCGCACCAAAAACCTGATTGCTCAGGTGAAACTCTAGGATGATCGGAAGGGGCGGCACCATGCTGCCCCTTTTGTTCAAATTCGAACGCTCCATAATCGCCCGCTTGATACCCAAGTTTGACCTAAGGTTCCTATGACGCTTCAAAAACTGCTCATCGACAGCACCACCGAGATGTTTGCGTCAGGCATGCCGCTAATGAGCCGCATTTTGCCCGAAGGCGGCGAGGCAGAGGTCTACGCGCATTATCCCCCCGATGATGTTGTGAACGGCCCCAATGCGAGCCGCTATTTCTATCACTCGCATCCACCAGAGCAGCGTGAAGCGGACGAACACGGCCATTTCCATTTCTTCCTTGGCAAAGAGGCATTTTCAAAAGACACCGCTGCGCTGATCGCACCGCCACTCTTGGCCGAGGGGCAAAAACGCGCTGATGTCGTGCATCTGGCGGCTTTGGCAATCGGTTATGACGGCTTGCCGCTGCGCTGGTTCGGGACCAATCGCTGGGTCACAGATGAATGGCTTTATCCAGCCGAGGCAGTGATCAACCGACTGAGTGATTTTGATCTGACCGGTCCCGCTGGAGACCCCTTGGTCAACACATGGCTCACCGCCATTTTCCAGCTATCACTGGGACAGATTGAAGAAATTTTGCGGGAACGCGATACGGTCCTCAAAGCCAAGGATATGACTGGCGAGGACCGGCAGATAGAAGTCACGGGGCAGCGCCCGGTCGATCTCGAAAGCCTGCTGGGTTAGCGCCAGCGCAGCCGCTCCGGGGTCAATTGGTCGAGGCTAGTGACACCCATCAGCCGCATTCCGCGCTCTATCTCGTCTTTGAGAATAGCGACCGCGCGCTCGGTGCCATTTTGCCCCGCGGCGGCCAGCGCATAGAGATACAAACGCCCGCCCGAGGCGGCTGTCGCGCCGCAAGCCACCGCTTTTAAGGCATGCGTACCGCGCCGCACGCCGCCGTCACAGATAATCTCGATCTCGCCGCCAACGGCATCGACAATTTCTCTGAGCTGATCGAATGGCGCGCGTCCGCCATCCAATTGCCGCCCACCATGATTGGATATCATGATCGCATCCGCCCCGATTTCGACCGCGCGTCTGGCGTCGCCCGCGCTCATGACGCCTTTGAGGCAGAATGTGCCGCCCCAATCATCACGGATCTTCGCGGCGGTGTCCCAATCCATTGCCGTGTCGAGCATGGTGTTGAAATATTCCGCAATGCTGACCGCTTGGCTGGAGCCTTGCGCGACATGGCTATCGAGATTGGGCAAGCGAAATTTCTCTCGCAAAAGGTAATCCAGCGTCCATTGTGGCCGTGTCGCATAGCTCCAAAGGGCCGAAGGGGTGAAACGGGGAGGGGTAGTGAAACCGGAGCGCAGGCAGCGCTCGCGCTTGCCCGAAACAATCGTATCGACCGTGAGCGCCAGCGCATCAAACCCGCTTTCCCGGCAGCGTTCGATCATGCTGGCATTGAGGCCTTTGTCCTTGTGCACATAGAGCTGGAACAGTTTCGGCGCGCTGGTGAGCGCAGCGATTTCCTCGATGCTGCGGGTCGCGAGGCTGGAAATGCCAAACCACAGCCCGAATTTCTCCGCCGTTTTGGCGACGGCGGTCTCACCCTGCCAGTGGAATGCCCGCTGCACCGCGGTCGGACTGAGCATTAAGGGTAGGGCGCTTTTGCGTCCCATAATGGAACAGCTTGTGTCAATTTGGGACACGCCAGCGAGAACATCGGGCACCAGATCGCAGCTTTCGTAACTCGCAGTGTTGCGCGCCTTGGTCACTTCATCATCGGCGGCACCGTCGATATAGTCGAACACGGGCCACGGCAGACGCCGCTGCGCCAGCTTGCGAAAATCGTCGATATTGTGACAGTCGTCGAGGCGCATCAGCATTCGCCCTTGTCTTGGCTGACGCGCTCTTTCAATTCGGGCAGGCTGTAGCGAGTGTTCGGGGGAAAGGCCTGGCAAGGGCGGTAGTTAGGGTCTTGCGCGAGGCATCCTTCACCGCAGATCATGGTCGCTATCTCCTCGTCCCAATCGATCATCCACATGCGTCCACCCGGAGTGGCGATAAAACCGACGACTTTTTCATCAATATCGGTCTCAAAGTCCTGAATTGAAGGGACTTCTCCATCATATCGGCGCGAGAAAGCGCCATGCGTATGAAAACTGGCTAGGGCAATCTTGGCCGGCGTTTCCTGCCAGCGAAATTCGCAAGAGCTCTCATCGCCGGAAAATATTCGCGAACGCTCCATCTCGCCGGAACCGCTGCGATAAATCACCCCGCACAGCTCGCGTTCCTCGGTAAAAGAGCGGTTTTGAATTTCATCGAGTTGCAATCGGGCAAACTCGGCCAATTCCTCACTCGCTGCGGGACCGCGTTTGGCGTCGCTGATGACACCTGACACCACCAATAGCCATGCGAGCGCGCACAGACCCAGTGCAAGCGGCCCCAATGCAAAAGGGCCCGGTCCAATCGGCATGAGCTTTGAACGGGTCATAGGGTGACAGGTTTTACACCTCCGCCACATCTTTGACAGGGTTTTATGGGGGCAAGTCTTTGGAGGAAGAAGCGGAGCCAGGCATTTGCCTAGCCCCGCTTGGTCCTGATCCTAGTTTTTGGCCTTATCAACCAGCTTGTTGGCCCCGATCCATGGCATCATGGCGCGCAGTTCAGCGCCCGTTTCCTCGATTGGATGGGCGGCTGCGGCCTTGCGGCTTGCTTTGAGTTCAGGCTGTCCAGCGCGGTTGTCGAGGACGAAATCCTTCACAAATCGGCCAGCCTGAATATCGGCGAGCACGCGTTTCATCTCGGCCTTGGTTTCATCCGTGATAATCCGCGGGCCGGTTTTGATGTCGCCATACTCAGCGGTGTTTGAAATCGAATAGCGCATATTGGCAATGCCGCCTTCATACAGCAGATCGACGATCAGCTTGGTCTCGTGCAGACATTCGAAATAGGCCATTTCAGGCGCGTAGCCAGCTTCGGTCAGGGTTTCGAAACCGGCCTGGATCAGATGCGTAATCCCGCCGCAAAGCACAGCTTGCTCGCCGAACAGATCGGTCTCGCATTCTTCCTTGAAATTGGTCTCGATAATGCCCGAACGGCCACCGCCAACCGCGCTGGCATAGGAAAGGGCGACCGCTTTGGCATGGCCATTGCCAGCGCTTTGCTCGCATTCCTGATCCACCGCAATGAGGCAGGGGACGCCGCCGCCGCGCTGATATTCGCTGCGCACTGTGTGGCCGGGGCCTTTGGGCGCAATCATGATGACGTCGATGTCCGCTGGCGCTTCGATCAGGCCAAAGTGAATGTTGAGACCATGGGCAAAGGCAAGCGCGCTGCCCGGTTTCATCTTGCCCGCGACATCATTGGCATAGATCGCTGCCTGATGTTCGTCGGGGGCGAGGATCATCAGCACATCGGCCCATTCCGCGGCTTGCGAATTAGACAGCACCTTGAAATCGGCGTCTTCGGCTTTTTTGCGTGTCGCGGACCCTTCGCGAAGGGCAATAGCGACGTCTTTTACGCCGCTGTCACGCAGGTTTTGCGCATGGGCATGGCCTTGGCTGCCATAACCGACAATGGCGACCTTTTTCGACTTGATCAGATCGGTGTCACAATCCTTATCGTAATAGACTTGCATGATATTTCCTTTGGGTTTTTTCGTAAATTTGAAACAGATGAAGAATGGGTTGGGGTGTGCTTGCTTAGGCCTGCGTTACGCCGCGCATCATGCCCACAACCCCGCTGCGGCCAACCTCGACCAGCCCCAGCTCGCGCATGAGAGCGAGGAAACTGTCGATCTTGTCCGGCGCGCCGGTGAGTTCAAAAACAAAGCTGGAGGTCGTCGTATCGACCACTTTAGCGCGGAACAATTCGGCGATCCGCAAAGCCTCAACGCGGTGCTCACCTTGGCCGGCAACTTTGACCAGCGCCAGCTCACGCTCCACATGGGCGCCAGCGGTGGTGAGATCGGTGACCTTGTGCACCGGCACAAGGCGTTCAAGCTGAGCCTCGATCTGGTCGATCACCTCGGGCGGACCGCTGGTGACGATCGTGATCCGGCTGATCGCATGATCGTCGGAAATGTCCGCCACGGTCAGGCTGTCGATATTGTAACCGCGCGCGGTGAACATGCCGGTGATCTTCGCGAGGATGCCCGGCTCGTTATCAACCGTGACATTGAGCACGTGACGCTCGGACTGGGCTTCGATGATTTTCATTGAGGTTCTTTTCCTTTAGCCTGACCCTCTTGCCTAGGGCTTGGCTTTGCCGCCTGATCAGACTTGCCTAAACCAACGCTTTCGCTTCGTCATCCATGGTGCCGTCATGGCTGTCGCCATACAGCAGCATTTCAGTATGCGCAGCCCCTGATGGGATCATCGGTAAACAATTTGCGCCTTTGGAAACTTGGCAATCAACAATCACTGGTCCGTCATAATCGAGCATTTCGGTGATGCCCGCGTCAAGACCGGCCTCGTCTTCTATGCGAATGCCTTTCCACCCGTAACTTTCCGCCAATTTGACAAAATCGGGCAGGCTGTCGGAATAGGAGTTGGAATAGCGGCTTTCGTAAGTCAGTTCCTGCCATTGCCGCACCATCCCCATATATTCATTGTTCAAGATGAAGATTTTGACCGGCAAACGGTATTGGCTTGCTGTTCCAAGTTCCTGAATATTCATCTGAATACTGGCCTCACCGGCAATATCGATGACGAGATTTTCAGGATTGCCCAATTGCGCGCCAATGGCAGCTGGCAGGCCGTAACCCATCGTGCCGAGCCCGCCGCTGGTCAGCCATTTGTTCGGCTTGCTAAACCCGAAATATTGAGCGGCCCACATTTGATGTTGGCCAACCTCGGTGGTGATAATCGGCTCCCGGTCATGGGTTAGGGCATAGAGCCGCTCGACCGCTTTTTGCGGCATCAACGCTTTTGAGCCGTCGGGCGATTTCTCGGGATAGGCGAGGCAATCGCGGGCCTTCCAGCCCATAATACGCGCTTTCCATTCTGTGGTGTCGCGCGGTTTTCTGTCGCCCCATGCGGCCAGCAATTGCTCCATGACTTTGGCGCAGTCACCGACGATGCCGCAATCAACCGGCACCGTCTTGTTGATGCTGGCGCGGTCGATATCGATGTGAATCTTCTTCGAATGCGGGGCAAAAGCATCGAGCCGCCCGGTCACACGGTCGTCAAATCGCGCGCCCACTGCGATAATCAGATCGGCCTTGTTCATCGCCATATTGGCCTCGAACGTGCCGTGCATGCCGAGCATACCAAGCCAATCGGGGTGCGTATGGGGAAAGGCGCCAAGGCCCATCAATGTACTGGTCAAAGGCGCATCAAGCGCCGCTTGCAATTGCGCGAGCAGGCGCGCGGCGTCGGGGCCAGCATTGATTACGCCGCCGCCGGTGTAAAGCACCGGACGCTCCGAGGTGGCCATCAGCGCGATGGCTTCGTCAATTTTGGCCTGCTTACCCTCTAGCCGCGGCTGATATCTGTGGGAGGGCAATTCAGGGGCGTCATGGTCATTTTCCGCAGACGCCTGCGCGGCGTTTGGCACAGCAATTTGCACGTCTTTCGGAATATCGACCAGCACCGGTCCAGGCCGGCCTGTGGTGGCGATCCGGAAGGCCTCTTCAATGGTCGCCTCCAGCTCAGCCGGGTCTTTGACGAGGTAATTATGCTTTGTGCAGTGGCGCGTGATGCCCACCGTATCCGCCTCTTGGAAGGCGTCGGTGCCGATCAAAGCCGTTGGCACTTGCCCGGTGATGACAACCATCGGGATCGAATCCATGAAAGCATCGGCAATGCCAGTGACCGCATTGGTCGCGCCCGGGCCAGAGGTGACCAGCACCACACCTGGTTTCCCAGTAGAGCGGGCATAGCCTTCTGCGGCATGAGCCGCGCCCGCCTCGTGCCGCACGAGGATGTGGCGGATACCGGGATGCTCGAATAGCTCGTCATAAATGGGCAGCACTGCACCGCCGGGATAGCCGAATACGAATTCGACATCCTGATCCATCAGGCAATCCATCAAGATTTTTGCGCCGCTGCGCTCACCTGCCACGAGGCTTCTCCTAAATTCAGTTTCCGGCCGGTTTTGACCGGCCCAATTCACGCAAAATCGGCCCAATGCCTCCTTAAAGCATGGGACCGAGAGACATGCGCTTTAGATTATGATTGTTCGCTGTCAACCCATTTCACGTAATAAAGATACAAAATCGTTTAAATCAGAATAATTATTATATTCGCGCCGCGGCCACTCTTTGGGTGGTTGATTGCGGAACCACGTATATTGCCGTTTCGCATATTGCCGCGTTGAAATTTGTCCAAGAGCAATCGCTTGGTCGCGCACAAGTTTCCCTTCAAGCATGTCGGCAATCTCGCGCACACCGATGGCGCGCATGACCGGCAAAGAGGGGTCAAGCCTGCGCTGGATCAATCTCCCCACTTCTTCAGTGCCGCCATGGTCCAGCATCTGCTCAAAGCGTGTATCGCATCGCTGGAGCAGCTCTTCGCGGGGCGGCGTAATGATAAGCGGATGCACTGTCACATCACTCTCAATTCCGCCGCTTTTGCAGCTTTGCCATTCGCCCAGAGTTTTGCCCGTCGAAAGAACAACCTCCAGCGCGCGGGCGATGCGCTGACTGTCGCCTGCGTTCAAAACCTCAGCCCGGGCGGGATCTTCGTTCTTCAGCTGAGCATAGGCCTCTTCAGTGGAGAGTGCGCGCACGTCAGCACGCACCTCAGCGTCAATCTCGGGGATGGGGGCAATACCCTCGAGCAGGGTTCGCATATAAAGCCCGGTGCCGCCGACCAGGATCGGAACTGTGCCTGCGCTATGGGCTTTGGCTATTTCGGCCTTTGCCGCGTCCGCCCAATCCGCTGCAGAGCAAGCCTCGGCCCCGTCCCAAGTGCCGAACAATTGATGGGGGATGCCCGCCATTTCGTCCGCCGCCGGCCGGGCCGAAAGCACTTGCAAATCGGCATAGACCTGCTGGCTATCGGCATTGATGATGACAGAGCCGCGCCCGCCGCGCTGAATGTCTTGCGCCAGCTCTACTGCAAATGCGCTCTTGCCGCTGGCCGTTGGTCCTGCAATGAGCGCGAGCGGCGGCCGGGCCGAGAGCGGCGCAGGCCAAGCGGCAGATGGGGTGTTTTTCCCGCTGCCCGTTTTTAAAGGATGTCTCGACGTGCTCATCGCCAGAGTGATAGCAGATCATGCACAGCTCGAAAGCGGGTTTGATGCTTTCAAACGCAGCCTGAGCGATGCCGGGGTGGCGGTACCTCAATATGAGGTGCAGAACGCAGGCCAATCGAAGCTGATTGAGGTAACACTTGGCAGCGGCGATCAAGCGGCCGTCCGCAGCCTGATTGATCAGCATTTTGCGCCTCAGGCCTATCTCATAAGCGATCATTTGCCCCGTGCACCAAAGCTGTTCGTGTCGGATATGGATTCGACCATGATCGGCCAGGAATGCATTGACGAGCTGGCTGATTATGCGGGTCTCAAAGATCAGGTGGCCCATATTACCGAGCTGGCCATGCGCGGGGAATTGGACTTTGCCAGCGCGCTTGAACAACGGGTCGCGCTGCTCGAAGGATTGGAAGAAAGCGCGATTGATGCTTGCCTTGCCGAGCGTATTCGTCCCGAGCCGGGCGCGCGCGAGCTTGTCCAGACGCTCAAGAAGGCAGGGGCCAAATGCGTGTTAGTGACGGGCGGGTTTCATCATTTCGCCGATGCAGTGGCGCAGCAATTGGGTTTTGACCGGGTGGTCGGCAACCGCTTGCAAGTGAAAGACGGCAGACTAACCGGCAAGCTGGACGGGCCGATCAGCGATGCTGCAACTAAGCTTGCAACGCTCCGTTCAGAAGCGAGCAGTCTGGCCCAACTGGATGGCGAGGAGCCTATTCGTGTCTTGGCCAGCGGTGACGGCGCCAATGATATCCCGATGTTGCAAGCGGCAGATTATGGGTTCGCTTACAATGCGAAGCCGATCGCACAAGGCGCAGCCAATGGCGTTGTCACAGCCGGGGGGCTTCGCGACATACTCCGCTTACTGGATATTGCTGAAAGCGATTGAGCCGAGGGAACAATCGGCGCGCGGCGCTGTGCGCGGCTGTCACAGCCAGCTTGCAATTTGGCTCAGCGGTTTCTTCTTCAGCGCGTGCTGAGGGACGGTCGCATCTTTCGCCGGATGACCGGCGACCACCACCATAACCGGCTTTTCATGCTCAGGCCTTTGGCAAATCTCCCGCAAAAATCCCATTGGCGAGGGGGTATGCGTGAGCGTCGCCAGCCCCGCCAAATGCAGCGCTGTGATCAGCATGCCGCAGGCGATGCCCACACTCTCATTGACGTAATAGTTCTGCGTCTCGCCATCTTCGTCGATGCCGCCCTTGCGCTGCGCAAAAACGACGATCAGCCACGGGGCCGTTTCCAAAAAGGGCTTTTCTGCGTCCGTGCCCAAAGCGCTGAGCGCATCGAGCCATTCCCCGCTCGCCTTGGGCGCTTCGCCGTCTTCGCCGTAAAACCGGCGTTCTTCCGCCTCGGCAGCCTCGCGAATAGCGCGCTTGGTCTTGGGCGAGCTAACTGCGGCGAAATGCCATGGCTGATGATTGGCGCCATTGGGCGCAGTGCCAGCGGCCTCGATCGCTGCCTCGATCACCTCGCGCGGGACATCGGTATCCTCGAAATAGCGGCAGGTGCGGCGCTGTTTCAATCTGTCGCGAATGTCTTTGGCGCGCGCGGCGCTTTCCTCGGGGCTGACCGGGGGCAGGGCGTAAGGGATGGTGTCATGGGATTTCATGACAGCTCTTTTTCCGCAAAGGCGCGGTAAATGCCAGCAAAATGCCCTAAATATGCCAGCAAGACACCAGCATCATGGTCGTGGGCTGTCAGTTTGGTATTACTGACATTCTTGTAAGTTGCAATTTGTGAACCTATTCGATATAAGGTCTTAGCGAATCAAACAAGCAGGAGCCATTCGCCATGCAACTGAACCAGCTTCCCGTTGTTCATCCTGACCGTAAGATCAGGGGTTTTCGCCCTCTGAAAGCGATGCGGCACTTCGGCAAGCTTGTCGCTGATAAGGAAGATACGGAGCAGGTTTTTCATATCATTGAATCGCTCAAAGGAACCAAGTCCTTGCGCCAAATGCGCGCGTTTATCGCAAGCGAAGAGGGACGCGCACTGCTTGAGCGGAACCAATACCTTCCCGACTTGCTCGACAATCACAGCAATTGGGCCGATTGCGCGCCGAACTCATTGGCGCAAAATTACATCCGCTTCATGAAAGCGGAAGGACTAACCGCGGCAGGGCTTGTAGAAGAGAACCTTCGTTTCAAGTCGACGATCGATCAATATGACGACCTTTATGCCTGGTATATTGACCGGCTGCGGGACACGCATGATCTGTTTCATGTGCTCACTGGATATGGCCGGGATTCGCTGGGCGAGGTGTGTCTGCTTGGGTTTAGTTACGAGCAGAACTACAATCCGGGCGTCCTGTTCATTGCCCATATGGGGACCCGCCAGATCAAGAAGATGTCGGGCGGTGTCGCGCCCGTGTTTGACGCCTTACGCGAAGGGCGCGAGCTGGGCCGAGCGGCCAAGAAACTGGCGCATCAAGATTGGCTGAAACTGCTTCCGGACGACATTGATGCCTTGCGCGAAACACTCAATGTCGGTCAGCCAGAGATCTATCGTGCTTGCCTTAAGACCTTTGATGCGACCGGCTATGATGGACATATCGGCCCCGCCAGCGATGCGATTGAACCGCAGTCACAGGCGCAAGCCGCCTAAAACGCCATCATCCGGCAATCGCCATAGTCAACCAGAAGGTGCCATAGCGCGCCAAGTCCCCATGCGCGGACCCACCACAGGCGTGGGCGGACAAAGGGCACCGCCAGCATGAGCAGATAGATGAAGGCCGCTTCCCATCCGTGGAGATAGTGGAAGCCGATTGAGCAGCGATCGGGGTCAAAAATCGGGCTGGCGAGCAAATGGTCGAGGTCGATGAGATTGGCGGCAGCGACAATTAGGCCAGCTTTGATCCAATTGCCGGGCCACAGGACGGCTGCAATCAGGAACGGGCCGATCCAATGCCCGCCATAGTGCAAGATGGGTTGGAGAAGGTCTATCCTTCCATCCAGTCGCTAAAGAAGCTCGCGTGGGCTTCTCGTAGTTCACCAAATGTGAGGCGGATTTGGAGATCTTCGCGCGCGAAATTGGAGTCCAGATCCCCATCGAAATGCAAGGCAATGTCAGAGTCGGCGTTTGTCGGTGGGTTGCTTATTGCGCCCCCGATACTGCCCAACTTTTGGACCGGTAGACGGTCATTGACGCAGGCCATGAGCCTTTCAGGTTCAAGCGTCGCGACCACATAACAGCCCTGATCTTCGCTAAACCAGAATTCTGCCCGATCCAGTTCGCCGCCAAGGACAAGCATGCCCGTTTCACCAGCGAGAGCCATTTCGGCCAAAGTCACTGCAACGCCCCCATCCGATACGTCATGAACCGATGTCACGAGCGAGGTTTCGATCAATTCACGAATAACTTGCCCGGCAAGTGCCTCCGCCGCCAAGTCGACTCGAGGAGGCGAGGCGGCCTCAATGCCGCGGAGTTCGCGTAGAAAGGTGGACTGCCCCAGCTGACCATGTGTTTTGCCGAGCAAGAACACCGTCTGTGTCTTTTGTAAGGCCTTGAGGCCCATCGTCATCATTGTCGAATAATCGTCGATAATGCCAACACCGCCAATCGCTGGGGTGGGGAGGATCGCGCTTCCGCCGCCAGTCGCTTTGCTCTCGTTGTAAAGCGAGACGTTCCCCGAAACGATCGGGAAATCGAGCGCGCGGCACGCATCGCCCATACCCTCCAATGCGTGCACAAATTGGCTCATAATTTCAGGCCGCTGCGGATTGCCGAAATTGAGGCAATTGGTGACTGCGAGCGGGCGCGCGCCGACTGCGCATAGATTGCGATAGGCTTCCGCGATGGCTTGCTTTCCGCCCTCGTATGGGTTGGCATAGACATAGCGCGGCGTGCAATCAGTAGTGATCGCCAGCGCTTTCTTCGTGCCATGCACACGCACAACGCCCGCATCACCGC
>CAZDHB010000009.1:0-1865 GCA_964505255.1 uncultured Porphyrobacter sp.
CCAGAAGCTGCTCCAGAAGCTGCTCCAGAATCTGGCAGCGCTCCGTAAGCCTGCTTAAGTCCCCTTAACTTAGGTCAAGACCGAGCATAACCGCATTTACACTTGCGCGGCGCATCCTAAGCGGCCATTCGGGCTTACATGGATGTAAGTAAGCTGCCTTATCATCACCCGCTCCCCTGGAGCACGGCTTTCACGCCAACCACTTTGCCTGCCATGTTTGCGGGCAAGGCGGCGGCGGACCCGTCTGCCCCGCTGCTGCATTTTCTTGGCCGGACCTATGATTACCGCGAGGTCTATATCGAGGCGCGCCGGTTTGCAGACGCTTTGGCCGAAGCCGGAATAAAGCCGGGCGAGCGGGTCGGTTTGTTCCTGCCCAATGCGCCGATTTATGTCTCGGCCTATTACGGCGCGATGATGGCGGGCGCGGTGGTGGTCAATTTCTCGCCGCTTTATTCGGTCGAGGAGCTGGCTTGGCAAGTTGAGGATTCGGGCACCAGAATGCTGGTCACGCTGGATGTGCCAGAACTGATGCAGACCGCGATCGAAGTGCTTGACGCCTCGGGGCTGGAGGTGCTGGTCGCAGGCTCGCTTGCCGATATGCTGCCGCGCCTCAAAGGCATTGCGCTCAAACTGTTTGGCCGCAGCAAAATTGCCCCAATACCAGAGCGCGGCGATGTGAAGCGCTGGCGCGACATGCAGACCGCATGGGATTGGCCAGATGCAGCAAAAGCCGGGTCTGAGACCTCGGCCAATGCGCTATTGCAGGGTCTCGCGCCGCGCACGAGCGATGATCTGGCCTTGTTGCAATACACCGGCGGCACGACCGGGCGGCCCAAAGGCGCGATGCTGAGCCATGCCAATCTTTCGCTGAACGCGCAGCAAGTGGCGGCCATCAACCCCTTCGGCAATGCGGCGAGCGAAGTTTTTATGGGCGCGCTGCCCATGTTCCACGTTTTCGCCAATACCGCCCTGCTTAATCATGCGGTGTGCACCGGCGCTTCGATTGCCATGGTGCCGCGTTTCGATGCAGGGCAAGTGCTGGCCACCATCCAAAAGCACAAAACCACCGGTTTTCCCGGCGTGCCAACCATGTTTCAGGCTTTGCTTGATCACCCGCGGCTGGCCAAAACCGATATGTCCTCGCTCAAAGTGTGCATTTCGGGCGGCGCGCCTTTATCTGCGCCCTTGCGCGAGAAGTTTGAAAACGCCGCCGGCGTGCGGCTGGTGGAAGGCTATGGCCTGACCGAAAGTTCCGGCGTCGTATCGGTCAATCCCTATGCGGGCGAGCGCAAACCGGGCACCATCGGTCAGCTGGTCGCAGGGACTGAGGTGCTGCTTCTTGATAAGGGCGATCCCAGCCAATTGGCGCCGCAAGGCGAGCCGGGCGAGCTGGCGCTTGGCGGACCGCAAATCATGGGCGGATATTGGAACCGGCCCGACACCGCCGCAGAAGTTTTCGTCGAACATGCGGGCAAGCGCTGGATGCGCACCGGCGATGTGGCGACGATCGATGCCGATGGCTTCATCGCGATTGTTGACCGGATCAAGGATATGATTGCGGTGGGCGGGTTTAAAGTCTTCCCGAGCCAGGTCGAGGATGTCCTGCTGGAGCATGAGAGCGTGAAAGAGGCGCTCGTGATCGGCGTGCCGGATGACTATCTGGGTGAAATGCCGCAAGCCTATATCACGCTGGAGGAGGGTGCTGACGCTGCGGCTGAAACGCTGAAAACCTGGCTCAATGAGCGGGTTGGCAAGCATGAGCGCGTTGCCGATGTCATTATCCGGCGTGAGCTGCCCAAAACCCTGATCGGGAAATTGGATCGCAAAGCGCTGCGCGCCGAAGTTTTACCAGACTAACGGCGTCA
>CAZDHB010000009.1:1965-7026 GCA_964505255.1 uncultured Porphyrobacter sp.
ATTTTCAGTGCGGGGCCGCGCTTCGAAAGCTAAGTGGCAATGCTGAGCGAGGGCGCATCGCCGCTGTCGCCGCTGTCTCCTGCATTTGCGGAGAGGCCGGACGGCTTTGCCCCGGGCTTGCTATGGGCAAACCGGCCTTCGACTTGTGCCCCTTGCTCAATGGTCAGCGCGTCATAATGGACATCGCCTTCGATCCGGGCCGATTTTAGAATAACCAGCTCGCGCACAGTGATTGTGCCGACGACTTTCCCGGCCAGCCGCGCGCTTTCCGCCTCGACCGCGCCAGTGATGGTGCTGTCCTCACCCTGCACCAGCGAGGCGCATACTATATCGCCTTTAACCTCGCCATCGACATGCAAATCGGCACCGGCTTTGATGTCGCCAGTGATAACCAGATCCGTCCCAAGAACGGAAAATGTCGAATTGCTTCCGCGCCCTGCCATGCTCCTATCCTGCCGTGCGCTCGATTGCGGGGGCACTGGGTGCGTTGGTTCGGACTTTTTTGAGAACATCGGGTGCCTTTTCCAAGAACTTGCGCGGATTAACAGCGCGGTTGTTGATGCGAACTTCGAAATGAAGATGCGGACCGGTTGAGCGGCCGGTGCTGCCAATTCCGCCGATCAGCCGTCCTGCCTCGACCTCTTCACCAACCTCAGAATCGAACCGCGACATATGCGCATAGCGGGTCATCAGGCCATTGCCGTGATCAATCTCGACCGTTTTGCCATAGCCCGATTTCCACCCGACAAAGCTGACGGTACCTTTGGCCGCGGCATGGATCGGGCTGCCGACCGGCCCTTTGAAATCAAGTCCGCTATGCATCGCGCCGCCGCCATTGAACGGGTCGCGGCGATAGCCAAAACCAGAGGAAATGCTGGCCTCGCTCGCCGGAACCACTTGCGGGACACCCTCGAGCACTTGTTCCAACGCATTCATCCGCGCCAGACTTACGCCAAGCCGCTCAAAACGCGGATCGAGCGCTTCTCCATCGGCGCCCGCCAAAGTTTCCAGCGGTCCGCCCATCGCCTCGCGTTCGGCGCTGCGCAAAACGCTTGAGGGATCAAGGCCCAGATCGCGCAGAGCGTCTTCGGCACGGCTCGTGCGCCAATCGGCAAAATGGGTCAGCCGCTCGACAAAGGCCAATTGCCGCGCCTCGAGCTTGGCCAGCTCTGCTGCGCCGGGGATGATCGCTCCGACTTTCGAGATGGTTTTGGCCGCTTCACTGGCCGAATCGCTCACCTTGCCGGATGATTTCACATCCTCTGGCAGGGTCGAAACCATATCTTCGATGAATGTCTGGCGCTGCTGCAGATCCTGAGCGACCGAGTCGATATTGCCGCGATACGCGTCGAGCCGCTCTTCTGAATGGGCCACATTGGCTTCACGGTCGATCAGTGAGGCGCGATCGGCAGAGGCGCGGTACTGCATCCAGCTCATCGCGCCAACCGAACCGCCCCACGCCACCGCCGCGATCAAAATGGCACTCGCCGCGGTTTTCTGGACGCGCGAAGATAGGGTGATGAAGCGCACTTGACCGTTGCTGCGCATGAAAAATTCGCGGTCCGGAAACCAGCCCGCGATGCGTTCGCGGATTTGAGCAAACCCGCTTTTGGTACTGTCTGAATGGTGCAAACCGGACCCCGTTGCCTTTTTTGGCTCTTTTCCCTTAGCCCGGTAATAGGCCTGCTGCCTGCTTGAATCGAATCGATCCGGGCTGGGATTCACGGCTTAGTGGTTGAAGCGAGCGAGTCGCGCGATGAACCGTTAATTAAACCTTACGCCGGACGCCAAATTTTGAGGCGAAAAGCGGATTCGCGGTTCGCGGCCTCTACACAATCAGACAACCGATTCGGAGCCTGACAGGCGCTTTTCACCCTGCTAGAGGGCCCTTATGGCAACGCATGTTCATCCCGAAAATGGCTCCAATTCTGACGCCGTGAACGCAGCATCGCTGGTGCATGAAATGGCCCGCGAGGGGCGCGGTGCGCAGCGTATCTTGGCCCAGCTAAGCGATCCGCAAAAGGCTGCGGCGCTGATCGCGATGGCGCAAGAATTGCGCAGCAGTGCACCGGCCATTTTGGCGGCCAATGCGCGCGATCTTGAGGCAGGGGAGGCAAGCGGGCTGAGCGCGGCTTTGCTGGACCGCTTGCGGCTTGATGCGGACCGGCTGGAGGGGATCGCATCAGCGGCCGAGGCTGTGGCCGCCCTGCCTGATCCGGTGGGCGAGGTGATTGACCGCACGCAGCCTGACAATGGATTGGCTTTAACGCGGGTGCGCATTCCGATTGGCCTCCTTGGGATCATTTACGAATCAAGGCCCAATGTGACGGTGGATGCAGCGGCGATTTGCTTGCGCAGCGGAAATGCGGTGTTGCTGCGCGGCGGCAGTGAGGCAGTGCATTCCAATCACGCCCTGCATGACGCCATGGCGCGCGGACTTGCACAGGCGGGCGTGCCCGAGGCGGCCGTGCAATTGATCCCGTCACAGGACCGCGCTTTGGTCGGCGCGATGCTGGGCGCGGCGGGCCTCATTGACATGATCGTGCCGCGCGGCGGACGCTCTTTGGTTGAACGGGTTCAGCGCGATGCACGGGTCCCTGTCCTCGCGCATCTGGAAGGCCTGTGCCATATTTTCATTGAGGCGCAGGCTGATCCAGCAATGGCCGAGGCGATTGCCATCAATGCCAAACTGCGCCGCCCGGGCATTTGCGGGGCGATGGAGACGCTGCTGATTGACCGCGAATATGGCAAGGCGCGCGACTTGATCGAGGCATTGATCGCAGCGGGCGCGAAGCTGTGCGGAGATGCGGATATTTGCGCGCTGGATGCCCGGATCACACCGGCTAAGGCATCTGATTGGGACACGGAATATCTGACCAGCGACCTCTCAGTGGCCATGGTCGGCGGGATCGAGGGGGCTCTTGCTCATATTGCGCGCCATTCCTCGCAGCACACAGACGCGATTGTGACCAGCAATGACGCGCTGGCGGAACGCTTTTTGGCCGAGGTCGATAGCGCGATTGTGATGCATAACGCCTCCACCCAATTTGCTGATGGGGGCGAGTTCGGGCTGGGCGCTGAGATTGGCATAGCGACCGGGCGTTTGCATGCCCGCGGCCCAGTCGCGTTGGAGGGGCTGACGACGTATAAATGGCAAGTGCGCGGCAAGGGGCAGACCCGTCCTTAAAATTCGCGCCAACAAACCTTCGCTTCAGCGTCACAGCGGCTTGTGCGGCCCCGCGCACGGCGCGCGCATCAGCGGCGGGCGGCGCATTGGCCTTTTGGGCGGCAGTTTCAACCCGGCCCATGGAGGGCATCGCCGCGTCTCGCTCTTTGCCAAAACGGCGCTTGGGCTGGATGAGGTCTGGTGGATGGTTTCGCCGGGCAATCCGCTCAAATCAGCCTCTGATATGGGGCCCTTGGCGGCCCGTTTCGCCTCGGCCGTAGTTGAGGCGCGGCGCGCGCCAATCCGGGTCACCGCGATCGAGCGTGAGCTGGGCACGCGTTATACCGCGGACACGCTGAAGGCACTTTCTCGCCGCTATCCCAAACACCGGTTTGTGTGGCTTATGGGCGCCGACAATTTGGCGCAGTTTCACCTTTGGAAAGACTGGCGCGGCCTTGCTCGGACAATGCCAATTGCGGTTATCGCGCGGCCCGGGTATAATGGGGATGCATTTGCCAGCGTGGCCAGTGCATGGTTTTCCCGGCACAAGCGCGCGGCAAGCCATTGGCCCCAAACTCGGAAGACGCCCGCACTGATACATTTGCGTTTTGATCCTGACACCCGTTCGGCCAGCGCGATCCGCCGCGCCGATCCGGCTTGGGCCGAGCGTTTTGAGGTGGCTGGTCTGCGCGATCAGGTGACGCATCGCTTGATCAGCAATCGCATCAAACTACCGCATCAATCTATCGGGGCAAAAGGCATCATAAAATGACCCTTTTTGTGGACCGGGCCGACCTTTCACTTTTGCGCAAGAAGACCGCTATTCCTATCTATGACATCTCTCCAAACTCCCACCTCTCAGCCAGTCCGTTCGGGCCTTCGCAATTCGGGCGCTGGTTCGCTGTTGGAGGTTTCTTCCACAATGGCTAAACGTGCCTCTGACGCCGCGCTTGAGCTGACCCTGCAACAGCTCGACGATGATCAGGCGCAAGACGTTGCAGTGATTGATCTGGCCGGGAAAAGCTCGATTGCCGATTATATGGTGATCGCCTCGGGCCGCTCCACCCGTCAAGTCGCCAGCATGGCGCAAAAACTGGCTGAAAAGATCAAGCAGGCAGGGCATGGCCCGGTGCGGCTGGAGGGATTGCCTGCGGCTGATTGGGTATTGCTCGATGCGGGCGATATTGTGGTGCATTTGTTCCGGCCTGAGGTGCGCAGCTTTTACAATCTGGAGCGGATGTGGGGCTTTGGCGAGGATGGCGAGGCTGGCGGGGGCAAATTGCGCCAAGGTAGCACTGGGGGCAGCACTGGGGGCAGCGCAGCGAACGGCATCTCGGGCGCGCCAACCGAGGGCTAAGCCAATTCAGCTGCATATTATCGCTCGCGGCAAAATTGGCCGTTCGCCCGAAAGCGAGCTTGTCGCGCGCTATAGCCGCCGCATTGCATGGCCTTTCAAGATCACCGAATTGCCTGAAAGCGGGGGTAAAGTGCCCCCAGCGCCTGCCCAAACGCGGCGGGTCTTGCTGGATGAGCGGGGCAAGGATTTCTCATCGCAAGAATTGGCGAGCCTGCTCAGCGAATGGCGCGACACCGGCGTGAAGGAGGCGCGTTTTGTGCTGGGCGCGGCCGATGGTCATAGCGCTGCCGAGCGCGCCGAAGCCGACCATCTGTGGGCAATGAGCCGCGCGACTTGGCCGCATTTGCTGGCCCGGGCCATGCTGGCCGAGCAGCTTTACCGGGCGACCACTATCATCGCCAATCACCCCTACCATCGGTCCGGATAATCGGGCATTATAGGCTTTTGCTACATAAGATTTGCTAATCAAGGCCTGCCCCAAGGCACCCGCAAACGAGGCGACAGTGATGCCAAACCCCGATCAGCCTCTTAGGCAGCC
>CAZDHB010000009.1:7126-11003 GCA_964505255.1 uncultured Porphyrobacter sp.
GAATTTTCGAGAGCTTTGGCGCAATCGGGCACAGCGCCGCGCGCGTCCGAATTTGCCAGCGCCGAAGAGGCGCAAAGCGAGCTTGAGCGCGCCCGCCAAGAAGCGAGCGCTGCGCGGCAGCGGGTGCTCTCCTTTCGCCAGCAGGCAAGCGATGCAGAGGCGGCGGCCCAGCGCACGAAGGCCGAAACGGCAATGCTGGCGGCCAGCGTTCAACAAGCCGAAGCCGCCATTGCCATCGCCGAGGCAGAGCTGGCGCTGGTACGCGGTCAGCGCGGCATGATCGAAAGCGAGCTGGCGGCGCGGCGCGAGCCAATTGTTCGCTTGACCGGCGCGCTTCAGCGGTTGGTTCAGCGGCCGCTTTCCTTCAGCCTGCTGCGCCCCGGTTCCTTGCGCGAGACGGTCTATCTGGGCGCTGTGCTGGACAGCACTATACCTCAGGTGCGTGCGCGCACTGCCGCTTTGCGCAGCGATCTTGGCCGGATTCGCCAATTGGAAGATGACGCGCAAAACCTGATTGCTGCCCGCCGGGAGACCGAAAGCGAGCTTGACGAAGCGCGCCAGCGGCTGGCGGCCCAGGCTGAGCGGCAGCGGCGCGCTTCGCGTTCGGCCACGGGCAATGCAGGGCGCGAGGCAAGGCGCGCCTTGGCCATGGCGGAAAAGGCCCGCGATTTGAGCGGCCTGATTGGGCAATTGGAGAAATCAGGCGGTTTGCGCGCAGAGCTGGCGCTGCTGCCCGGCCCGCTTCAGCGGCCAGCCAATCTTGGGCAAGCCGCAGCCGCTAATGACACAGCCGAGCGCATGTCTCCGCAAGAGCTTGAGGCGGCACGGGATCGGCGGGCCAAGGGCGAGAGCCCTGCGCCAAACCCTTACCGTCTGCCGGTCAATGGCCGGGTCACGGCCGGATTTGGCGAGCGTTCGGGCACAGCTTCAGCGTCCTCGGGATTGACACTGGCGGCCCGCAGCGAGGCGCAAGTTATTACCCCTGCAAGCGGCCGGGTGGCGTTCGCCGGACCTTACCGCGGCTATGGCGAGATCGTCATTATCGAACATGCCGGCGGCTGGACCAGCCTTATAACCGGACTTGGCAATCTGGCGGTTGAAGTGGGCGACCGGCTGGATGAGGGCAGCCCGGTTGGCGAGGCTGCGCTGGTGCGAGCGGGGGCGGGCGGCAATGTGCCGGTCACGCTCGAGCTGCGCCGGGCGGGCAAGCCGGTTAACCCTTTGGAATTTCTTGCGCGCTAAAACCCGGCAACCGTGCTGAAAAAGTCTGACACGCCTTAAGCCGCGTTGTCAGCTTGCTGAGCGATGATAATCTGGCATTCATCGATTTCGCGCGATACATTGCGGCAAGAGTGTTTAAAGGTAGCCATTATGAAGTTTCAAAAAATCGGGTCCAATCTCTTGCGCAGCGCCGCTTTGGTCACAGCCATTGCCCTGATCCCTGCCACCACTGCGACAATGGCTCAGGTCGAAGGCCGCGCCAGCCCCGAATTTTCAAAGCTTTTCGCCACCTATCAAAGGATCAAGGCCAGCTATGTCGAGCCGGTTGAGGATGATGTTCTCATTCGCGGCGCAATTGACGGCATGCTCGCCGCGCTCGACCCCCATTCAGCCTATCTTGACGGCTCTGATTTGCAGCGGCTCGAAACGCTGATTGACGGCAATTATTCCGGGCTTGGCTTGTCGGTTGTGATGGATGACGGCGCGGTCAAAATCGTCTCGCCGTTCCGCGGCAGTCCGGCCGATAATGCAGGTCTGAAAGCGGGTGATTACATCACTCATCTTGATGGCAGGCTGATTTACGGCGGCAGCCTTGACGAGGCGGTTAACGAAATGCGCGGTGCGGCGGGCACGGCCATTCGCTTGACGATCTTTAGACCCGGCCGGGACGAACCATTTGATGTATCGGTTACACGCGGCGTTATCGAGCTGGAGCCGGTCACACACGAGCTTATGCCGGGCAATATTGGCCACATCATGGTCAATGAATTTTCGCGCGATGTGGGCACTGATGTTTTCGCATCATGGGAAGCCTTGCGCGGCGAGGCAAGCGGCGGATTGAACGGCTTGATCCTCGATTTGCGCTCCAATCCGGGCGGCAGTCTGGACGAGGCGGTGGCCTTGTCTGATTTGTTCCTCGACAAGGGCCGGATCGTCTCTCAGCGCGGCCGGGCACGCGGCGAGAGCATCACTTTTGATGCAGAAAGCGTATTTCGCGGTGATATTGCCGAAGGCGTGCCGATTATTGTCCTCATCGATGCTGGGTCAGCCTCGGCCTCTGAAATTGTCGCAGGCGCTTTGCAGGACCATCGCCGCGCGGTGATCATGGGCGACCGCAGCTTCGGCAAGGGTTCGGTCCAGTCGCTCTTGCCGCTCGGCCGTGATGCCGCGCTCAAGCTGACGACCGCGCGCTATTACACGCCGGATGGGCATTCGGTGCAGGAAGGCGGGATCAAGCCTGATATCACTGTCCCGCAAATCTCCGATCCAGACCTTGCCAAACGGGCCAAATTCGCCATGCGCGAAAGCGATTTGCGCGGGCATTTGGTGAACGAGCTGGCGCTCAAGGATGGCGAGCTGGAAAGCGACAAGCTGGATGATCCGCGGTTCAAATTGACCGCAGAAGAGCTTGAGGAAATGGGCATTGAAGATTTCCAGCTGCATTATGCGGCGGAAACGCTGCGCCGCACATCGCCCAACTCGGTCGCCCGCAACTAACGAAATGCGGCTGTTTGCAAGAGCCTGAGCGAATTGTGAACTTGAGGCATGATGCGCGCAAGCCTATATCAATGCGCACATGGCAGTGACCCAAACCCCTGATCTTTCGCGCGGCTTTGCTGGCCCCCAAGCGGCGTCAGTGGCCGTGCCGGCGCTTTTGCTGGCGGGGGCTTATTTGTCGCAATATGGGTTTGGCCTTTATCCTTGCGAAATGTGCTGGTGGCAGCGCTATCCGCATTTTGCGGCCGTAGGCTTCGGCTTGCTCAGCTTTGTGCTGCCTTTCAAGCGCAGCCTCACCGCGCTGGCGGCACTGGCCATGATCGCCTCGGGCTTGATTGGCGGTTTTCATGCCGGCGTCGAATATGGCTGGTGGGAAGGGATCACCGGCTGCGCCGTGGCCGTCTCAAGCAATGGTCAAAGCGCGCTAGATGCGGTGATGAATGCGCCGATTGTCCGCTGTGACGAGGCGCCGTGGGATCTGTTTGGCATATCGCTGGCGGGCTGGAATTTCCTTATTTCGGGCTTTTTCGGGCTGGTTATTCTAAGCCTTTTGGGCAAAACCCGCAGGTCATGAGAAAGGCGGATCGAAATATGAGCCAAACCGAGGAACGAAAGGCCGAATTGCACCGGATGATCCGCGTGGATCAGGCGGGTGAATTTGGCGCGACTCGCATTTACGCAGGGCAAATGGCTGTGATGGGCAGCCGCGGCCCGCATTCGGGCGAAATTGCCCATATGGCCGAGCAAGAGGCCGTGCACCGGGCCGAGTTCGATGCCTTGATGGCAGATCGCGGTGTGCGCCCGACCGCGTTGCAGCCGTTCTGGTCTGCGGCCGGCTATGCGCTTGGCGCGGGCACCGCCTTGATCGGGCCAGAGGCGGCAATGGCCTGCACCGCCGCGATCGAGGAAGAGATCGATCGCCATTATTCAGAGCAATTGGACGATCTGGAGGAGGCCGGTGATGATCCGCAGCTGGCCGCTATGATCGAACGCTTCCGCGAGGAGGAGCGCGAACACCGCGAGGCGGCTTTGGCGCTCGGCGCGGAGCAAGCGCCAGCCTATCCTGTGCTCTCCGGGCTGATCCGCATGGGTTGCCGGGCCGCGATTAAGCTGTCCGAGAGGATCTAGCGCTTGTTTTAAGCCCCTATTCAGCGCTTTG
>CAZDHB010000009.1:11103-16811 GCA_964505255.1 uncultured Porphyrobacter sp.
TATGACCCCCCTTTTATGATATCCGCGCAAAGGAATTGACCATGGCAAACCCTCTTCATCATGCGGCTGCGTTCGCGCTTTTGTGTCTGGCTGCTCCCTTGACGGGGCCGCTGGCCGCGCAAGGCATTGGTCCGGCAGATTCCGCCACTGATGATTTGGCCCCGCAAACCGTTACCGAGCCGGTTCAAACCGCCTTTGTTTACGGTGATGATGCCGCGCCGCCTTGCCCCGAGGGGACAATTTGCGTGATTGCGCGTTTGCCTGACGGGGACCGCTACCGCATTCCGGAAACCTTGCGCTTTAGCGAGAATCCCGAAAACCAGTCATGGGCGAGCCGGGTTGAAAAGCTGGAACTTGTCGGCGGTTTTGGAGCCTTGTCATGCTCTCCGGTTGGTGCAGGGGGCTTTACCGGCTGTACGCAGCAATTGGTTGACGCCGCTTTTGCGGACAAACGCAATGGCGAAGCGGTCCGGTTCAGCCAGTTGATTGCCGCCGCGCGTGAGGAGCGCCTCTCGACCATTGATGCCGATGCCGCCGCCGAGCAGGAGCGCGTTGAACAGATCGAGCGGGCTTATCTCGAGCGGTTAGAGCGCGAGCGGTCAGGCGTTTTGCCCGGAGAAGAAGGTGGCGAAGAAGGCCGCGAAGAGGAAGGCCCTGAAGAGGTTGGGGCACTGCCTCAGCCGGGCCCTGAACCGGTAGGTCCAGCACTCGGTAGCGCCGAGCAAACGCCTGGTTAACGCATTCGCGCTATAGCGGCAGGCAAGATGATCGGCGGGAGCAGCGCGCGCATGCGGCTCTTTGTCCGCCGACCATATGACAGGCTTTTTAGGTGGCATAAATGGCGCAAAAACAGCGTATTTTGACAGTTTTCGGCACGCGGCCTGAGGCGATCAAGCTGTTCCCGCTGGTCCATGCATTGCAAGCCGATGACCGCTTTACCTCGCGCGTCTGCGTGTCTGCGCAGCACCGCGAAATGCTCGATCAAGTGCTCGGCCTGACTGATATTCAGCCCGATCATGATCTCAATCTGATGACGCCGGGCCAAAGCCTTGATGCCTTAACCGCCCGCGCCTTGGTGGAAATCGGCACAGTTCTTGACAGCGAGAAGCCCGATTGGGTGGTGGTACAGGGTGATACAACCACGGTTATGGCCGGCGCGATTGCCGCCTATTACCGCAAGATCCCGGTTTGCCATGTCGAGGCCGGTTTGCGCAGCGGCGATATTTACCATCCATGGCCCGAGGAAGTGAACCGGCGGGCGGTGGGCACTTTCGCAGCGCTTCACTGCGCCCCGACACAAACCGCGGCTGATGCATTGCTGGCCGAAAACACCGATCCCGCATTGGTCCATGTGACCGGCAATACGGTGATTGATGCGCTGCATTGGGTTACCGGTAAAGTCAGCGCCGAGCCGGGGCTGGTAAGCGGTTTGGCAGAGCTCGAGGCGCGGTTTGCGGGCAAGCGCATCATTGGCATGACCAGCCACCGGCGCGAAAATTTTGGTGACGGGATGGAAGGGATTGCGAGCGCGGTCAAACGCCTTGCCGCGCGCGATGATATTGCGGTGATTTTTCCCGTTCACCTCAATCCCAATGTGCGAAAAGTGATGAATGAAGCGCTGGGCGGGCTGGATAATGTCGCCTTGATTGAACCGCTCGATTATCCGCATTTTGCAAGGCTGCTCGATATTGCGCATCTGATGCTGACCGATAGCGGCGGGGTGCAGGAAGAGGCCCCTGCGCTGGGCAAGCCGGTGCTGGTCATGCGCGAAACCACCGAACGCCCCGAAGGCGTCGAGGCGGGCACCGCCAAATTGGTTGGCACTGATGCCGATACAATTGTCGCTGAAGTGACCCGATTGCTTGATGACGAGGCGGCTTATGCAGCCATGGCCAAGGCCCATAATCCTTTCGGTGACGGCCACTCAGCGGCGCGTATTTGCGATTTGCTGGCGGGATAGCCGAGGCGAAAAAATCAAATTTACACCTGAAATTCACAGTTTTGGGCTATTGCGCGATCTGAATCGGGCGCATGCGCCCACCCGGGCAATAGCGCAGGAAATAATCACGTGATGAACGATCAAAACCCTCAGGTCTGTGTTGTCGGGCTGGGCTATATCGGCCTTCCCACAGCGGCCATCATTGCCCGCGCAGGATGCCCTGTTCTGGGTCTCGATGTTAGCGATCATGTGGTTGAGACCATCAACCGCGGCGAAATTCATATCGAGGAAGTCGATCTCGACGGTCTGGTGCAAGCCGTGGTTCAGCGCGGATTGCTGAAAGCGGCGATTGAAATTGAACCTGCCGATGTGTTCGTGATCGCTGTGCCGACCCCCTTTCACAATGATGGCCAGCACACCCCAGACACCAGCTATGTGATGGATGCGGTCAGCAAAGTTGCCGGAGTGTTGAAGAAAGGCGATTGCATTATTCTGGAATCGACCTCGCCGGTGGGCACAACCGAGGCGATGCGCGATTTGCTGGCAGAGAAGCGGCCTGATCTGGCTATGCCCGGCCTTAGCGAAGGCACGCCGGATGTCTCGATTGCCTATTGTCCCGAGCGGGTTCTGCCGGGGAAAATCCTTGAAGAACTCACGCATAATGACCGCTCTATTGGCGGGATTACCCCGCGCTGCGCGAGGAAGGCGCTGGCCTTCTACAAACGCTTTGTCAAAGGCGAATGCGTGGTCACAGATGCCAAATCGGCCGAGATGACCAAGCTGGTTGAAAACGCCTTTCGCGATGTCAACATCGCCTTTGCTAACGAGCTGTCGATGATTGCCGACAAGCAGGGGCTCGACGTTTGGGAAGTAATCCGTTTGGCCAATCGCCACCCGCGGGTGAACATCCTCCAGCCCGGCCCGGGTGTTGGCGGACATTGTATTGCGGTCGACCCCTGGTTCATCGTCAATGGCGCGCCTGATGAGGCCAAGATTATCCGTCAGGCGCGCGAGACCAATGACGCCAAAATGCATCATGTTCTGGACCGCGCCAAAGCTTTGATCGAGGCCCATCCGGATGCCAAAATCGGCTGTCTCGGCCTCGCCTTTAAAGCCAATATCGATGATTTCCGTGAAAGCCCGGCGCGCTTCGTGTCAGCCGCTTTGGCGCGCGATTATGGCGCGCGGATCAAAGTGGTGGAGCCTTACGCCAATGCCTTGCCCGCCGAATTTGACGGCACGGCGGCGGAATTGATCGATATCGACAGCGCGCTGGAGGATTGCGGCGTGCTGATCGTGCTGGTCGATCACGATATTTTCAAAGTGATCCCGCCAGAAGAACGCGAAGGCGCGGCCGTTTATGATACGCGCGGCATTTGGGGCTGAGGCTTTAAGTTCGGGCGCTTGAAGCCACTCAAACCTGATAATATTCGCGGTACCAAGCCACGAATTTCGCCACTCCGTCTCTGAAATCTGTTTGCGGCTTATAACCGGTCAGATCGCGCAGCAAATCGGCATTGGCCCAAGTGGCAGGAACATCGCCCAATTGCAGTTCCATAAAGTTCTTATTCGCCTCGCGCCCGCATTCCGCCTCGATCGCTTCGACGAAATCCATCAGCCTAACTTTGTCTGAATTGCCGATATTGACCACCCGGAACGGGGCCACAGGGGACAGGCTATCGCCCGGTGCAATATCATCCTTGCTTGCGGGCCGCACTGGCGGCGTATCGATCAGCAAGCGAATGCCGCGCACCAGATCGGTCACATAGGTGAAGTCGCGGTACATATCGCCGTGATTGTAAATATCGATCGGCGTGCCCTCGAGAATACCCTTGGTGAATTTGAACAGCGCCATGTCCGGGCGCCCCCAAGGGCCATAAACAGTGAAAAAGCGGAACATGGTGGTCGGCAAATTCCACAAGTGAGCATAGCTATGCCCCATATTCTCATTGGCCTTTTTGGTCGCCGCATAAAACGTCATTTGCGTCTCGCATTGCTCGCGCTCGTCAAACGGCATTTCCTCATTGGCCCCGTAGACAGAGCTGGTTGAGGCCATCAGCAAATGGTCAACCTCCATCTCGCGCGCGACTTCCATGACGTTGAATGTGCCAACGATATTGGAATTGAGATAGGCGCGCGGATTTTCCAATGAATAGCGCACCCCGGCCTGCGCGGCGAGATGCACGATAACATCGGGCTTTTCGCGGCTGCACAGGCTCTGCAGGGCCTCGAAATCCTCCAAATAGGCTTCCTCGGCAGTGAAATGCTGGTTTTGCAGCAGCATTTGATGGCGGCGCTGTTTGATCCGCACATCGTAATAATCGGTCATCGCGTCAAAACCGATGACTTGAAACCCCTCCTCCAGCAACAATTGGGAGAGGTGAAAGCCGACAAATCCGGCGGTGCCTGTAACAAGAACTTTGCGCATCCTGTGCCCTTTACAGCGTCCAATCCGCAGCGCCACTCAAAACCCCTTTGAGATCGCACAGCGTGCCGCCATCCTCGCACAGCGCCCTCAGCGAGGCGGGGCCGGCGTCCAGATATTCGGCATGGGGGACCGCCAGCACCACGCTGTCATAGCGGCGCGACAAGGCGGTTTCGTCGATGGTCATTTGGTATTCGGCCTCGGCTTCTGCGCCATCCGCCAAGGGATCATGCACCGTGACCTCATGCCCCAGCGCGCCCAGCGCCCGGGCAAGATCGGCCACTTTGCTATTGCGCAAATCGGGCACATTTTCCTTGAAAGTGAGGCCCAGCATCAGCAGCGTGCCGCCTTTGCTCCCGCTTGCCTCGTGAATGCGGCCCGCAACCCACTCGGCCATCCCGTCATTCACCCCGCGTCCGGCAAGGATTACGCGCGGGTCTAGGCCAAGGCTCTCGGCCCGGTGCGAGAGATAATAGGGGTCCACCCCGATGCAGTGTCCACCGACAAGGCCGGGGGAAAAGGGCAGGAAATTCCACTTGGTATTCGATGCGGCGAGAACGTCCCAGATCGACAAATCCATTTGTCCGAAAATCTGCGCAATCTCGTTCATGAAAGCGATGTTGATATCGCGCTGAGCGTTCTCGATCACTTTGGCCGCTTCAGCCGCCTTGATCGACCGGGCTTCAAATACGCCGCCGCTGGTGATCGCGTTATAGAGCGCCGAGACCCGCGCCAAAGTTTCCGGCGTGTCGGCTGAGACAACCTTGGTGATCTTGTCGATCGTGTGTTCGCGGTCGCCGGGGTTTATGCGTTCCGGGCTGTAGCCAAGGAAGAAGTCCTCTTTCCATTTAAGGCCAGACACTTCTTCCAAAATGGGTGCGCAAATGTCTTCGGTTACGCCGGGATAGACCGTGCTTTCGTAGATGATTACCGGCTTATGGCCGTCTTTTACCGCCTCTTTGATCAGCACCGCTACCGTGCGGCTGGCGGCCTCGACAATCGAGAGATCGGGCTTGTTGGCTGCGTCGATCGGGGTTGGAACCGTTACGATATAGATATCGCTCGGCCCGATTTCCTCTGGCGCGCTGGTCAGCCGCAAGTTTGAGGCAGCGAGCTCTTCTGCGGTGATTTCAGCGGTCCGGTCATGCCCTTGTTTCAGCTCGGCAATCCGGCCTTCATCAACATCCAGACCCGCGCAATCAAACTGCTTGGCAAGCGCCACGGCAAGCGGCAAGCCGACATAGCCCAGACCGATGACGGCGACCTTTTGCATCGATAGTCTTCCCTTTGTAAAAAGCTCTGCTTGGGGCGGTGCTGCGCCCCGCCGTTTAGCCCAGCCGTTTA
>CAZDHB010000009.1:16911-20158 GCA_964505255.1 uncultured Porphyrobacter sp.
GCCCAGCCGTTTATATGCACGGGTTCCCTATAGCGCGAAGTGATTAAGTTTCTCGTAGCATCGGCGCGGCCAGCAGGTCTTTTTGCAAGTGCTTAGTGCTGCCTCGCTAATGATGTTCCCCCCCCGCCCCCCAAGATTGCATTTGCGAGATGACGCGCCCGAAATGGCGCCCCTGGAATGGCGCCCCTGGAATGACGGTCTGAGGTGACGTCAAAGCGCCTTTGGCATAAAGGCTGCATTCAATGTTTTGCCGTCAAATGCCTGTGCGAGACTTTACGGTTAACATTGGCATGGCTAATAGGACGCAATCTTGAGCAAAATAGACCAGAACATGCGCCATTCATTTCTTCTATTGCTGAGTTCCCTCGCCTTGGCGGCTTGTGGCGGCGCGCCGCCCTTGCAGTCGACTGCTGATTTGACCGTTGTGGCAGAAGCAGCCGGCCTGCCTTCGCCCAGCCGCGAAGATTTGACCGCTGGTGACCGGGTATCACTGATCGGTCCGCTCGACACGATCAGCGTGAATGTCTTCGGCGTGCCTGAACTCAGCAGCGAGATGCAAGTCGACACCAGTGGCCGCATTGCTTTGCCGCTCATCGGGACGCTTGATGCGAATGGCAAAACCGCGGCCGAATTGTCGAATGATATCGAGATCGCGCTGGCCAATGGCTATGTCCGCAACCCGGATGTGACGGTCAATATCAACAATTCGGTAAGCCAAGTTGTCACCGTCGATGGCGAGGTGCAGGAACCTGGTCTTTATCCGGTGACCAATCAGATGACTTTGACACGCGCCGTCGCCTCGGCGCGCGGCATGACCGAATTTGCGAAACTTGATGATGTGGTCGTCTTGCGCAATGTGAACGGGCAAAGGATGGCCGGTGTTTACAATCTCACCGCCATTCGGCGCGGCATTTACGAGGACCCGCAAATCTATCCGGCTGATCTTATTGTGGTCGGCAACAGTCCTCAGCGGCGCGCTTTTCGCGATATCATAGGCTTGGCACCGCTGCTTGCCTCACCTCTGGTCGCCTTGGTCCGGTGATTTCGGATATGCCCTCATGAACCGGATTTCCAATATTGGCGACGCGGGCGCACAAAATCCGCCCAACCTGTTCGAGACGCAAAATGCTGCGCCTGATGGGTTTGACCTGCGCCAATATTTGCTGATTGCGCTGCGCCGTAAATGGGTGATCGCCGGGATCACATTGGCGGCGATTTTCCTTGGTGTGCTCATCACTTTTCTGATGACCCCTAAATACACGGCAGAAGCCACGATCGAGATTGCCCGGGTCGCCGACCGGGTGACAAATTTTCAGGGTGTGGAGCGTGATGCCGGGGCCGCCGACCAAGAGTTTTACGAAACCCAATACGGCTTGCTGCGCTCCAAAACCTTGGCTGAACGGGTCGCGGCTGAGCTTGATTTGCTCGATGATCCTTCCTTTTTCGAGATGTTCGGCGCGCTTGATGAGGAAAATCCTGCTTTCGAGCTTAGCAATGAACGCTTTTCAGCCGGAGGGCGCGCTGAGCGGCAGCGCGTCGCCGGTGAAATCATGCTTGAAAATCTGGGCGTAGATCCGACTCGCCTCTCGCGGCTGGTCGATATTCGTTTTGTCAGTCCCGATGCGGATTTCTCCGCGAAAGTCGCCAATGCTTGGGCGGAAAATTTCATCACCACCAATCTCGAACGGAAAATCGAGTCGACGTCTTACGGCCGCGATGTCCTGCAAGAGCAATTGGCCGAATACAAAGAGCGGCTTGATGCCTCGCAGCGCCAATTGGTGGCCTATGCCTCCAGCCAGCAAATTATCAATTTGCCATCCGGCAGCGAAGGGGGTCAGGACCGCTCGGTTGTCGTGGACAGTCTGGCGACGTTTAACATCGCTTTGGCCGAGGCGCGGGCTGACCGGATTGCGGCCGAGGCACGCTTTCGCCAAGCGGGCGCCAATGGCAGCTCTGCGGAGGCGCTGGCCAACAGCGCGATTAACAATTTGCGCCAGCGACGGGCCGAATTATCAGCTGAGTACGAGCAGCTCATGGTTCGCTTTGAGCCGACCTATCCTCAGGCGGTTGCTGTCAAAAGCCAGATCGACGAGCTCGATGCCTCAATCAGCCGCGAGGAGCGCCGCGTTTCCAGCGCGGTCGAGGCAGAGTTCCGTCAGGCCTCCGCGCGCGAAAATGCGCTGAGCGCTGAAGTCGCTAAGCTGAAAGGGGAATTCCTCGATCAGCGCCGCCGCGCCATCCAGTATAATATCTACCAACAAGAGGTGGATACCAATCAGGCCTTTTATGATGGCTTGCTCCAGCGCTTCAAAGAAATTGGCGTGGCCGGCGGGGCAGGCGTTAACAATGTCGCGATTGTTGATGCGGCCGATATCCCCACCGAACCCTCCAGCCCGCGGCTCATAATCAACCTGCTGATCGCCACCATTGGCGGATTGATGCTGGGTGTTGGCGCAGCGCTGGCGCTGGAACAATTGGACGAATCCATCGGTGATCCGGCAGAGCTGGAACGGCGCCTTGGTCTGCCGCTTTTGGGATCGGTGCCGGTCGCGGATGGCAATGATCCGGTCGAGGCATTGCTCGATCGCAAATCCGAATTGGTAGATGCCTATCTGACCGCGCAGACCAGCCTCAGCTTTGCCACCGAAAACGGCGTGCCGCAGGCGATGTCGGTGACCTCGACGCGTCCTGCTGAAGGCAAATCAACCACCGCGCTCGCGCTCGCGTCGATTTTGATGCGCAGCGGTCAGAAAGTGATCCTTGTCGATGGCGATATGCGTTCGCCCTCGGTCCATGAACTGGCTGGCGGCAATAATAAGCGCGGCCTCAGCAATGTTCTTTCCGGCGATGACAATCTGGCGGCAGTGATTGCCAAAATGGACGAGATTGACCTCGACTTTATGCCCGCCGGACCGACCCCGCCGAACGCGGCTGAATTGTTGACCGGGGACCGTTTGGCGAATTTGATCGGGCGGCTTTTGGAAACTTACGACCATGTGGTGGTCGACAGTCCGCCGGTTCTGGGTCTGGCGGATGCGCCGCTGATTGGCGGGGCGGTTGAAGGCGTGGTCTATGTGGTCGAGGCTCAAGGCATCCGCTCCAGCCAAGTGAAAACCGCGCTGGCCCGTCTGAAATCGGCCAATATCAGAGTTCTGGGCGGCATTCTGACCAAATTCGATACGGCCAAGGCGGCGCAAGGTTACGGGTCGGGTTATGATTATGGCTATGATTATGGCAGCAAAGACAA
>CAZDHB010000009.1:20258-27436 GCA_964505255.1 uncultured Porphyrobacter sp.
TTTTGGCGCTTGCCTGTCTGCTGACCGGCGGCTCCAGCGTGCTCGGCTCGTTTGCGCGGGTGGTAGAACGGGCGGATGCAGAGCAAGCCTTTCAAATCGACAGCAGCAATGGCCAGATTGCAGGCGCAGCAGCCGAGCAATTGTTCCGCCGCGCACCCTCCAGCGAGCAGGGTTCCGAGGCTGAGGCCTTAGCCCGCCGTGCCTTGATCGCCGATCCGACCAGCGCGGAAGCGGTCAATGTCCTCGCCCTGCAAGCTCAATTGCGCAATGAGACCGAGGAAGCGCGCGCCTTGTTTGAATATTCACTGCGGCTTTCCCGGCGCGAATTGCCGGCGCGGATTTGGGCGATTGAGGAGGCGGTATCGCGCGGTGATATTCCGGCCAGCCTGACGCAATATGATCTCGCGATGCGGACCTCCGCCGATGCGCAGGATTTGCTGATGCCCAATCTGATCGCGGCCCTCGCCGAGCCTAAGGTTCGCGCTGCGCTTGCCCCGGTGATGGCGAGCAGTCCGCCGTGGGATACCGAGCTTTTGTCTCAGGCAGCCGTGACAAGTGCAGCGCCGCTATCGGTGCTGGCCTTTTTCCGCCTTCCCGAGGCGGCCGATTGGCCTATTTCTGAGGCGATGCAGGCCTATTTGGTCAATAATCTGGCGAGCAAGGGCGAAGCAGGGGCGGCATGGGATTATTATGCGCAGACCCGCGATACGCCGCCGCAAAACCGCTCACGCGATGCCCAATTTGCAGCCGATCCCGATGTGCCCGCGGTTTATGATTGGCAGCCCTCCACCGATGCAGGGTTCATCGCCGAGATTGTCCCATCGGGCGATCGCAACGTGCTCGATTTTGCGCTCCGCCCGGGCAAAAGCGGGGTCATTGCGCAGCAGCGTCAGGCCTTGCCGCAAGGCGCATACCTCTTTTCCAGCACCAGCGCCGCAATCGATGTGGCAGAGCGTTCGAAGCCCTATTGGCAGATTGAATGCGCGGACGGCACGGCTTTGATGCAGGCCGACGTTCCCAATTCGGCCACCAATGGCGGACGGTTTTCCGCGGCATTTGACGTGCCCGCTGGCTGCACGGATCAGACTTTGCAATTGATTGCCCGGCCCGCGGATGGCGCAGCGGGTGTCAGCGGCCAAATAGTTGAGGCGTCCATTGTCCCGCAATGAGGAGGCTGGTGCAGGCCTGAGCGCCCCAAGCGGCTTTGGCAGGGCGCGGCGGATGGGCCGCTCTGGTCTGCTGCGGCGTGGCTGAGGCAAATCTTCGAGCAGCCCGCCCAGTCCGGCCTGCGGCGTTCAAACAGAGGGCGCTGAACCTTGCTTTGCGGGTTTCGACGCTCGGCCTTCGGTTTGTCCTGATCGCTTTGCTGGCGCGGTTTCTGGACGCCGAGCTGGTCGGTTATTACGGCCTTTTTGCAGCGGCGATATTCTACGCTCTGCTGTTCTTTGGCCTCGATTTTTACGTCTACACAACCCGCCGGATTGCCCAGATCGGGGCAGCGCGCGCGGGCGAGGCCTTGAAAGCGCAGGGTCTGGTCCTCGGGTTTACTTATTTGGCCTTCGCCCCGCTCGCCTTGGGGCTGTTGTGGCTGATCGGCATGCCGCTTTATCTCATCGGCTGGTTCTTGCCGATCTTGCTGCTGGAACATTGCAATCAGGAGATTTTCCGGGTCCTCACGGTGTTGGAAGAACAGGTCTCGGCAAGCTGGCTGCTGTTTTGCCGCCAAGGCGCTTGGGTGATTGTCATGGCGGGTTTGTTTTTTATTGAGCCTGCGGCGCGCAATCTGGAAACTGTCCTGATCCTCTGGCTTGGCGCGGGCGCGCTGGCGGCCATTGGCGGGCTTTACAAACTGACTGCTCTCAAAATTGGCGGCTGGACGCAGATTGTCCGCTGGGCCGAGATCAAACAGGCCTTGCAAGTCAGCGCTGTGTTTCTGTGCGCGACCTTGGCCCTGCGCGCGGTGCTAACTTTCGACCGGTTTCTGCTGGAGGATTTTGCCGGGATCCAAGTGGTTGCCGCTTACGTCCTGTTTGCCAGCATAGCGGCCTCACTCAACGCCTTTCTCGATGCCGCGGTCTATGCTTTCAAATATCCGCAATTGCTCAAATTGGCCGAGCCGCAGCAAGCGGGCGCTTTTTGGTCTACCGCGCGCATCATGGCATTGCAGGCGATTGCAGGCGCGCTGTGTTTTGCGGCTGTGACCACCGCGCTCATGCCCTGGGTGCTCGCATGGATTGCCGAGCCGGTTTACACCCAATATGCCGATTTCTTCTATTGGACATTGGCCGCCTCCATTCTGTTTTCGTGGTCGATGGTGCCGCATTACGTGCTGTATGCCCGAAACAAGGACCGAGCGATCCTGCTGAGCCAGCTTGCGGGAATGATGGTTTTCCTCATTTCGGCCTATGCAATCGCCGAGCAGTCGCGATTATATGCCATTCCCATCAGTGTAGTGTTGGCAATGGGCTGCGTGCTGCTTTGCAAGTCGATTGCTTGCGCCTACGAGGTATCAGCAGGCGCGCGGCATTCCGCTTAGCGCATTTGGGCAATTGCACATCTTACCGGAGCAATCTGAGACCATGATCAGATATGGCCAGCAAAGTATAAATCAGGACGATATCGACGCGGTTGTCAAAGTGTTGACGTCGGTCAATCTGACGCAGGGACCAACCATCCCGGCCTTCGAGGGCAAGGTCGCAGAACTAACCGGCGCGGCCCATGCGGTGGCGGTGAACAGCGCGACCTCGGCTTTGCATATTGCCTGTATGGCGCTGGAACTGGGGCCGGGCGATCGCTTGTGGACCAGCCCCAATACCTTTGTCGCCTCGTCCAATTGCGCGCTGTATTGCGGGGCCAGTGTCGATTTCGTCGACGGTGATCCGCGCACTTATAATATGAGCCCGGCCGCGCTTGAGGCGAAACTGATCGAGGCGGAGCGCAGCGGCACATTGCCCAAGATCGTGGTGCCGGTGCATTTGTCCGGCCAGTCTTGCGAGATGGAAGCGATCCATGCGCTCGGCCAGAAATACGGCTTTCGCATTATCGAGGATGCCTCGCATGCAATCGGCGGGTCGTATCAGGGGCAGCCGGTCGGCAATGGCCGGTATAGCGACATCACCGTATTCAGCTTTCATCCGGTCAAGATCATCACCACCGCCGAGGGGGGCATGGCGCTCACCAATGATGATCTGCTGGCGCAAAGGCTGGGCCTTTATCGCAGCCATGGGATCACCCGCGATCCTGAATTGATGACGAAGGAGATGGAGGGACCGTGGTATTACCAGCAAGTGGCGCTGGGTTACAATTACCGCATGACCGACATTCAGGCCGCGCTGGGTTTGAGCCAGCTCACAAGGCTGACGCAATTTATTGCGCGCCGCCACGAGATCGCTGATCGATATCAGGAATTGCTGGCCGATTTGCCGCTCACCCTGCCGTGGCAGCATCCCGATAGCCACTCAGCCTATCATCTCTATGTCATCCGCTTGCAATTGGACAAGATTGCCGTCTCGCACCGCGCGGTGTTCGAAGCCTTGCGCGCGCGCGATATCATGGTGAATTTGCATTATATCCCGGTTCACACGCAGCCCTTTTACCAGAAAATGGGCTTTAAAGAGGGCGATTTCCCCGAGGCCGAGGCCTATTACCGCGAAGCGATCAGCATCCCGATGCACCCCTCGCTCAGCGATGATGATCAGATTTTCGTGGCCGATGCCTTGCGCCAGGCGCTTGCTGGTCAATGAGGATTGCGGTCATCCCGGCGCGCGGTGGCAGCAAACGGATACCGCGCAAGAATGTGAAGGAATTTTATGGGCAGCCGATGATCCATTGGTCATTGAGAGCGGCGCAGGAAAGCGGCTGTTTTGACCGGATTGTGGTCAGCACTGATGATGACGAAATCGCGGCCATTGCGCGCGAATGCGGGGCCGAGGTGCCTTTTATGCGCCCTGCCGAACTGGCCAATGATCATTGCGGCACCGCGCCCGTTATCGCGCATGCGATAGAGGTTTTGTGTGGGCCTGCGTCTGGTGCGGGGTCTGGTGCAGGTGCCGAGATCACCGAGGCCTGCTGCATTTACGCCACCGCGCCCATGATCGAACCGGATGATTTGCAAGCGGGCCTGGCGATCTTGCAGACAACAGGGGCGGATTTTGCCTTTTCGGTGACCAGTTACGCCTTTCCCATTCAGCGGGCCTTGCGGCTGGACGGGGATGGCCGGACAAGCATGTTCGAGGCCCAGCATGAGCAAACCCGCTCGCAGGATCTGCCCGAGGCCTATCATGATGCAGGCCAATTCTATTGGGGCACGGCGGAGGCTTGGGCGGCGGCAGGGGCGGGAACCCGCTCGATCATGAGCGGCGACAGCGCAGCGGTGGTTTTGCCGCGCCACCGGGTGCAGGATATTGATACGCCCGAGGATTGGGTCCGCGCCGAGGCGATGATGGCCGCTTTGCAGGCCGCAGCGCCCGCCCGGCCTTCCGCAGGCGGGTAAGCGTGGGGGCCGCGCCTCAGATCGCGATCCGGGTGGATGCCTCGCTCGAGATTGGCACAGGCCATGTGATGCGCTGTGTGACGTTGGCCGATGGTTTGGCCGGGCGCGGCGCCAATTGCGTCTTTCTATGCCGCCCGCATGAGGGTCATTTGATCGAGTTGATCGAAGAGCGAGGGCATGAGGTTAAGGTGCTTTCTGAGCCGTTTTCTGAGCCGCTTTCTGAGCCTCAAATGAGTGACGCTGCAGAGGACGATCCAGCCCATGCACCGTGGCTCGGCGCATCATGGCAAGAGGATGCCGCCCAGAGCAGCGCAGCCTTAGCGGGCGAGCACTATGATTGGCTGGTGGTCGATCATTACGGGCTGGATGCACGCTGGCAAAAAGCGCTGCGCAGCTTTGCCAAACACATCTTGGTGATGGATGATCTGGCTGACCGGCGGCTTGATTGCGACCTCTTGCTCGATCCGACTTTGGGGCGCGGGCGTGCCGATTATGACGCGCTCATCCCGCCAAATGCAAAGGCCTGTCTAGGGCCGCGCTACGCGCTGCTGAGGCCGGAATTTGCGGCAGCGCGCAGCGCCAGTTTGGCGCGGCGCAAAAACCCGCAATTGCATCAAATTCTGGTCAATATGGGCGGCGTCGACAAAGACAATGCGAGCGAGGCTGTGCTGGATGCGCTCGATCAATGCGGTCTGCCCGAGGGATGCCGGATCGTCACGGTGATGGGCAGCAGGGCGCCTTGGGCGGATAAGGTTGCCGCGCGTGCCAAGCGCATGTCCGTCCCCGCACAGATCATCGTCGGGGCCAGCAATATGGCCGAATTGATGCGCGATAGCGACCTCGCCATTGGCGCGGGCGGAGGCACCTCGTGGGAGCGGTGCTGCCTTGGCCTGCCTACCTTAATGCTCAGCGTTGCGCGCAATCAGGACGATATTGCGGCCACTCTTGCGCAGGCAGGGGCAGTGGCTGTGAGCCATAGCCCTGCGCAAATTGGCGAGCTTTTGGCCGAGCTGTTAGAGCGTCGGGGCTGGTCTGAATTTCTGCAAAGGACGAGCGCCAAGGCCGCTGCGATCACCTCCGGAGAAGGCACAGAGCTGGTCGCTCAGGAGATTTTGGGAGAAATGCTGCCATGACTGAGGCTTTTACATTGCGCGCGGTCACCAAGCAGGATCTGGATGCGCTCAGAAAGTGGCGCAATGATCCCTCGATCCGGCCCTTTATGCTCACTCAGCATGAGATCACTCAGCCAGAGCACGAGGCCTGGTTCGCCGCGGCCAGCGCAGATCCCGCGCGGCGTCTGGTTATAGCAGAGCAAGACGCTGCGCCCTTTGGCTATGTGCAATTTTCTGGCGTTGCCGAAAACGGCGTGGCGGATTGGGGCTTTTACACAAGGCCCGGTGCGCCCAAGGGATCGGGGAAAAAGCTTGGAAAATTGGCGCTCGATTTCGCTTTTGACGAATTGGCGCTGCATAAGGTGCGCGGTCAGGCGCTGGCGTTTAACAGTGCCTCGATTGCGATGCACCAGAAGCTGGGGTTTGCTGAGGAGGGTTTGTTTCGCGAGGAATACCTCATAGAAGGTGTTTGGCGCGACTTGGTCTGCTTTGGCTTGCTCCGGGATATGTGGCGATCAAATGGGACAGACAATGACTGAATACAACATCGCTGGCCGGGCGATTGGCCCTGACCATCCGCCTTATATCATCGCGGAAATGTCGGCCAATCATAATGGCGATATCGAAACCGCCAAAACCATTATCGCTGCGGCGGCCAAGGCCGGCGCAGATGCGGTCAAGATGCAGACTTACCGGGCCGATACGATCACGCTCAACAGCACGGGTGAAGACTTCACCATCCGCGGCGGATTGTGGGACGGGCGCACCTTGTATGACTTATACGAGGAGGCCCATACGCCGTGGGAATGGCACGCGCCTTTGTTCGCTCATGCACGGGCGCATGACATCACCATGTTCTCCTCGCCCTTTGATAAAACGGCGGTTGATTTGCTCGAAGATTTGGGCGCGCCAGCCTATAAAATTGCCTCTTTTGAGGCGATTGACCTGCCGCTGATCCGCTATGTCGCGGGAACCGGCAAGCCGATGATTATCTCCACCGGCATGGCCGATGACGAGGAGATTGCCGAAGCAATTGCAGCCGCGCGCGATGGCGGGGCGGAGCAATTGGCGATCCTGCATTGTGTCAGCGGCTATCCCGCCCCGGCCCATGATTACAATCTGTCGACCATCCCCGATATGATCGAGCGGTTTGGTCTCATCACGGGCCTCTCCGATCACACGCTGGATAACACCACCGCCATCGCCAGCATTGTCCTTGGCGCCGCGATCATTGAAAAGCATTTCACGCTCGACCGCGAAGGCGGCGGGCCAGATGACAGTTTCTCGCTTGAACCGGCTGATCTGGAGCAGCTTTGCACCGGTTCGCGCACCGCTTGGGAAGCGCTTGGCAAAGTCAATTATGGCCGCAAGGCAAGCGAGCAGGGCAATGCTCAGTTCCGCCGCTCGCTGTATTTCGTCAATGACCTGAAGGCTGGCACGCTCATCACCGAAAATGACGTGCGCAGCGTGCGCCCGGGTTTCGGTCTTGCGCCCAAGCATTTGGACGAGGTTTTGGGCATGCGCGCGGCCCGCGATATCGCAAAGCATACGCCGGTCAGCTTTGAGCTTGTCGA
>CAZDHB010000009.1:27536-35346 GCA_964505255.1 uncultured Porphyrobacter sp.
TGGCCAGAAGCATGGCAAGTGGGCATCAAATTGCACCCTGCGACGAAGCGCGTTGCAGCGATCTGGCGTGAATTGTCGCAAGGTTTTGTCCATCTCACGCGCGAGGCAGACCATATGGAGGAACTTGCCGCGCGCTATGATATGCTGGTCACGAAAAACTCGACATCGGCGCTCGATTTCCTGCTGCTTGGCAAGCCTGTGGTGTTCCTTGAGTTTGCGCAAAACGGCAATTTTCCAAGCGAGGACTATGGCTTTGCGGTAAGCGATGCCGGCGCAATCGCCAAGGAAACAGGGGCGATGCAGGCGCGCGCCAAGAACCCCGCCCGGCTCAGCTTTTTGAAAGACGCTTTGCATGTCTAAAGTGCCTATCCAGCACTATTTTGAGGCCGCCAAAGGCCCAGACAGCTCCGGCGGTCTCAGCAAAGTTTTGCTGCGTCCGCTGGCGTTTGGCATTTTGGCGCTGAGCGCATTCATGCTGATATCGGAAATTGCGCGCCCGCGGGTGGTGACCGATATGGCGGATATCACGGCCTATTGCGCGGCGTGGCTCGCCTTGGCGTTCTATCTGATGGGCAGTGTGCGCAGCGCGCCCAAGGTCATGCTCTCCTCGCTTTATCAGATTTACTATTTCATCAGCGTGCTGGCTGGCACGACCTTTGTGGCCTTTGGTGCGCGGATGAACGAACTGCAGCAGCCCGGCTTTGCCAATGGCGCCTTCTGGATGCTGATTATCTGCCTGATTGTCACGCTGGAGGCGATTGGTCTGGGATACCGGCTGGCGGAGCGGCGGCAGGGCTTTGTGCCCCGCGCAGCGCCGGTCACTTTTCAGCTGTTTGCCTCTTTTGCAGTGGTCTTGGCGGTCACGGCGGTCTCTTTCGGAATTCTCTATCTTTATGGCAGTCCGCTGACCTCAGGCGTCAACCGGATCCTGTTCTGGAGCGTGATTGCACCGCCGTTTCTCTCGCCCGTGCGCATTCTCATTTTCCTGACCTTTTTCATGGTCTGCTGCCTCGCGATGGCCCCCGGCTCGCGCAAAGTGGCGCTGACAGGCCGGGTCTTCATGCTCGTTTATATTTTTCTCGGCGTGGTTCTGCTGGGCGAGAAAGCCTCGCTGTTTATTATTTATCTCAGCGCATTCCTGTTCGTCTTTGCCGCCAATGCCGAACGCATCGCGATCAGCAAGATCGGCTTTGTTCTGGTGGTGGTGGGCATGGTGCTGGGTTTGCTTGTTGCGTATACTTACGAGACATCGGGTCTTGGCGCGGATTTCGTATTTGACCGGGTCGCATTGCAAGCGCAGATCCCATGGAGCATTTTGCTCGAACCGGCTGATGTGATTGTTGACGGCCTTGGCTATCTTGATCGAAAATTGGAGATCGCCACGCTGCGCGAGGAAATAAGCGGTCGATATCTGCCTGCCAGCGTCTTGGCGGCGCACTCTGAGTCCGGCACTTCGCTGACAGGATTTATGCCATCATGGCAAATCTTGCTGTTTGGCGTGGCTGGCGCATCAGTGGTGCTGATCGCAGTCAGCATGTTTTTAGGTTTCGTCCAGTTTCAGATTGTCAGATACACACGGGAAGGCCGCCTGATTTTGTCATTCACATTGTTCAGCGCGCATTTTCAGATGCTGTCGATTTGGTACGTCGGCAACTTCAATGTCGCGATTATCCTGGCATTTTTCGTGACCATCTTAAGCTTCATATTCTTGGCACCCAGGGTGCAGACTGGCCCGCGCGTAGGAGGGGTTGACTATGCTCAGTAACAAAACGCTGCTTATCACCGGGGGGACCGGCTCGTTTGGCAATGCAGTCTTGCGCCGGTTTCTCGATTCCGACCTGAGCGAGGTCCGCATCTTTAGCCGGGACGAGAAAAAGCAGGATGACATGCGTAAGAAATACGCAGATCCCAAGCTCAAATTCTACATCGGCGATGTGCGCGATTACAATTCGGTCCTGCCTGCGGTGCGCGGCTGCGATTACATTTTTCATGCCGCCGCGCTGAAGCAAGTGCCCTCTTGCGAGTTTCACCCGCTCGAGGCGGTCAAAACCAATGTTCTGGGCACGGAAAACACCCTCGAGGCAGCGATCAATTGCGAGGTTGAGCGGGTTATCTGCCTCAGCACGGACAAAGCCGTTTATCCGATCAATGCGATGGGTATCAGCAAGGCGATGATGGAGAAAACCGCCGTTGCCAAATCCCGCTCCAGCAGCAAGACGGTCATTAATGTCACACGCTATGGCAATGTGATGGCCTCGCGCGGCTCGGTTATTCCGCTGTTCACCCATCAAATCCGTGATGGGGAGCCGCTGACCATTACCGACCCTGAAATGACGCGCTTCATGATGACTTTGGATGATGCGGTTGATCTGGTGCTTTATGCCTTTGAACATGGCCGCCCCGGCGAGATATTTGTCCAGAAGGCTCCGGCGGCGACCATTGCAACTTTGGCCAAGGCGCTGGTCGAAATGCTGGGCGTGCCCGATCATCCGATCAACACCATCGGGACCAGGCACGGGGAAAAATTGTTTGAGGTCTTGCTCAGCCGTGAGGAAATGGCCGTTGCCGAGGATTTGGGCGAATATTTCCGCGTGCCGCCTGATTTGCGCGATTTGAATTACAGCAAATATGTCGAGGAAGGCGAGGAGCGCATTTCCGAGGCTGAGGAATACAATTCGCACAACACCGCCAGACTGGATGTGAAGGGCATGCAGGATTTGCTGCTCAAACTCAGCTTTATGCAAGCGGCCGTCAAAGGCGAGCATATCGAGCCTGAGGAGTAAGGCGCGTGGCTAGTGATAAGCGCCGGATCCTTATCACAGGGGCCAAGGGTTTTGTCGGGCAAAACCTGACGGTGCGGTTGAGCGAGCTGGAGCAATATTCGGTTATCGGCTTTGCTCGCGGCGATGACCCTGAAACCCTGCCTGAATTGATTGCGCAGGCCGATGCGGTGGTCCATTTGGCGGGTGAAAACCGCCCGGCAGACGAGGCCGCCTTTGACGAGGTCAACCGCGGTCTGACGCAGCAGATCTGTGATACGATTGCGGCTCATGCGCAGGCTGAGAAACGTCTCGTACCGCTGGTTTACGCCTCCTCGGCGCAGGCGCTCCTCGATAACCCCTATGGCCGAAGCAAAAAGGCAGGAGAAACGGCGGTTCAGCAGCTCGCAGAGGCGACCGGCGTCCCTTGCGCTATATTCCGCTTTCCCGGCATTTTTGGCAAGTGGTGCCGCCCGCATTACAATTCGGTGGTGGCAAGTTTTTGTCACAATATCGCGCGCGGTGAAAAGGTGCGGATTGATAATCCGGATGCACCGCTCGAACTGGTCTATATTGACGATGCAGTGACCGGTATCATCGAGGCTTTGGAGCATCCGGGAGAAGGCTGCGCGCTGCGCGGCATTGCCCCTGTTTATCACACCAGCGTGGGCGAATTGGCTGAGCAGATTGAGGCATTTGCAAACGGCCGTTCGGCTTTGTCGGTCGAGCGGGTGGGCACCGGCTTTACCCGCGCGCTTTATGCGACATATGTAAGCGCGCTGCCGCAAGACAAATTTGCTTATAATGTGCCCGAACACCGCGATCCGCGCGGCGTTTTTGTGGAGATGCTGAAGACCCCCGATAGCGGGCAGTTTAGCTTTTTGACGGCCCCGCCCGGCGTGACGCGCGGGGGTCATTACCATCATACAAAGACCGAAAAATTCCTCGTCATTCGCGGGAAAGCCGCTTTCGGTTTTCGCCATCTGCTAAGCGGTGAAACCTTCGAGCTGACGAGCGAGGGCAGCGCGCCCAAAATTGTCCAAACCATCCCCGGCTGGTCGCATAATATCACCAATATCGGCGAGGAAGAGCTGATCGTCATGCTCTGGGCCAATGAGGTCTTTGACCGGCAGCGGCCCGACACTATCGCCAGCGAGGTCTGAAATGAAAAAGCTCAAAGTTGCAACAGTGGTCGGGACCCGCCCGGAAATCATCCGGCTCTCGCGGGTTATGGCCGCGCTTGACGAGCATTGCGATCACACGCTGATCCATACGGGTCAGAATTATGATTACGAGCTCAATCAGGTGTTTTTTGACGAGCTGGAGATTCGCAAGCCCGATCATTTCCTCGAAAGCGCCCATAACAGCGTGAGCGCCGCCAATACGATCGGCAATGTCATCTCGGCGGTGGATGCGGTCCTCGAAGAGCTCAAGCCCGAGGCTTTGCTGGTGCTGGGCGACACCAATAGCTGTCTCTCGGTCATTCCTGCCAAGCGCCGCCAAATCCCGATCTTCCATATGGAGGCAGGCAATCGCTGCTTTGACCAGCGCGTGCCGGAGGAAACCAATCGCCGGATTGTCGATCATACGGCTGATATCAATCTCACCTACAGCACCATCGCGCGTGATTATTTGCTGCGCGAGGGATTGCCGCCTGATCAGGTCATCAAAACCGGCAGTCCGATGTATGAAGTGCTGCATCATTATCTGCCCGGGATTGAGGCCTCCTCTGCGCTGGATGTGCAGGATGTGCAGCCGGGCGAATATTTCGTCATCAGCGCTCACCGCGAGGAAAATATCGAGCTGGAGGCGAATTTCCTGAAACTGGTCGATGTCTTGAACGCTTTGGCTGAGGATCACGGATTGCCTGTGCTGGTCTCCACCCATCCGCGCACGCGCAACCGGATCGAGGCGGCGGGCGCAAAATTTCATGCTGGCGTAAGATTGCTGAAGCCGCTGGGCTTTTTCGATTATGTCAAATTGCAGCAGCATGCCCGCGCCGTTATTTCCGACAGCGGGACGATTTCCGAAGAAGCCTCGATCCTGAACTTTCCGGCCTTGAACCTGCGCGAGGCGCATGAACGCCCCGAGGGAATGGAAGAAACCGCCGCAATGATGGTGGGCCTCTCGGTAGAACGGGTGCGTCAGGGCCTCGCAATCCTCTCCAGCCAAGCGCGCGGGGAGGCGCGTGATATGCGTCTTGTGGCGGATTATTCCATGCCCAATGTGAGCGATAAGGTCGTGCGGATCATTCACAGCTACACCGATTATGTGAACCGCACCGTTTGGAAGAAATATTGAGGCTGGTGCTGTGCGGCTGGTCTTGATCGCTGACACATTTCCCCCTTTGCGGACATCGGGCGCGGTGCAATTGCGCGATCTGGCGCGCGAGATTGTGCGTCAGGGACATCAGCTAACCATATTATTGCCTGATCCCGAATTGGCCGAACCCTATGCGGCTGAGGATTTTGATGGCGCGCAAGTGATCCGGCTGAAGGCGCCGCGCATGAAAGGGGTGAATTATCTGCGCCGGACGCTGGCCGAATTTGCCATGCCTTATGCAATGATCCGCAATCTTGCCAAAAGCCCCTATGCCGATCAGCTTTGGGATGGGGTTATCTGGTATTCGCCATCCATTTTTCACGGGCCCCTAGTGCGCTGGGCGGCGCGGCGCAGCGCGTGCAAAACCTATCTCATCATTCGCGATATCTTCCCCCAATGGGCGGTCGATATGGGTCTGATGAAGCGCGGGCTGGCGTTTCATCTGCTCAACCGGATTGCAGAATATCAATATTCGGTGGCCGATACGATCGGCGTTCAGACACCCGGCAATCTGAGTTATTTTGACGCTTGGACAAAGCGTTTTCCCAGGCGCAAGCTCGAAGTGCTGGCCAATTGGCTGGGCGCGCCGGGCGAGGCGCCTGCGACGATAGATTTTGCGCAAACCAGCCTCAAAGGGCGCAAGGTCTTTGTCTATGCGGGCAATATGGGCATCGCTCAGAACATGGATGTCATTATCGAGCTGGCGCAATTGCTGCGCGAGGATGACAGCGTCGGTTTTGCGCTTGTGGGACGCGGCAGTGAGCGCGAGCGGCTGGAGGGCTGGGTGAGGGATGCAGGCCTTACCAATGTGGTCTTTTTCGGCGAGATTGACCCCGATGAAATCCCCGCGCTTTACCAGCAATCGGCAGCCGGGATCGTGACGCTCGACCCGCGCCACCGGTCGCACAATATCCCGGGCAAATTTATCTCCTATATGCAATGCGGCTTGCCCGTGCTGGCCAATGTCAATGCGGGCAATGATCTGGCCGGATTGATCCATGCGAACGCGACCGGCGCGGTGCTTGAAAACGGCACGGCAGAGGCGCTGGCGGAAAAAGCGCGCGGCCTGCTCAGCGAGCTTGAAAAGACACCGGACATGAGCCAGCGCTGTCAGGACTTATTCGCCAGAGAATTTGCGGTGGAAGGCACCGTGCGGGCGATCACCGCCTCGCTTAAAGTTGACGAACAGGCGTCTTAATGTTGACGAACAGGCATCGCTGGCTGGTGCAGCGCGGCCTAAGCTGTTAAGGTTTTGTTGAGAGCGCCTAACCCTTCTTAGGGATGCTCAATTCTATCGGTGAAACCGGACAGGCATCCGAATGCGGCAATGTCCATGGATACAAGTGACCTCGCGCGTATGACGGCACATCCCAATATCCCCAAACCGCAAAAGAAATCGTCTGAGGCTGTTCCTCTGGCGCAGCGGGCATCGGAAACCATGCTCAGCGGCCGGCCATGGTATCTCCAGTCGCGGATCCAGATCCCGATGATGATCGGTGTCGTTCTGGCGCTGCAATTGATCGCCGTGTTTGCCTTAACCGGCTCGTTTGGCGGCTATGCGCAGACAACCAATTCGCTGATCGGAACACAAGTCGCCAATATCGTTGGCGCGCTTTCCTTCCGCGAGGCGCAGCGCGTACCGGGCGCGCGAACGCTGGGCTTTCTATTGCCGACGATGACGGCCAGCTATGCGGCGTTGGTGGCATTTTTGTTCGCCACCAGAGCGCCTTATTCGGTTTGGCTCGTCGGCGTTGGTTTTGCCGCCTCGCTCTTCCTTTTGTGGCTTTTGAACAGCCGCGACCGCGCCGCGCCGGTGGACAGTCTGCATATTGTCGAAACCGCGCAAACGCGCGAGCTTTTGTCGGAAATCAAGCATATTCCGTTCAAGATCCTGCCCGGACCCGATGCCTTGACCAAACTGCCGCACGGGGCGGTCATCATCGATCTAAGAGAGGATCTTTCGCCTGACTGGGAACGCGCAATTGCCCAAGCGGTTTTGCGCGGCATTCCGGTGTTTCACGTCAAGCAAGCTTACGAATCGCTCACCGGCAAAGTGCGCTTTGATCATTTGTCGGAAAACCACTTCGGCTCTCTGGTGCCCTCGCTCAATTACCTGACGATCAAGCGCGCGATGGATATTCTGGCCTCGCTGTTGGGATTGATTATCCTCGCGCTGCCGATGCTGCTGCTTGGTATTGCGATCCGGCTCGATTCCTCAGGGCCTGCGATTTTCAAGCACAGCCGGGTGGGTTACCGGGGTAAATTGTTCGAAACCTATAAATTTCGCACCATGGCAACGCGCGAAGCTGATGATGATAATCTGGAGAGCCAGATTACGCAGCCCAATGATCCCCGGGTGACGCGCATGGGCCGTTTCTTGCGCGATACGCGGCTTGATGAATTGCCGCAGCTCTTCAATGTCCTGCTTGGTCAAATGAGCCTGATCGGACCCCGGCCCGAGGCGGTCGCCTTGTCAAAATGGTATTATGACCGGCTTGATTTTTACGAATACCGTCATGTTGTGCGGCCCGGCATTACCGGCTGGGCGCAAGTCAATCAGGGCCATGTGACCGAGATTGACGAGATTTTCCACAAGACCCAATATGACTTTTACTACATCAAAAACGTGTCGCTGTGGCTGGATTTGCTCATCGCCATCAAGACCGCTGAGATTATGTTCTTCAAGCAAGGCGCGCGTTAGTCACGCCCCAATCATGCTTTAATCACGC
>CAZDHB010000009.1:35446-53018 GCA_964505255.1 uncultured Porphyrobacter sp.
CGCCTAAGCCAGCGCGCGCAGACAGCCGATCGCTCTTTGCGCTTGTTCGCGCAAAGGCTCTTCCTTGGCGACAAAGGCTGCGCGGTCATTGGCGATCTCTTCACCGGTTTTGCCAAGCGGCGCTGCTTGCTGCTCAATGCGCTGCTCATAACGCGTGCGGGCACCGCGGATGGTTTCCAATTGCGCGGCAATTCCGCCATCACTGCCCGCGAAATGGTTTTCGACCACGGCCAAGGCTTCAGCGCAGGCAATCGATTGATCGTAAGCCTGACCCTCGCCCGTCTGTATTTGCGCGGCCCCTACCGAAAGAGCCTGCGCTGCGCGTTTGTCGTCTGCGCTAAACTCTTTTGCTGCTGCGCTCGCTTGCGCATTGGCGGCGTTTGGCATGTCGCCGCGCATGCCCTCTGCCATGCCTTCTGGCACAGCGCCGCTTTCCGGCGCGCCGCAACTCACCAGACCCATTGCCCCGCAGATCGCGGCCAGTTTTCGCAAAGCTGATTTCATAGCTGTGCGGAGTAAGCCAATTTGCAGTTTTCTCCAACCCTCAAAGGGGCTATCGAGCGCTCATGGGAAAATTCGGGCGTTGGACAAAAGAAGAAGGCAAAGCATCCTATGTGATGCTGATTGTCTTTTTCATCGTCTTATGGGTTGCAGGCGGGGCCTCGCGCGCCGATGTGCTGGGCCAGCCGGTGGTGCGGTTCTTCGCTTGGGCACTGCTGGCGATCGCCCTGTTCGTTCTGCCCCGATCAAACTGGCGGCCCAATTGGCAAGCGGTTCGCGTCCCCGCGATCCTGCTGGGTCTGGCGGCCCTCTTGCCGCTGCTGCAAATCATTCCGCTGCCGCCGAGCCTGTGGCAATCCTTGCCCGGGCGCGAGGTGTTTGCCCCGCTTGCCGCACTGCTTGGCACCGAGGAGGTTTGGCGGCCTCTCTCGATCTCTCCGGCGGGCACGCAAAACGCGCTCGCCTCGCTGATTGTGCCGGTCACCGCACTGTTTTTGGCGGCCAATCTCACCCGTGAACAGCATTGGTCGATGGCCAAAGTGCTGCTCGGTCTGGCCGCGGCTGGCGCGCTCATTGGCTTGCTGCAATTTTCAGGTCTGCGCTTTAACAACCCCTTTTTGAACGCTGCACCGGGTTCGGTTTCGGGCCATCTGGCTAATCGCAATCATTTCGGCTTGTTCTTGGCGATGGGCTGTTTTCTGGCGATGCTATGGTCGCTCCGGCTGGCCAAAACCCGGCTATTTTCATGGCTTGGCTTCGGCTTGATTTTGATATTTGTGCTGGTGATCCTGGCAACCGGGTCGCGGGCTAGCCTCGGGCTTGGCTTTGCCGCTTTGGTGTTGGCGGCGGCTGCTTTCCGGTTCGAGATCAAGAACGGGCTCAGGCGGCTTTCCGCGCGCATGCGTTTGGTCACTCTGGGCGTGTTTGGCGGAGCCTCGGTGCTGCTTATCTGGCTGACCATTGCCAGCGGCAGAGCGGCATCGGTTGAGCGGGCCTTGGGCGGCAATCTCGGGGGCGAGGCGCGCGCGCAATTATGGCAGGTAACCACGGCTATGGCGGAACGCTTTGCGCCGTTTGGCACGGGTTTGGGCACATTCGACCAAGCCTTTCGGATGAGCGAGCCTGACACGATGCTGCGGCCGCAATATTACAATCAGGCGCATAATGACTGGTTGCAAATTGTGCTGGAGGCGGGGCTGTTTGGGGCGGTCTTGCTGATCGCGGCGGTGATCTGGTTTGCCTTGCGCGCGCTTGCGGCTTGGCGCGAGGCTTCGGCGCAAAACCGTATGGGCGAAGCCGCTCGTCAAAGAGTGGTTCTGGCGCAAACAGGGTCGGTTATCATCGCGCTTGTCATGGCCGCCAGCGTGACCGATTATCCGGGGCGAACGCCGATGATTATGGCGATGGTGGCTTTGGCCTCGGTCTGGCTTTCGCTTAAACCTCAGGCGCAGCGTTAGATCGGGTCTGCGTCATTCGACCGTAATATCCGGCGCGTCTTCCTGTTTCATCCCGACCACATGATAGCCCGCATCGACATGGTGGGTTTCACCGGTCACACCTGAGGCGAGGTCAGACAGAAGATATAGGCCTGCGCCGCCCACATCATCAATCGTGACATTGCGGCGCAAGGGCGCGTTATATTCATTCCATTTGAGGATATAGCGAAAATCCCCAATGCCGCTTGCCGCCAGCGTTTTGATCGGTCCGGCGCTGATCGCGTTCACGCGGATGCCTGCTGCACCCAGATCATTGGCAAGATATTTAACGCTGGTCTCCAGCGCCGCTTTGGCAACGCCCATGACATTGTAATGCGGAATGACTTTTTCCGCGCCGTAATAGGTTAGCGTGATGATCGAACCGCCGCCGGTTCCATCCTCGGCCAAAGGCGGCATCATCGCGGCGGCGCGCTGGGCCACGGCGACCAGACTATAAGCGGAGATATTCATGGTCATCTGGAAGTTTTCCAGACTGGTATCGACGAATTTACCCCGCAATTCGTTCTTGTCGGAAAAACCGATTGCATGGACCACAAAATCGATCGTTTCCCAGCGCGATTTGAGCGTGTCAAACGCGGCATCAAGCGCGCTCATATCCGACACATCGCATTCGATCAGGAAATCGCTGCCAAGTTCTTCGGCGAGCGGACCAACCCGTTTCTTCAAAGCTTCTCCCTGATAGGAAAAAGCCAGCTCTGCGCCTGCCTCAGACAGTTTTTTGGCAATCCCCCAAGCCAGCGATTTGTTATTCGCAAGCCCCATGATGAGACCGCGTTTCCCAGCCATCAATCCGGTCATTTTCCTGTCCTCCTGTGCGGCCCAATTGCAGCCAAGCTTTTCTTCGCAGTCTCGTCTGGCGATGGCTGGCGGTCCGCCGCCAAGGCGAGGCTGGCATTAAACTTAGCGCCAATTACCAGACCAAGGCCAACAAGCCAGAAAAAGATCATGGTGACGATGAAACCGGCCAGGCTGCCATAAGTGAGATCATAAGTCAGAACGCTGCTCAAGGCGAGCGGCAGCAGCGTGGTCACCACCAGCCACCACGAGGATGTGATCAAAACGCCCGGCCATTTGCGATAATGGCGGGATTTGTACGGCGCAGGCGTCAGCGTCAAAAAGATCAGATAAAGCGAGCCAAACAGACCCAAGGCGGGAACCAGCCGCGAGAGGCGCAATTGCGTCATACGGCCGCTCAGCTCAGGGACATAAGCCGCGATCAATTCCTGCGCGGCGCCAATCCCCACTTGAACCATCAGGGACAAAAGCAAAAGCAAGACCGCGCCGATGATCACTCCGCTCGAAATCAGGCGATTGATCCAGAACGAGCGCGGCGAAACGGTGTCATAGGCGCGCAGCAAAATGTCACGGATCGTTTCAATAAAACTGCTGGTGGTCCAGATCGCGACGATCACCCCGGCCCATAAGAGCCAGCCGCTGCGGGCATCGATCACATCGTAAGCGACCGGGCTGACAACTTCGGCCACTGCCCGCGGTAAGGCGCTGAGCACGGCGGTAATGGTCATGGCCCGTTCGGCCGGTTCGCCCAATAGGGAGAAAATCGCCGCGCCCAGAATGAAAAAGGGAAAGATCGACAGGATCGAAAGATAGGCCAGATTGCCGGCATGAATAAAGCCGTCATCATAAGTGTTGGCAGCGGTGCGTTTGATTGCTGTCCAAAGGGTTGCAAAACGCCCAAAATTGACTTCGGTTTGCGTCATGCGAGCTGCATGTCCAGAGCCTTCCCTAGCTCAAACGCTGGCGGTTCTTGGCGCTCTTTGAGGGAGCGCTCAATCGACCTTGCTGCGCGGATCGCTATCATCGCGCCACCCCTCAAGCCGCTGTTCAAGCTCGCTCAAATCATCGGGCAATTGAATTTCCAGCGTCACCAATTGATCGCCGCGACCGCCGCTTTTCTTGGTAAACCCCTTGCCCTTGAGCCGCAGCACCGTGCCGCCGTGCGTGCCGGGCTTGATTGTCATCATCACCGCGCCATCAACGGTTGGCAATTTGACTTTCGCCCCGCGCAGCGCCTCGTCCAGTGTGATCGGCAGATCGAAGCGGACATTATCCCCCTCGCGCCGGTACAGCGTGTGAGGCTCGATCTCGAGGGTAACCAGCCCGTCGCCCGCACCGCCCGGCCCGCGCTCGCCTTTGCCTTTGAGACGCATTTGGGTGCCATCCTCGAGGCCCTTGGGCAATTTGAGGTCAATCGTCTTGCCATCCGACAAAGTGATCCTTTGCGGGGCCAAGGTTGCCGCATCAATGAAAGGCACCCGCAGCCGGTAAGCAATATCCGCGCCCTTGGCGGGCGGCGCGCGGCGCTGCGAACCGCCGAAAGGCCCGCCGCGCGCTTCTCCGCTTCTGGCGCTTCTGGACCCGCCGCCAAACAGGCCCTCGAACAAATCGCCAAGATCAGCCTCGCCGCCGCCAAAGCCGCCGAAATCCTCCGGCCGGAAACCTTGCGGGCCGCCGCGCGCGCGCCTGCCACCCATACCGCCGCCCATACCGCCGCCCATCCCGGCAAACGGATTGGCCGGATTGCCCTCGGCATCGATTTCGCCGCGGTCAAATTGTCCGCGCTTGGCCTTGTCAGACAGCAGATCATAAGCATTGGTGACGTGCGAAAACCGCTCCGCCGCTTTCGGATTGTCCTGATTGCGGTCAGGATGCAGCTCTTTGGCGAGCTTGCGATAGGCGCTCTTGATCTCTTTTTCAGAGGCCGTGCGCGCAACGCCGAGAGTGGAGTAGGGATCTGCCATGTTCCTACTGCCTTAGGTAGGTAATGCAGCAGGGGCGCGCAAGTTTGTTGCGAAACTATCTTCAACACGGCTGGTGCATGGCGGCGCAGCGGGATAAGGAAGAGGCATGGATAGTGAAAGCGAAATTCCCCAGACCTGCCCGTTTGAATTGTTCGATATATGGCTGAAAGAGGCCGAGGCGAGCGAGCCGAATGACCCCAATGCGATGGCACTCGCCACCGCCAGCGAGGCTGCTGCGCCGTCTGTGCGGATGGTCCTTTTAAAAGGGCACGGGCCTGACGGCTTTGTTTTTTACACCAATGCTGAAAGCCGCAAGGGCGAGGAGATTCGCGCCAATATGCAGGCCGCCTTGCTGTTCCATTGGAAGAGCTTGCGGCGCCAGATCCGGATTGAGGGTCCGCTGGAAGAGGTCAGCGGCGCCGAGGCCGATGCCTATTTCCATTCGCGCAGCTTTTTAAGCCAGACCGGTTCGGCTGCCTCCGATCAGTCGCGCCCATTGGCCGAACGATCGCTTTACACCGAGCGAGTGGCGAAGCTAACGGCGCAATATGAAAGCGCGGGCAAAGTGCCGCGCCCGCCGCATTGGACCGGTTTTCGCATGGCTCCCACGGCAATCGAATTTTGGCGCGACCGGCCGGGCCGTTTGCATGACCGGCGGCGTTTTACCCGCCCCAATACCCGCCCCAATACCCGCCCCGATACCCGCCCCAATACCTCGGCCCAATGGTCAAACACGCTGCTTTATCCTTAACCGCGCAATGTCTTGAGAGGCTTATGATGACCGGCATTCCCTATTGGCACGTCGATGCTTTTGCTGCCCGGCCCTTCGCGGGCAATCAGGCGGCGGTTATGCTGCTCGATCGCTGGCTGGATGACCGCATTTTGCAAGCGATTGGCGAGGAGAACAATTTCGCTGAAACCGCCTTCGTCGTGCCTGATGCAAGCGATGCGTCGGATTATGAATTGCGCTGGTTCACACCGACCGAAGAGATACGTTTATGCGGCCATGCGACCTTGGCCAGCGGTCATGTCCTGCTCGGCCGCTCGGGCGCGGACCGGGTTACCTTCCGCACGCGCAAGGCGGGCATTTTGGAAGTCGTCAAAAGCCACGGCCAAAGCGGCGCTTACGAAGTGGCTTTGCCCGCCATTGCGACTGAAAAGGGCGAATTTGCGCAAGCGGTTCAGCATTTGGGAAGCGCGCCGAGCGAGGTTTGGCGCAATCCTGATCATTACAATGTCTTCTTATATGACAGCGCTGATGCAGTGCGCGCGCTTGCGCCTGACCTCAGCGCTCTCGGCGCGCTTGGCAATGATGCCTTTATCTGCACCGCTCCGGGCGAGGATACGGACATTATCAGCCGCGTATTTGTGCCGGGTGCGGGCGTCGATGAAGACAGCGTGACCGGTTCTGCGCATGCTGTGCTGACGCCTTTTTGGGCGCGGCGATTGGGGCGCGCAAACCTCACCGCTTATCAGGCATCCCAGCGCGGCGGATATCTAACCTTGCGGCTGGAGGACGAGCGCGCATGGCTGGGCGGCGACTGCGTCACAGTGGTCGAGGGGACGTTTTTCGCGCCCGGTAATTAGGCTTCGATCTATCCCCTTAGTCTTCCGGATAAAGCTCGAAAATATCGGCCATTTGATCGAGCAGCACGCGCCGCTCCTCGGCGGTGGAATGGCCGAGGCGAACCACGGTTAGACCCTGTGCCGGGGAGATCACCACATATTGTCCCATATGACCGATCAGAGCGAAGGCGGAATGCGGGACGCGATCTGGAAACAGCGGGTGCGGCCAATCATTATCGGGATTTTCAAACGGGCGGTTGAGCCAGGTCTGAAAACCGTAATGCGGCGAGGCCGGGCTCGGCTCCAGCATTTTTGCGACCCAGCTGCGCGGCAATATCTGAGTCCCGCGCACTTGCCCGCGGCCGCGCAAAAGCTCGCCAAACTTGGCCCAATCACGGGCGCTGGCATGGATGAGCGAACCCCCGATTAGCGTGCCTGCGGCATCATATTCAGGCACGGCGCTGTCCATGCCGAGGGGTTCGAACAAGCGCGCCCCCAGATAATCATGCACCGCCTTGCGCCGCACATCCGGCTCATCTGCCTGCTTGTCTGATTGAGTGAGCGCCCGCGCGGCAATATCGGCTAAAATGACGCTGGTGTTGGACGAATATTCGAATGTCTCGCCCGGTTCCGCCTCGAGCGGCTGTTCCTTGGCCCAGCGCGCCATATCATCGCGCCCGTCAAGGAACAGCATCCGCACCTCTGAGCTTTCGAAAAGCGGATCGCCTGCTTCTGTGTGATCGAGCCCGCTGCGCATTTGCAGCAAATGCCGCAAGGTAATTTCAGAGCGTGCGTCCCCCGGGCGTTGCCAGCGGGGCAGGGGCGCTGGGTCGTCGAGCAGCAATTTGCCATCTGCGACGAGCAAACCGATCAGCGCAGCGGTGAGCGTTTTGGCCATTGACCAGCTGATGTGGCGGGTTTCGCTCGTGTAATCCGCGCCATATCTCTCCGCGGCGACAGCGCCATCTTTGAGCACCAAAAGGGCCCGCGTTTCGCCCAGATCCTCGGCGCTAAACAAATCATCTACCTCGCGCGCCAATTGATCTCTTGGCGCGCCCGGATCCGGCGCAATTGCCGCTATTGCTTCATCGGACAATGGCGCTGGCTCCTCAGGCAATTCCCCGCCGCATGCGGTGAGGCTTGCCCCCAGCAGCAAATAGGCGATAGGGCGCAGCACAGGATTAAGGCAGGTGAAGTTTTGCAGGCGCTCAGTCATAGGCTCTCATTCATAAGCCCTCACTGGCACGGGAATTTGGAACTTGGCAATGTTTAAGTCAAAGCGCACCTCGACCAATGGTCAATCAGCGGCCCGGCATAGGTCTGCCCGGTGGCCTTGGGCAGTGCTCATTATTTTCGCTGTGCTGGGATATTTGTGGTGGGCTTTTGGCGATGTTCTGCGCGGCAATGCCGAGGCGGGCACCGCTTATATGGCGCGGGTCGGTTGTTCCTGCCGCTTTGTCGCCGAGCGAAGCCTTGATGATTGCAGCAAGGACAAGGTGCCGGGCGCAGAGCTGATTAGCCTGTCGCACAATCTCGATAACAAAAGCGTTAGCGCAAGCCTGCCTTTGATCGCCTCGGCCACTGCGTCCTACAAAGAAGGCTATGGCTGCGTGCTGGAGGAATGGGACGGCTAAGGCGCGGCCTCCGGCGGCTTTGGGCAAACCTATTGCGTGCTGTCGATCCAGCCGCCGCCAACCACGCGCTGCCCGGCATAGATCACCGCTGCTTGGCCCGGCGCAACGCCCAGTTCCGCCTGAGCAAAGCGCAGCGTGACCGCGCCGCCTGTGCCCCAGCTCAGCCCTTCTGCTGTCCGATCAAGCTCGACCGGCACGGGCTTCGCCAAAGAGCGCACTTTCGCGGTCAAATCACCGCCGGGCAGCGGTCCGATGGCATTGGTTTCAATAATCTGCGCCGAACTGACGGCCAACAGACGCCGCGGTCCGACTTTGACTTCGCGTTTGTCAGCATCGATCCCGACGACATAAAAAGGCTCGCTCAGCCCGCCCAGATCAAGCCCGCGCCGTTGGCCCACGGTGTAATGGATGACGCCTTTGTGCTGGCCCAATTGCTCGCCCGTCTCGGCATGGACGATCGCTCCGCTGATCCCGCCCTCGGGCCGGATCGCTTCGACAATTTTCGCATAATCGCCATCTGGCACAAAGCAGATATCCTGACTGTCGGGCTTGGCTGCATTGCGCAGGCCCGCCGCCTCGGCCAGTTCTCTCACTTGGGATTTCGGCATGCCGCCCAAAGGGAAGCGCAGAAAATCGAGCTGATCATTGGTGGTGGCGAACAGAAAATAGGATTGATCGCGGGCCGGATCATGCGCCCGGTGCAGCTCTGCGCCATCCTCGCCCATGACCCGCCTTACATAATGGCCGGTGGCAAGGCAGTCAGCGCCTAGCTCGCGCGCCATGGCAAACAGATCGGTGAATTTGGGCCCCATATTGCAGCGGATGCAGGGCACAGGCGTGCGGCCGGCGAGGTAATCATCAGCGAACTGATCGACCACTTCATCGCGAAATGCGCTTTCATGGTCATAGACATAATGCGCAATGCCCAAAGCCTCGCACACGGCGCGCGCGTCTTGAATATCATCCCCGGCGCAGCAAGCCCCCTTGCGCTTTGCCGCAGCGCCGTAATCATACAATTGCAAAGTAATGCCGATGACCTCTGCCCCGCTGGCAGCGGCGAGTGCGGCCACGACCGAGCTATCAACCCCGCCCGACATGGCAACAACGATGCGGCATTCGTCCGCTGGGCGCGGCAAATCGAACAGTGCCGCAGCCTCTGCTGGCGGCAGGATCGGTTGCGTCTGGGCAGCAAGAGCGGCTGGAGCGGACATGATTCGGCTGTCCCCTTACACAGCGCGGCGCGGCTTTCACACAACTTTTACTAGGCCGCGCATATAGAGAATCGCATGTTCGAGGGTCCGATCAAACCGATTGATGAGAGCGCCGAGGCGCAGCAAGCCGCGGGCGAAAAGCCTGCCTTGCGCACCATGCGTTGGCCCGAACTGCTGGCTCGTCTCGAAGCCACCCGCGAATTTCGCAAGGAACCTGAGGCAGGAGAAGCGCGCGCTGCGCCATGCGAGGCGGGTTTTGCCGCTTTCTCCACCCATCCGGGTCAAAACGTTAGCGAAAAACAGCATTTTGTTAACCAAGACCTTTCAACCGATGGCAAAGACAAGGCTCTATTCCATCGTCAAGGCCGCAAAAACGCCGGGCCGGACGATCGAGAAGAGCTATGATTGAAAACCAAGATATTCGCCCAGACAAAGTTATCGGACCTCTGGGAGAGCCGCTAACCATCGCTGATTTGCCTCCGCCAGAGACAAGGCGGTGGGTCGTGCGGCGCAAGGCCGAAGTGGTTGCAGCCGTAAATGGCGGCTTGCTGACCATTGATGAAGTGCTTGAGCGCTATACGCTCACGCTGGAAGAGTTTGCCTCGTGGCAACGCGCGGTTGACCGCTCTGGCATGCAGGGCCTGCGGGTAACCCGCATCCAGCATTACCGCGATTTGTACGAGCGCCAGTTTAAATACTGAGGCTTGGCAGTGATCGCGGCGATCACACAAGCTTACGAAAAGGCGTCCTTTGCGGGGCGCCTTTTTTCGTTTGAGGACCGATTTTCGCGCTTCGCCAAGCGACTTTTTCTTTTGGGCTTGGCCAATTGCTCCATTTTCCCCTATTCTTGAAGACGATCCCGCAATGAAAAGAGCGGGCATGTCAGTCGGGCCGCGATAAGAAACGGGCCGGATGCCCCGAAACATAGGGGCTTTCATAAGGAGGGTTACAATGGGTTGGATTATTGCATTGATCGTGGGCGGCGTTGCCGGCTGGCTGGCCAGCATGGTGATGAACCGCGATGCGTCTATGGGCATTTTTTGGAATATTGTCGTTGGGATCGTGGGCTCAGTCATTGGCAATGTGATCGCGGGCTTTGCTGGCATTGGCGGTTCCATTCAGGAATTTTCACTGACCGGGCTGGGCATTGCGGTCGTGGGCGCGATTGTTCTTTTGGGCATCGTCAACCTCGTTCAGCGTGGCCGAGTGCGCTAAACGGGATAGGCACAAAGGGCTGAAATTGTCGGCCATCGCCCGAGTAAGGGCGAGAATTTTTAAAGGGCGCTGCATCTCTTGCGAGAGGAGCAGCGCCTTTTTCTATGCGCATTTCCATGAGCAAATGGGGAATACCGGGGCGCTCCCGCGCGGGGTATGCGAAATTCTGGTCAAAGCGCGCTGCCAAAGCCGCCAGTCCCCGTTAACTATGCCGTATGTCGAGAGGCTTGTTGCGCTTCGCTAAGTGCAGGTCTAGGGCAAATGCATGTCCGAGGCACTGGCCATAGGCTTGCGCTAGCTGCTTTAGTCATATAATACAGCTGGCTTGACGCTCAATATTCAGCCCTTGGTTACCCCGGATACAGCAGCCGGGGACACAGCAGCCGGGGACACAGCGGGCAAAGGCAAAACGAAAGGCAATTCGAGGCAAGGGCAATGAACCGAGAATCTGTCATTACTGTCGAGAAAAGCCGCAGCTATAGCTCTGAGGCAGAAATGCTTGAGAGGCCGGGCAGGGGGCGTTTCTGGCTGACCTTGGTTTTGGCGGCGATCGCGCTCTTGGCAATCGCGGCGGGTGCCACCTTGATTTATCAGAATTTCATTGCCGGCGGCGCAGACGAGGCCGCAGATGAAGGGCAAAACCCTGTCGTCACAGTTGTCTCGCCGGGTACGCAAACCGTTGCGGGCGAGATCAATGCCACCGGGACGATTGCCGCACGGCGCGAATTGCCGGTCGGGGTTGTCGGCGAAGGCGGGCGGGTTGTGTCGGTCCCGGTTGATGCGGGCGATTGGGTCCGCGCGGGCCAAGTTCTGGTGGTGATTGATCGTTCGGTGCAAGCGCAGCAAGTGCAAAGCCTCTCCGCCTCGGCCAATGTCGCAAGGGCTGATGCCAAATTGGCGCAGGCCAATCTTGACCGGGCCTTGCAGCTGGTTGAGCGCGGGTTCGTTTCCAAAGCCGATGTGGACCGGCTGACTGCAACCCGCGATGCCGCCAATGCGCGGGTCGAGGTGGCTGAGGCGCAGACCCGTGAATTGCAAGCGCGCAATGCCCGTTTGAATGTCGTCGCGCCCGCCGCGGGTCTTGTGCTTGAACGCAATGTCGAGCCGGGGCAAACGGCCAGTCCCGCCTCAGGCCCCTTGTTCCGCATTGCGCGGGGCGGGGAAATGGAATTGCGCGCGCAAGTCAACGAGGCGCAATTGGCAAGCCTTGCCGTTGGCACTGTTGCCAAAGTGGTACCGGTTGGCTCCGCCAAGGAATTTTCCGGACAGGTGTGGCAGGTATCGCCCACAATCGACCCGCAAAGCCGGCAAGGCACGGCCCGCATCGCGCTGTCTTATGCATCTGAATTGAGACCGGGCGGGTTTGCCAATGCGCTCATCAATTCAGGCACGCTGGTCGCCCCGATGTTGCCTGAAAGCGCAGTCTTGTCCGATGATGCGGGCAGTTTTGTTTACATCGTCAATGATGAAGGCAAGGCCGAGCGCCGATCGGTTGAAACGGGCATGGTTACCGCTGATGGCATGGTCATTAACTCAGGCCTCGATGGCTCTGAGCAAGTCGTGCTGCGCGCCGGCGGCTTCTTGACCGAGGGAGAATCGATTACTGCTCGCAAAGAGTCGGAAAGCTAAGCGCGGGCCATGAACTTCCGCAATCTTTCCGCTTGGTCGATCCGCAATCCGGTCATTCCGCTGGTGATGTTCACGGCCCTGCTGTTTGCGGGGATTTTGAGCTTTGTCCGGATGGATGTTGTCAACAATCCCGATATCGAGTTTCCGGGCGTATCAATCAATATCTCCCAGCCAGGGGCTGCCCCGACCGAGATTGAGAACCAGATTACCCAGCAGGTCGAATCAGCGGTGCGCTCGCTCAATGGGGTTCGCAATATTTCTTCGACAGCGCGCGAAGGCAGCTCCAACACCTTTGTCGAGTTTGAGCTGGGGCTTGATCCCAATGACGTCACTGCCGAGGTCAAGAATGCAGTGGATTCGGTGCGGGGAAACTTGCCCGATGGCATTTTGGAGCCGCGGGTCAGCAAAGTTGATATCGCAGGCGGTTTCCTCGGCATTTATGCGGTCGAAGCCGATGATATGACGATCGAACAGCTCAGCTGGTTTATCGACGATGTCGTATCCAAGCGGTTGCTGGCGATTGAGGGGATGGCCGAAGCGGGACGCTGGGGCGGAGTTGACCGCGAGATTGAGGTGATCCTGCGGCCCGAAAGAATGCAGGCTCTGGGCGTTACTGCAGCGCAAATAAACCAGGTCTTGCGGCTTGATAACATTGATGCAGCAGGCGGCATGGCAGAGGTGGGGGGTACCCGCCAATCGGTGCGCGTTTTGGGCAATACCACCAGCGCATATGAGCTTTCGCAGCGCCAGATTCGGCTAAACAATGGCAGTTCGATCAAACTCGCTGATGTGGCGCGGGTGCGCGATGGCTATTCTGAGCGCACGACCAAGGCCAAGGTGCGCGGCAAAGAAGTCGTCAATTTCTTCATGTCGCGGGCTAAAGGCGCCTCGGACGTCGCCGTCTATTCAGAGGCGCTTGAGGTTATTGCTGAGATCGAAGCAGAAACCGAAGGGGTGCGCTTCATCCGTCTGATCAATTCGGTCCAATACACTGAAGACCAATATTCAAGCTCGATATCGGCCATGGTTGAAGGGGCGGTTCTGGCGGTTGTTGTGGTGTTCTTTTTCCTGCGCGATTGGCGCGCAACCATCATTTCAGCGGTGGCTATCCCTTTGTCGGCGATACCGACATTTTGGTTTATGGATCTGCTGGGCTTCAACCTCAATCAGATGTCCTTGCTTGCGCTGGGCCTCGTTGCCGGCGTGCTGGTTGATGATGCGATCGTCGAGATTGAAAATATCGTGCGCCATATGCGCATGGGCAAAACCGCTTATCAGGCCTCAATCGATGCCGCAGACGAAATCGGCTTGCCAGTGGTTGCGACGTCTTTTTGCATTGTCGCGGTGTTTTTTCCGGTTGGCTTGATGCCCGGTATAACCGGACAATTTTTCAAGAATTTCGGCCTGACGGTGGTTGTGGCGGTGCTCATGAGCCTTGCTGTGGCGCGGATGATCACACCGATGATGGCGGCCTATTTCCTGCGCGCCGAAGGGCATGCCGCTCATGGCGAAGGGCCATGGATGGACCGCTATATGCGTGTGCTCCAATGGTCGCTTGATCGCGGCAAGCTGCACGAAATGCGCGAAGGCTTGCCTGGCATGAAGCGCCGCTGGCTCTATGTGCTCTGCCTCTTTTTGACGATAATCGCGGTCTTGGCGGCTGGAGGGGCTGCGAGCTATGGCGCATTTATCCTATTTGACGAAGCCGCTATTCCAACGACCTTGGCGAATATGGTGGCGCCGGCTGGCGAGGGTCTTTTGTGGAGCCTCATCGCGCGGCCCATTCAAATCCTGCAATTGGCAGCTGTTTGCGCGCTCGGATTGTTGGGATCGTTTGTCTTGCTGAGGTTTTTGCGCCTGATCTTTGGCATTACTGGCTATTCTGGCCGCAGCGCCTGGCAATATCTCGAAGCACGTTTTCATGATCACCGAGTGTGGATGCTGGGCGTGGGATATTTTGCCTTTATCCTCACGATCCTGTTGGGTTCGCAAACCCCATTTCAAGTGTTTCCCGATGTCGATGACGAAAATGTGCGGGTCGAAATTGAAATGGTGCCCGGCACAACGCTTGAGGGGACAGAACGGGTTGTGAACCAAGTCTCTGACCTGCTTTATGCGCAAAGCGATGTTGAGCAGGCTTTGGAAATTGTCCGCCAAGGGCAAGCCACGATTTATGTCACCCTAAAGGATGACCGCTCCAAACCCTCTTACAACTTTACCCGCGATCTTGCGCCCGAAATGGCGCGTATTCCCGATGCAAGAGTGCGCTTTCAGGTGGATCAAGGGCCGGGCGGGCCAGGCAGTGGACGCGATTTCACGATCATGCTGGCCGGTTCTGACCCCGCCTTGCTCAGCTCTGCTGCCAATCAGCTGGTGGAGGAGATGAAGGGGCTCGATGAGGTTGTGGCCCCGCGCATTTCAGCCGATATTCCGCGCCCTGAAATCATTATCCGGCCGCGCAGCGAGCTGATGGCCGATCTGGGCGTATCAACCGTGGCGGTAAGCCAGACAATCCGCATCGCCACCATGGGCGAGATTGAGCAGAATGCGGCCAAGTTTTCGCTGTCTAACCGGCAGGTACCGATCCGTGTGCGCTTGCCCTATTCCTCGCGCGAGGATTTATCGACCATCGCCAATTTGCCAGTGCCCACCGGCAATGGCGGGTCCGTGCCGCTTGGTACGATTGCCGAGATTTCTTTTGGCTCAGGACCGACCTCTATTCAGCGCTATAATCAAAACCGCCGTGTCTTCATTGGGGCTGATCTGGCCGATGGGGTCTTGCGCGGTGATGCCAGCCAGGCAATCGAGCAATTGCCGACCTTGCAGGATTTGCCAGTCGGCGTGATCCGCGATGCGGTCGGCACGGCGGAATTTGAAGCAGAACTGGCAAGCAGCTTTACCACCGCGATCATCGCTGGCGTGTTGCTGGTGTTTGCCGTGCTGGTGCTCTTGTACAAACGGTTGATGAGCCCCTTGGTCAATATGACGTCCTTGGCGCTGGCTCCCTTGGGGGGCATTTTCCTAGTCTGGTTGGTTGGCCAACCCTTATCCATGCCGGTCCTGATCGGGACTTTGCTCTTGCTGGGCATTGTCTCCAAAAACTCGATCCTGCTGATCGACTTTGCGATTGAGGAAATGGCCAAGGGGACACGCAAGTTTGAAGCCATTATGGATGCCGGCAACAAGCGCGCTCAGCCGATTGTCATGACCACAGTTGCGATGACCGCAGGCATGGTGCCAACCGCTTTGTCGCTCTCGGGCGATGGCGCATGGCGCGCGCCAATGGGCACGGTGGTGATTGGCGGACTGATCCTCTCTACGCTGCTCACCTTGCTGATTGTGCCCGCCGGTTTCAGTCTCGCCGATGGGTTTGAAAAACGCCTTGGCCCATGGATGCGGGAGCGGTTCCTGACGTATCGGCCCGGCGATGATAAGCCCTTTACAGGGGCAGCTGAGGGGGGCGCAGGCCAAGGCGGCGTGGGCACTGAACCGGCCGAGTGAGCAGCGCAGGCCCATCTGAAAAGACAGCGGTCAAGCATGGCCTGAAGGACGCCTTGCCCGACAAGGCGCGCAATATGCGGCTCGTTGCAACCGGCATGCTGGTGCTGATGGCCGTGATCTTCGCCATTTCGGCCCGCTTTCTCGAAATGCACCCCGCTTGGGGCTATGTTCATGCCTTTGCTGAGGCGGCCATGGTCGGCGGACTGGCCGACTGGTTCGCAGTGACGGCTTTGTTCCGCCATCCCATGGGTGTGCCGATCCCGCATACTGCGATCATTCCGGAAAATAAGGATCGGATCGCGGACACTATGGCGAGCTTCCTGCGCGAGAATTTCCTGATCCCCTCAGTTGTCGCGCGGCGCATGCGCGATATGAATCTGGCGAAGGCAGTTGGCGATTATCTCAGCCAGCCGCAGCTTGGCGGCAGTTCAAGAGTGCGCGAGGGGGCCGGTGAATTGCTGGTCGAAGTGCTCGAATCGCTCGATCCGGACCGGCTTGGCGGACAAGTGCGTGCCGGGCTGGCCTCTGGGATTGAGCGGCTCGATGTTGCACCGCTCATGGGACAAGTGCTGGAAGCGATGATTGCGGACGGCCGCCACAAGCCGGTGATCGACAGCATTATACGCTGGTCCGGCCTGGTGCTGGAAGACAATGAAGTGATGGTGCGCGGCGTCATCCATGAAAGAGCCAATGCCTTGCTCAGGATTACCGGGCTGGATGAACGCCTGGCCAGTTCCGTTCTCGATGGGCTTTACAAGCTGCTCGCCGAAGTGCTGGTCGACCCTGAGCATCCCTTGCGCGATAAGGTTGAGGAAGGCCTCGCCGATCTTGCAAAAGGCTTGCAGGAAGATCCTGAACTGCGCGGCAAGGTCGAACGCATGAAGCGCGATATCGTCAACAATCCCGCGGTTGCCGATTGGTGGCAGGGCGTTTGGGAAAGGCTCCGCCGCAAGCTGATTGGGATGGTTAGAGGCAGCGATAGCGGCGACATGGACCAGCTTGGCGGGACATTGGCAGAGCTTGGCACGGCGCTCAAAGAAGACCGGGCATTGCAAGCACAGCTTAACCGGTTTGCGCGGCGCACTATGGCGGGAATTGCCACGCGCTATGGCGGGCAGATCGTCCAATTGGTGTCTGAAACCGTACGCCGCTGGGATGCCGAAACGGTGACTGGCCGGATTGAGGGTGCGGTTGGCCGCGACCTGCAATTTATTCGGATCAATGGTACGCTGGTTGGCGGTTTTGTCGGCGTGACCATTCATTTTGTGATGAGCATGCTGTAATTTGAGGCCGGTTGCGGCGAATGCCTGCCCCTTTGTTCCGCGTAGCAATCCCTAGTCCGCCATCAGCCTCATAAGCATTCAACCGAGTTACTCTGTCAGCGCACCGAGGCCATAAAGCCCGCGTGCTGATGGAGCATAGACCATGGCAAGTTTTGCCGCGAAGCTGGAGGTTGAAGCGCGTTTGTGCCGCAAGCTGCGTGCCGCCCAATCCGAAGAGATTGGGGCAGCCGCTATGCGTGCAGAGCGTTTGGCAGAGCTGAGCTTTCAGCGCCTCCTCACATTGCTTGAGCCCCGCACCGCGCGGCTGACGCAGCGCTATGGTCTCACCGAATTGGCAGAGGACGCGCGGCAGGCCTGCGCCATCGCCGTGCACCGGGCGCTGGGTAGCTATGATCCGCAAAAGGCCCGTTTTACCACGCATGTGACATGGCAGATGCGCGGCGAGCTGCAGTCGCTGCGGCATCGTTGGCGCTTGAACGAGCGTTATGCGGCGCGGCGGATCGGCATGCAGCAAACATCGCTTGATCGGTTGCTATCTGAAGGGGCCGATTTTGCCGATTTGGGCAGCGTTGAACGCGCTGAAAGCGGCGTTAGCCGGGTCATGGCGAGCCGCTATCTTGAGGGGCTTTTGGAACAATCAGGCGCCGAGCGCGAGGAGCGCGCATTGGTGCACGCGCATATGTTTGACATGCCGATCCCCGATGGCTTTGCCCAGCGCACCAGCGAACAGCGCCGCCAGATCATCCGCCGCAATATTGCTCATTGCGCGAGGGCGGC
>CAZDHB010000010.1:0-1590 GCA_964505255.1 uncultured Porphyrobacter sp.
GGGCAATTTTTTAACGGAAACTCGTCCAAAGCAGGCCGCTCAAAACAGCCTGCAAAACCAAAACCATCGAACAGAAGCTAGCGGCCCGCCATGGCTTTCACTTTGGAAAGATAGGTGCGGCCAATCCTGAGCGCCTCGCCGCCTTCTACCTCGACCGACCAGACCCCAAGCCCATCATGGCGCAGACCCTTGATGCGGTCTTTGCGCAAGATGGTGGATCGGTGAATGCGGATAAATTTATCTGGGTCCAGCCGCTCCTCAAGCCCGGCAATGGTCTGCAAAAGCAGATAGGACCGGTCCTCGACATGGATCCGCACATAATCACGCTCTGCATCAATCCGGCCAATTTGCGAAGTCGCAATCCGGATAAGCTCTGAGCGATGCGGGATCCACAATTCCTCCAGCCATTCACTGATCGCTGAAGCGCCTTCTTCGCGCCGCGCCAAGGCCCGCTTAATCGCGCGCTCAAGCCGCTCAGGCTTGACCGGCTTCAGGACATAATCGACCGCATCAAGATCAAAGGCGGCAACCGCAAAATTATCATGCGCAGTGACGAAAATAACCGCCGGGCGCTCGTCCTGTTTGGCCAGCGTCTTGGCAACCGACAGGCCGTCGGTTTCCGGCATCGTCATATCAAGCAGGATAAGATCCGGCGACAAGGCCTCCACCAGCCTCAGCGCTGCTGCCCCGTCGCTAGCCGTGCCGACCACCGACAATTCGCCGATATCGGCGCAAATGACTTGCATCCGCTCCACCGCGAGCGGTTCATCGTCAACGATCAGCGTGCGCAGTTTGGTCTCTTCACCCTCGGCCATATCACATTGCTCCGGCGGATTGCGAGGCGCCGCCAGCGCCGACCATCGGCAGCCGCAGCTCTGTTTCATAGCCGCCAAAGACCGGTCCGGAGGTAATGCTGGCCTCCTTGCCGAAACGGGCCTGCAACCGGTCACGTACATTGGCAAGTCCGATCCCGAACCCGCCATTGGTCGCGGTTTTTGAGTGGCCCTCTGATGGCCCATTGCCGGGCCCATCATCCGACACGGTGAGGACCAATCGGCCATATTCCTCGCGCGCCGCGATTTGCACGGTGACCGGTTCTCGGCTTGCCGACACGCCATATTTGACCGAGTTTTCAACCAATGGCTGCAGGATCATGCCCGGCACATGATAGCTGGCCAGTTCATCCGGCAAATCAATCTTGACTTGCAGCCGCTTGGGGAAACGCACCGATTCCACTTCGAGATAATGCTCCTGCAAGCCGATCTCATCGGCCAGCGTGACATCGCCGGTGGGATCATCCGCCAGGCTGTGCCGGTAAAAACCCGACAAGGTTTGAATCATTTGTTCTGCATCCTTGGCCTTGCCAGTCATCACCAGAGCCGAGAGGGAATTCAGCGCATTAAACAGGAAATGCGGGTTCACCTGATAGCGCAGCGAGCGCAGCTCAGCCGCTTTGGCCGCGCTGCGGAAACGTTCACCGCGCCGCTCTGCGATACTGGCCTGCGCCCCGGCAAGCATCGCCAAGTAAAGCGACGCCCAAGCCAGCAGCAGAAAATATCGGCCAACCGCGATATCGGTTACTTGCCGCCA
>CAZDHB010000010.1:1690-8008 GCA_964505255.1 uncultured Porphyrobacter sp.
AGCGGGACATCAATCAACAAATTGCCCGCTTCATCGCGGTAAATGCTGGCCCCTTGCTTCTTGCCCATTTGCTGCGCGATTTTGTCACCCAGGGGCGCAAACATGATATGATTGACCTGCGCAATAAGCAGCGCTGCGGGCAAAGATGCCAGCAAGACAACCGTGATTTGCGCGGGCAATTTGCGCTGATCGAACAGCCGCAGGACTTGCCACAGGCCGAGGGTGATCAGCGCGCCTGCAAGGCTGACGACTGCGCGGCGCCAGAGCATTTCCATTTGCATTTCGAGGCCGACCAGATTGCCGCGCAGGGTAATCAGCAGAAAATAACATAGCCACACCCCCGCGATCGACAAAACGACATGTTTGGTGCGCAGCCGGACCGGAGCGCTGCTGCCAAGACCGCCAAAGGCGCGCTCACCTTGCCGCTTGGCCTCAGGTGAAAGCGGATCGGATAAGGGGGGGAAAGGACTGTTCACGATAAGACCTATTCTGCCTCAGCGAAGCCTCGCGTGTCCAGAGCAGCAATCGAACAGGATCGCCGCTTGGTCGATCATCGGCGATTTCGTCGAGCCGCAGCAGGCTTTGGCAGAGCAAAGCGCCCACCCGGCAATTCCTGTCTGGGTTCTGCCCTGTCCTAACTCAAGACGGCGTCAGCAGGCCTTCATCACGGATTTTGCTGCGCCATTTCGCCGGCGCGAGAGTGTGGACATTGTTACCCTTGGCATCGACGGCCACCGTCACCGGCATATTCTCGACCGTGAACTCGTAAATTGCCTCCATCCCAAGCTCTTCAAAAGCGACAATTTTGCTTTCTTTGATCGCCCGGGAAACCAGATAGGCGGCCCCGCCTGTGGCCATCAAATAAGCGGTTTTGAACCGGCTGATCACTTCAACCGCGTCATGCCCGCGTTCCGCCTTGCCAATCATCGCGAGCAAGCCAAGATCGAGCATGGTTTCGGTAAATTTGTCCATCCGCGTCGCTGTTGTTGGCCCGGCCGGTCCGACGACCTCGCCCATGACCGGATCAACCGGCCCGACATAATAAATTGCTCGGCCTTTGAAATCGACCGGCAGCTCCTCGCCCTTGGCCAGCATATCGGCAATCCGCTTATGCGCAGCATCGCGCCCGGTTAGCATCTTGCCGGAGAGCAAAAGCCGGTCACCATGCTCCCAGCTTTCCACCTCTTCCTTGGTCAGATTATCGAGATCAACGCGTTTTGCGCTGTCATCCGGCTGCCAATTGACCTTGGGCCAGGCATCAAGATCGGGCTTGTCCAGATAGGACGGGCCAGAGCCATCCAGCGTGAAATGCGCATGCCGGGTCGCCGCGCAATTGGGGATCATCGCCACCGGCTTGCCCGCCGCATGACACGGCGCGTCATAAATTTTCACATCCAAGACGGTTGCAAGACCGCCCAGCCCTTGCGCGCCCACGCCCATGGCATTGACCGCGTCAAAGATATCGATCCTGAGCTGTTCAAGATCGCTGCTCGCCCCGCGCTGTTTCAATTGACCCATATCAATCGGGTCCATCAGACTTTGCTTAGCGAGCTTGACACAGTGCTCGGCCGTGCCGCCAATTCCGATGCCGAGCATGCCCGGCGGACACCAGCCAGCACCCATCGAGGGGATTTGTTCCACCACCCAATCGACAATATTGTCCGACGGGTTCATCATTTTGAACTTGGATTTGTTCTCGCTGCCGCCGCCTTTTGCCGCGACATCAATTTCAACCGTGTCGCCCGGTACCATCTCAACCGACAACACACACGGAGTGTTATCGCGCGTATTGCGGCGGGTGAATGCCGGATCAGCCAGAATCGAGGCGCGCAATTTGTTTTCGGCAAAATTATAAGCGCGGCGCACGCCTTCATCGACCACATGCTGGAGCGACATTTTAGAATTCAAATGACAATTCTGACCCCATTTCACAAAGACATTGACGATGCCCGTGTCTTGGCAGATCGGCCGATGCCCTTCGGCGCACATGCGCGAATTGGTCAGGATCTGCGCAATCGCATCTTTGGCGGCCGGGCCTTGTTCGGCCTCGTAAGCCTCGCCCAAAGCCTGAATATAATCCATCGGATGGTAGTAAGAAATAAACTGCAGGGCGTCGGCCACACTCTCGATCAGATCACTTTCTTCGATGATTGTCACGTCGCTCATCGCGGCCAACCTCCTCTTGGCAGAAACATGCCTACGTCATGGCCGGAAACATGACATTGGTCAAAGCACTTGGCTGCAAGCGATGTTGCGCCTAAAGCTGAGCCATTGCCTAACCGTGTTGCCTGTGTAATACACGTGTGAGAGATGAAATTCTATGATGGCCCAAAATGCGATGACGACAAGCATGACAACCCCGCCGACCGCGAGCGCTGATATGGAAAGTGATTTTGCCGCCGCAAGGCGCGCCATGATTGACAGCCAACTGCGCACCAGCGGTGTCAACACGCCCTTTGTGCTCGAACGCATGGGCACGCTTCCGCGCGAAGACTATGTACCCGCAGCAGCGCGCGCGACCGCTTATGTCGACCGGGCGATCCGGCTCGAAGACGGGCGAGGCTTTCTCCCCGCCCCGCTGTTTCACGGCAAAATGCTCGAAGAAGCCGCGCCGGGCGCAGAGGACACGGTGCTCATTGTGGATGGCGGAAGCGGCTATCTGGCCGAGCTGGTCCGCCCGCTGGTTGCCAAGATCGAGGTCGTGGACAGCGCCGCTGGTGCTGCGGGCAAGACCAAAGGCAAAGGCTTCAGCCTGCTTTTGATCGACGGGGCAGTTCAGCAAATCCCGGAAAAGCTGGTCAAACGGTGTGCAACTGGCGCGCGCGCGGTGACCGGCATTACCGAAAACAACGTCACCCGGCTCGCGGCCGGATTGGTGGTCGCGCCGCAAACCGGTGTGCGCGGCAAAGCCAAGCTGGCCTTAACGCCGCTCGCTGAAATTGGCGTTCCCCGGCTGCCCGCCTTTGATGTTGCCGAGGAATGGAGCTTTTAATGAATTTCAGGCTGCGCGGATTATGGGCATTGCCGCTTGGCGCAGCCGCGCTCGGCGCGCCCGCATCGGCCGATACCCTGCAAGACGCGCTCAGCGAAGCCTATCTCAACAACCCGACCTTGCTGGCCGCCCGCGCCAGCCAGCGCGCGACCGATGAAGGCGTGCCAATCGCCAAAGCCTCGGGCAGGCCCAATGCGCAGGCAACGGCGGATTATATCGAATTTGTCAAAGTCTCGCCCAATTCCTTCTCCGCGCCGGAGCGGACTTTGCAAATCGGGCCAACCCTCAACGTGCCGATTTACGCCGGCGGCGCGGTCAAGAACGCGGTGAAAGCCGCCGAGGAACGCGTCGCTGCCGGGCAAGCCGATTTGCGCGGCACCGAAAGCGCGATTTTCGCGCAAGTTGTCGCCGCCTATATGGATGTGCTGCGCAATGCGGCCATTGTCAGCCTGTCGGCCAATCAGGTCGATGTCTTGATGGTCAATCTGGAGGCGACCAGCGACCGCTTCGAAATTGGCGATTTAACCCGCACGGACGTGGCCCAATCGCGCGCGCGCCTTGCCACTGCGCAAAGCAATCTGCGCGGCTCGGAGGCCAATCTTATCGCCGCGCGCGAAACCTATCTGCAGCTGGTGGGCACAGCGCCGCATAGCCTCGAGGCGCCGCCGCCGCTCCCCGGACTGCCTGAGGATGTCGAGCAAGCGGTGCTTTATGCGCTGGAATACAACCCCGATCTGATCGCCGCGCGCGAGCGGGCTGAGGCGGCCGGCTTCGACACCCGCGTGGCGGGCGCGGGACGAAAACCGACGGTCGGCCTCTTCGCCAATGGCGCTTACACCGATTATTTCGGCACATTGGGCGGACTGGTTTCCAACAATTTCGCGCAAAGCGAAACAACCGCCAATGCCGGTGTCCGGGTCTCAATCCCGATCTTCCAAGGCGGCTTGCCCGCGGCGCGCAAACGTCAGGCAGCGGCGCTGGAGAGCGCCTCGCTCGAACAAGTCATCGCCGCTGAACGCAGCGTGATCCAGCAAACGAGAGCAAGCTGGTCGAGCTGGCAAGCATCGCTGGCCATCATCGACAGCGAAGAAGCCGCGGTCAGCGCAGCCGAACTCAGCCTCGAAGGCGTGCGCGCGGAAAACTCGATCGGCAATCGTTCAATCCTTGATGTGCTCAACGCCGAGCAGGAATTGCTGGGCGCGCGCGTCCAATTGGTTACCGCAAGGCGCAATGCCTATGTCGCGGGCTTTAGCCTGCTTGCCTCGATGGGCCGCGCCGAGGCGCGCGATCTTGGCCTGATGGGCGAGGGGTTACTGTATGATCCAGTGGTCAATTATGAGCGGGTGGAGGGCAAGTGGAATGACTTCGACAATGATCCTGCGCCGGTTACCCAAAGCACCTCAACCGCGTCGGTCCCGGCCGCCGATGCCTCGATTGAGCCGTTGGCGGATAGCAGCCTAAGCCAATCCGCAAGCGCGCCAGACCCGGCACCGTAAATCGCACTGCCTTTAAAGCAGCCACCCCCCCAAACGTTACGGCTCGTTACGAATCGATACGGATCGTTGCGGATCGATATGGCGCCCGGTTGACGGGTCGCTAAGCCCGCACCAAGCAAAAAACCCGATGTTGACGCGCGGCGCTTTTCGCGCAATCTGTCCTCGCGCCATGCGAATCATGGTAAACCGCCGTATCGGTCCCAATTACACATCGGCGCAGTTCAGTTCGGCCCCTTTCCTCTTTGCCAGAGGTGCCCGGCCGCGCTTACGCAAGGAACTTGAAGGGTAGCATTTGGAAATGCAAAAAACGGGTGAGCCATCAGTGGAAGAGATCCTCGATTCTATCAAGCAAGTGATTGCGCGTGATGCAGACGCCATTTCCGAGCGGAAAAATGCTGGCCGGCTGGTTACGCCGGAGCCGAGCCCGAATGCACGCAATGAAACATTGGCTGAGGGCGCTGCTGAGGTCGGTGAGGGGCAAGAAAGCGCCGCCGATCTCGAAGATCACGTGCTCGAGCTGGCAGAGCAAAATGCGATTGATGCGTCAGCCGATGAAGAGGCGGAGGCTGATGATGACAGTCTCGTCCTTAGCAATATTCTCGAGGATGATTTCGCCGAAGCAGAGGAACCATCCGCTTCCGACGAGGAAAGCTTGATCAATGAAGATCAGCGCCAATCCATGCGCGACAATCTAGCCGCTTTGGCGATGATCTCGCAGCCCTCAAAGCAGCCGCAAATCGTAAAATCCGGCGAAACATCGCTCGAATCCATGGCGCGTGAATTGCTGCGTCCGATGCTTTCTGAATGGCTCGATGCCAATTTGCCGGACATGGTCGAAAGCATGGTCAAAGCCGAGATCAAAAAGATCGCAGGCAAAAAGGGCGGCTAAGCAAAGAGGCCCCAAACCGCGTTAGCCAAGTACGGGGCCAAGTACGGGGGCCAAAAGCTTTGCGGCTTTGGCGTAATCAGCCCTTCCGCCGCTTAACATTCTTGGATCAAGCCGCTAGACCTTTCGGCTATGATAAACATCAAAAGCTGCCGCCTGCCCGCTATTCAAAACCGCCGAACCGCTTTGGCCCTGACCGGCTTGATGGCGGCGGCTCTCATTCTCCCGTCCGCTGCATCAAAAGCCGCTCCAGCGGCTCTGATCGCAAGCCCCCAAGCAGACCCCGCGAAACTCGCAGCAGCTGATGAGGCCAGAGCGAAATTGGAGGCGCAAGTGGGGGCGCCGGTGAGAGCACAAGTGGACGCGCAAGCTGGGCCAATCCGCACACCGATGAGCGCCGAAGATCTGGTGACTTTGCCAAGGCTGGGCGGGGTGAGCGTCTCGCCCAATGGCCGCTTTGCCCTTTACCGGGTTACCGAAACCAACGCGGAGGATTTCACCCGTAGCGCGCAGTATTTCCTCCTCGATCTGGAGCAGCCGGGGGCGGCTGCGATGACCGCCGATCTTGGGCCGGATGTGTTCGCCGCGACATTTGGCGGCGATGGCGCTGTGTATTTTCTCTCAGGGCGCGCTCATGGCGAGGATCAAACTGAACGCACCCGGCTTTACCGCGCTGAATTGACGAGCACAGGCGGTTTCGCGCCCGGCACTATGATCGCCGATAGCAGCGGCGCACCAATCGAGGGGTTTGCCCTCTCGCCTGATGCCAAAAAAGTCGCGCTGTGGTCTGAAATCAGCCGCGATTGCGAGAAATTTGGCTGCGCGGGTGATGGCCAAGGCCATTTACCCGGTCCGGGCAGCGGTCGGCTTTACGATGGAGACGCCGGTCTTGTGCGCCATTGGGATCACTGGACCAGCCCCGGCTCGCTTGGCCGGGTCTTCGT
>CAZDHB010000010.1:8108-12166 GCA_964505255.1 uncultured Porphyrobacter sp.
GGGCCAAAAGTTGAAGGACCAGAAGCCGCAAGCCCGCTATCGGGCCACACGCCCACGCGCCCATTTGGCGGGGGCGAGGATATCGTTTGGGCACCAGACAGCAGCGGGGTTTATTTCACTGCCCGTCAAGCGGGCGCAGGCGAGGCGGTTTCGACCAATCTCGACATCTGGTGGTCGGACCTCAGCGGCGGCGCGCCCACCAATCTCACCCGCGCCAATGCCGCGCTCGATACCGCCCCCAGCCCGTCGCCCGATGGCCGCTGGCTGGCCTATCTCGCGATGGCGCGGCCGGGTTATGAATCAGACCAGTTGGTGATCCATTTGCGCAATCTGCGAAATGGCCAAACTCGCGCTTTGACCAAGGGCTTTGATCGCAGTTTCGGCTCACTCAGCTGGAGCGCGGATTCGCGCAAGATTATCGCCACCGCGCAGGATTTGCTCGACACCCCCGCATTCGAGGTCGACCGGCGCAGCGGTGAGGTGCGCAAGCTCGATCTGGTGGCTGGCAATGAAGCGCATTTGGGCAATGTCACGCCGCTACCGGGCGGCAAATTGCTTTTCACGCGCGATTCAATCGCGCATCCAGCCGAAATTTACATAACGCATAATTCTGTCACAAATGGCAGGGGCCACTCTTTGCCGCTGACCGATGTTGCCCGCTCACGCCTTGGCGAGCGCGCGGCCATCACCGTCACGCGGTTCAATTTTGCCGGTGCCAATGGCGACACGGTTTGGGGCCAGATAACCAAGCCTGATGGCTATGACGCGCCGCTGCCCGCCATTTTGTATGTCCATGGCGGCCCGCAAGGCAGCTTCTCCGACCGCTGGTCGACCCGCTGGAACCCGCGCGTCCTTGCTGCACGCGGCTTTGCGGTGATCTCGGTCGATTTCCATGGCAGCACCGGATACGGACAAGCCTTTACCGACAGTATAAACCGTGATTGGGGCGGCAAGCCGCTGGTCGATTTGCAAAAGGGGCTGGCCGCAGCGCTGGCTTTGGATAGCGACATCGACGGCTCGCGGGCCTGCGCGATGGGTGCATCTTACGGCGGCTATATGATGAACTGGATTGCGGGCAAATGGCCCGAACGGTTCCGCTGTTTGGTCCAGCATGACGGCCTGTTTGATATGCGCAGTTTCTATTATTCAACCGAGGAATTGTGGTTCCCGCGCTGGGATTTTGGCGGGTCCTATGCCGAGGCGAGCGAGGAATATGAACGCTGGAACCCTGTGCACCATGTCGATCAATGGCAAACACCGATGCTGGTGATCGCAGGCGAGCAGGATTTCCGCGTGCCCTATACCCAAGGCATCGCCAGCTTCACCGCCTTGCAGGAACGCGGCATCCCCTCGCAATTGCTGGTCTTCCCTGACGAAAATCACTGGGTGCTGGGCGCGAAAAACTCGCTGCAATGGCACAATACCGTATTCGCCTGGCTTGATCGCTGGCTCAAACCGGAATGACAGGGTGCGCAGATAACCAGCAGGGGCCTTTTAAACAGGGGGGGCCTTTGCGCAGCGCGGCGGACGCCTTGCGCCATATTGGCGGAGAGCGGATCGAACGCCATATTTTCCTATGCGCGATGAGCGAGAAGCAAAAATGCTGCTCGCGCGAGGCGGGCGCGGCCTCCTGGGATTTCCTGAAATCCCGCCTGAAAGAACTGGGCCTAGCTGCGCCTTCGGCGGGCCTTCCAGACCAGCCCCAAATCCAGCGAACCAAAGCCGATTGCCTGCAGATCTGCGCGCATGGTCCCATCGCGCTCGTCTGGCCAGAGCGGGTTTGGTATCACTCCTGCACCCCTCAGGTGCTGGAGCGGATTATCAAGGAACATCTGATTGGCGGCGTGCCGGTGGCCGAATACCGGCTCAAAGCCTCCCCTTAGGCGCTTTATTCTTTCCAGCGCAGCGGCTTGTGCGGGGGGCGCGGCCGCTTCGCCTGATTGCGCAAATCCTCTGCGCTCGGCAAATTGTTATCGACCGCCTCATCGTGGCCGGTGCCTGATGACATAAAGACGAGGCCCATTAGCCCGGCCGTCAGCAGCATCATAAAACCAATGCCCAAAGCGGTCGCAATGTAGAAATGGACCGACATCTCGCCTTGCGAATCATACAAAAGCAGCAGGGCAATCACCACCACAGCCAGTGTGATACCCAGCATCAATGCCATCATGCGCCGATAACGGGCCCACGCAAAGCCGGCATTTTCCGGCTCGTCTAACGGAGATTTCTTGACCTTCATGGATAGGTTCATGCGCGCTCTCTTGTCTGCGCGCAACTCCTTAGTCTGACATAAGGATTCGCAAGCGCGCCAAAAAAATGGCAGTATTTGCTCTCGCCTGGCCAAACATACGCATTAGGAGGATGCCTTATGGAAATTTCGCAGCTGGTAAAATCCCGCAGCAGCGCAGAGATTATCACATGCAATGTCGATGATAAGGTCGGCGATGTCATCGGCACTTTGGCAAGCCGCCGGATCGGCGCATTACCGGTTATGGATGCGGGCGAAGTGGTGGGCATTTTCTCGGAACGCGATGTCATTTATCAATTGGCGGATGCAGGATCAGTCTGCCTTGAAAACAATGTCGGGGCGGTGATGACCTCGCCGCCAATCACAGTCGAATTATCGGCCAAGGTTGATGAGGCTTTGGGCCTGATGACGCGGCGCCGGATTCGCCATTTGCCGGTGACCGATAAGGGCAAGATTTGCAGCTTTGTCTCAATCGGCGATCTGGTCAAATCCCGCATGGATGAAATTGAAACCGATGCGGCGGCCATGCGCGATTATATCGCTCACGGATAAGCCTAGCGGGAGCTAAGTGCCGCACAGCAAGGCGCGTGTTCGCGATATTCGCTTGAGATAGGCGAAGGCAGCGCCTAAATATGGCCTATGACAGAGGCCCTTACCCTTACTGATGCAGCGGCAAAGCGCATTGCTTGGATTGCAGAGCGCCAATCCAAACCGGCCATCCTGCGCTTGTCGGTTGAAGGCGGGGGTTGCTCCGGCTTCCAATATAAATTCGACCTTGCCGACAGCCCTGATGGCGATGACAGCGTGAGCGAAACGGGCGGGGTCAAGCTGGTGGTTGATCCGGTTAGCCTTGATTTGGTGTCCGGCAGCGTGGTGGATTTCGTCGAATCGCTTGGCGGAGCGGCCTTTCGCGTTGAAAACCCGCAAGCTGCAGCAGGCTGTGGATGCGGGTCGAGTTTCGGCATTTGAATTAGACGCGGGCCCCGCTTTCAGGCATGAGCGTGGCCATGCGTATTGCCAGTTTCAACATCAACGGGATCAAAGCGCGCCTGCCGCGCTTGAAAGAATGGCTGTCCGAAACACGGCCTAGCATCGCTTGTTTGCAAGAGGTGAAAAGCCAGGATGAGGGCTTTCCGGCGAGCGAATTTGAAGAGATCGGCTATCACGCGATTTGGCACGGCCAGAAAAGCTTCAACGGTGTCGCCATTCTGGCTGATGGGGTCAAACCGGTTGAAACTCAGCGCGGATTGCCGCCGCTAACCGGCTCGCCGCAGGATCTGGGCGGCATTGACGGTGCAGACCATCCCGATGAACAGGCGCGTTATCTTGAGGCGGATGTAAACGGGGTTCGGGTGGCCAGCATTTACCTGCCCAATGGCAATCCGCTGCCGGGACCCAAATTTGATTACAAATTGCGCTGGATGGAACGGCTGAGGCAGCGCGCGGCTGATTTATGGGCGCTGGAGATACCCACGGCATTGGTCGGCGATTACAATGTGATCCCGCGCGACAATGATGTGTGGGCCGTCAAAGCCATGCAGGATGATGCCCTGATGCAAGGCGGATCGCGCGCGGCCTATTCACGCATGCTCGGCGATGGCTGGTGCGATGCTATCGGCACGCTTAATCCGGGCGGCGGGGTGTGGACCTATTGGGATTATCAAGCCGGAGCATGGCAGCGCGATCACGGGTTTCGGATCGATCATTTGCTGCTGTCACCCGAATTGGCCGATCGCCTGCAAGCCGCAGGGGTCGATAAAGACCACCGCGGACGCGAAAAAGCGAGCGATCATGCGCCGGTTTGGGCTGA
>CAZDHB010000010.1:12266-13618 GCA_964505255.1 uncultured Porphyrobacter sp.
CGCAGCGACCAAACGCCGCTTGGCGTTTTTCTAGCGGTAGAAAATATGGCTCGAAATGGTGGCGCGCTGCTGTTTCTTGCGGCTCCAGCTAGGGCGGACATATTTCGCATGGAAATAAAGCGAATCCTGCGCAGCGCTATCCCACAAATCATTGTGAGCGATCCGGGCAATCGCTTTGGCCCGCTGCCAAGCATTGCTGCCATATTTGATCGAAGGCATCCGGCCCCCGCGCACAAAACTGAACTGGGCTCTTTGATAGACCACCGAGCAATAGCTGTTGGGGAAAGAGCGCGATGCACTGCGGTTCATCACCACTTTGGCGACCGCCAATTGACCCGCCAAAGGTTCGCCGCGCGCCTCGAAATAGACGGCACCGGCCAGACATTGCATTTGTTCGGACAATTCGCCGCCAGTCGGTGTGGCAGCAACCAATTCACGCAAAGAACCGGCATTGGCCAAAGAACCCGTATCGAGTGAATTGGCGTCCAGCGCATCATTTTGCGCTGGGTTTTGGTCTTCAGCGGGTGTTTCGGGAATATCTTGCACCACTTCACGGGCAACAAATTCAGGAACGCCTGCTTCGCGCGGCGCTTCAAAATCGGCTTCCGGGGTGACGAGAGGCACGATCTCGCCCGGACCAGCAAGCTGGCTGCCCGGCAAAGTGATCGATGCAGCCGCTTCTTGCGCCTGAGCAAAAGAGCCCTCGGCATTGGTTACGGCGAAAATCAGCATCGCGGCAATCGCAGCCGCGCTGGCGGTGGTGGTCTTACGAACCATGAATGGGTTTTACTCAATGCGGCGAACGGTCATGACAGCTTTTACACACTGTCGCAGGCACGGACTTGATCTAAAAAACCCCTTATTTTTAAGGGCCTATTTGTCCATTTACAGCCTGCTGGCCATTCTCCGTCTGCGTGCTCGCCCGTTGGCCTCATTACCAAACGCGCTGCCATCGCAAACTAAGTCGAAGGGCGAAATAGTCTCGAAAGAAACTAAGTCAACCTATCCCGTGATCGTATCGATGAACCGTTCCGGATTTGAGATTTCCAGCTCGACCACCCAACAATCGGGGTCCTGAATGGCCCGCTTGCGTAAATATTCCGTGAATTCCTGGCTATGTTCAGCCCGCTGTTCGCGGGTCATGGTAAAGCAGCGCTGGCCATCGGCTTGCGGCATGCGCTCCCACAATTTCGCCGGCTCCCCCCGAGCCTGCGTCACGATCAGCAAGACCCCTGCATCGCGCTCGCCCTTGGAGACAACATAGGCAAAGCCGCCTTCCGCCTCGACATTGCGGATCAGCGCCGAAACCGTCACATGCGTTGGCAAACGCGCCTCAGGCTCCATCGACGCTC
>CAZDHB010000010.1:13718-22759 GCA_964505255.1 uncultured Porphyrobacter sp.
CGCTTTCACACCCGCTTTCGCAAGAGCAGGACGCGTTCAATGCGGCTCCACCCAGCCGACCGTCCCATCGCGCCGGCGATAGACCATATTATGCCGCCCCGTCGCGCCATTTTTGAAAAACAGCGCAGCGGTATCGCGCAGATCGAGCATCATCACCGCATCAGCCACGCTGGCCTCGGGTATATCGGCGGTGGTTTCGGCCACAATCGGCGGCCCGCCCTCAGCAATCTCGACCTCTTCTGCTTCTGGTTCTGGCACAGCAAACACGCGGTAAGCGGCCTCTTCCTCGGCCGCGGCATGCGACATTTGTGCATGGTGGTCCTGCACCCGCCGTTTGTAACGGCGCAATTGCTTGTCGACCTTGGCCGCCGCCTTGTCGAAAGACTGATGCACGTCATGCGCCTCGCCATGGCTTTTGAGGATCAGGCCCTTGTTCACATGCGTCACAATATCGCTGGTAAAGGACCCGCCGGCGCCTTTGCCAAAGGTGACATGACTGGAAATCGCGCGGCTAAAATATTTCTCGACCATGCCATTGAGCCGGTCGGAAACATATTCCCGCAAAGCGTCGCCGGTGTCGATCTGGTGGCCTGAAACGCGAATATCCATAAGTGCCGTCTCCTTAGATGTTGCATAATCCGCTGGTCAGACCGGCGGCGGTTTGGGGGCTGGCCGCGATTAGCGCTGCCATAGGGGGTTTTCGATTTTTTCCAGAAAAGCGGCATGACGCTGCAATTCCTCAGCGCTCGCCTGGTGAGGGCGCGGTTCGCGGCGATCAGCCAGATTGGCTTTGCGAATCAGGTTTTCGGGCACAGCCGTCCGCCCTTGATCTGCGCCGCCATCGGCGGACCCTTGCGCCTCTTGCCCAGCCAAGGACAGCCCGATCTGCCGCCCGCCTTTCAGCTCGACATAGACCTGAGCCAGCAATTCTGCATCGAGCAGCGCGCCGTGCTTCACCCGGTGCGAGCGATCAATCCCATAACGCGAGCACAAGGCATCAAGCGATAATTTGGCACCCGGATGACGCTTGCGCGCCATCGCGACCGTATCGATTTTGCGGCTCTCGCTAACCGGCTCAAGCCCGGCAATCGTCAGCTCATTATTCAAAAAGCCGAAATCAAACGAGGCATTATGCGCGATCAGCGGCGCATCGCCCAGAAATTCCAAAAGCGCCGCAGCGCCGGATTTGAACAGCGGTTTGTCCGACAAGAATGCAGCGGAGAGACCGTGCACTGCCTCCGCCCCTGCGGGCATATCGCGCTCTGGATTGTAATAGGCGTGAAAAACCTCGCCAGTGGGGACCAAATTGACCATTTCAACGCAGCCGATTTCGACCATCCGGTCACCCGTCTTGGGGTCCAGACCCGTTGTCTCAGTATCAAATACGATCTCACGCATAGAGGCCTAACTGTGCGCCCGTTGGCGGCCAAGTTCAAGCGGATATTTGCAATGAGGAATGGCAGTAACTTTGTGGGCCTTCTCAGACGCCGCCTAACCAGATGCCATTTGCGAAAGCCGCGTGATAAGGGCCGTCACCGCTGCGCCCGTCTGCTCAAGCGAGGTTCCTGTATCAATCACATGATCGGCGCGCGCGCGCTTCTCGGCATCGGGTGTCTGCAGGCCGAGGATATGAGTAAACTTTTCCTCGGTCATACCCTCCCTTGCCAAGACCCGGCTGCGCTGCACATCCGCCGGAGCAGAGACGACGATGACCTGATCAACCTGCTCAAACCCGCCTTTTTCAAACAAGAGCGGGATATCGAACACCAGCATCGCCGCATTGCTATTGTCCGCCAGAAACTGCGCGCGCTTTTGCCCGACCGCTGGATGGACAATCGCCTCCAGCCTCGCCAGCGCGTCCGGATCGCCAAACACCGCCGCGCCCAGCGCCTCGCGCTGAACGCCCTCTTCGCCGGTTGAACCGGGAAACGCCGCCTCGATTGGCTTAAGCAGCGCGCCGCCCGGCCCTTGCAGTTTGCGCACCTCAGCATCGGCATCAAACACCGGCACGCCGCGCGCCTCAAACATGGCAGCGACAGTGGATTTTCCCATACCGATCGATCCGGTAAGCCCGAGGATCAAAGGCCGAGATTTATTTGGAGCAGCGCTCACCGGCATAACCTCGCGCGCAGTTCAGCGTCATATTGGCGGGGGGGCTTGGCACCAAAAAACAGCTCAAAGGCGCGCGCCGCTTGACCGATCAACATGGAAAACCCGTCTAGGGCGGGGTGGCCGGCCGCTTTGGCGGCGCGCAGGAACTCGGTTTCCAGCGGATCGGTGACAATATCATAGGCAATCGCCCCGGGCGGGGCATGGCTCCAATCGAACGCCAATTCTGGCTGACCGCGCATGCCGAGCGGGCTGGCATTGATCACCAGATCAAGACATCCCTCGCGCTCATCAAAGGCGAAGTCAGTTTTATTGGCAAAATGCGCCAGGGGCACGGCGTGATGCTCAAGCCCGCCCGCAGCCACCGGCGCCAGTTCATCAAGCATCGCGCGGGCCTTGTCCGGATTGCGCCCAGCGAGCACCAGCGTAAAGCCTTCGCCCGCCAGCGCTGTGACAATCGCGCGGGCCGCCCCGCCAGTGCCTAAAATGCGCGCCATACGAAACAGATGCTCCCCGGCCAGCTGCGCTGACAAAGGCTCCAAAAACCCCTCCGCATCGGTGTTGGTGGCGGCCAGCTTTCGGTCCGAGGCTGCGCCATCGAGCGCCGGATAAACCGTGTTGATCGCACCGATTGCCTGCGCTGTATCATCAACCGAGGCGCAAATAGGCGCCAAGGACTGCTTATGCGGCATCGTTACATTGGTCCCGCGCCAATTGGGATCAGCTTGGCGGGCTGCAAAATAGTCTGCCAGCTCGTCCGGCTTGACGCGCTGAGCACGGTACTCAGCCTCAAGCCCGAGCTTTTCCAGCCAGAACCCGTGAATGACCGGCGATTTGGAATGCGCAATCGGATCGCCGATCACCTCGGCATAAGCGGTTTTGGCAAGCGGGGTTGTCACTGCAGGCGTATTCATCGCAGGACTATTCATCGCAGAACCGCGCCTTCGCTGCGCAAGGCCTCCATCACCTGAAGCAGCGGCATGCCAAGCACGGTAAACTGATCGCCGGCAATGCTTTTGAACAAATGCACGCCCGCCGCTTCAATCCGAAAAGCCCCCGCACATCCGCCAATCGCTGGCCATTCAGCATCAAGATAGGCGGCGATAAATTCGGCCGACAATTCGCGAAAACTGAGCCGGGCAAAATCATGTCCGACCCACACAATCTGGTCATCGCGCGCCAAAGCCGCCGCGCTATGCAAAGTCATCACCTTGCCTGAGAAAAAGCGCAAATGCGCCTCTGCATCCGTTCGCGATTGGGGTTTATCAAACCGCTGCCCCTCAACCTCGACCAGCGAATCGCTGCCCAAAACAAGGGCCTCTGGTTCATGCGCTGCGACCGCGCCCGCTTTGGCCGCCGCCAGCGCCTGCGCGATTTCAGCAGGATCAGCATCTGCCATGTCCGCCTCGAGCGCGCGCTCATCAATGTCGGCCGGGACAGCGCGGTACACCAGGCTCAATGCATCAAGCATCGCTTTGCGCGATGCACTGCCAGAGGCGAGCACAAATTCGGCCCTCGCAAGCCCGCTCATATCGGCTTTACCCCTTCAAAGCGGCCATCATCCTCATCCCTTTTGCGCTCCCGCTCGTTCAAAAGCCGAATGACCGCGGCCGCTGTTTCTTCAATCGAGCGGCGCGTCACATCAATCACCGGCCAGCCATTGTCAGCAAACATCCGGCGGGCAAAGGCAACCTCGCTTTTAACCTGATCATTATCGACATAGGCGGTTTCATTGCGTTCATTAAGGGTGAGCAAGCGGTTGCGCCTGATCTGCACCAGCCGTGTCGGCGAACTGGTCAATCCCACCACCATCGGATGTTTCAGATTAAACAGCGCGGGCGGCGGCGGGCTTTCAACCACCAGCGGGATATTGGCCACCTTATAGCCGCGATTGGCGAGATAAATGCTGGTCGGCGTTTTGGAAGATCGCGAAACCCCGGCCAGCAGAATATCGGCCTGCTCCCAGTCTTCTGAAGCAATCCCGTCATCATGCGCGATGGTGAACTGGATCGCCTCAACCCGGTCGAAATAGGCATCATCCATCAGGTGCTGGCGTCCCGGACGGCCATGCGCTTCTTGGCCAAGCGCGGCCTCCAGCGCCTCGGTTACGCGGTCAAGCACGGGGATCGCTGGCAAACTCATGGTTCGGCAATGCGCCTCCAGCCGTTTGCGGGTTTCCGGATTGACCAGCGTATAAAGAACGAGGCCCGGCTTCGCGGTAAACTCAGGCACGATCCGGTCAAGATGCTGGCGCGAGCGGACCATCGGCCAGAAATGCCGATCCACCTCGGCATTTTCAAATTGCGCCAATGCGGCCTTGGCAATCATTTCCAGCGTTTCACCGGTGGAATCAGAAACGAGATGCAAATGCGTGCCAGCCATGGGATTCACTCTACTTGCTGTGATTCGCGTACCTTGTGAAATCAGCCCGCGCCTCTGTGGAAAGCCAGTTGCATAAACCATGGGAGAAGTCTGGCGACAAGTTGGGGGAGGAAAACCATCCCCGATACACCCCTTAGTCGGCACCGTATTATTGCCTAGTTTCGAACAGATCGGAACGATTTCGACAGGCTGGGGAGAGCGAGGATAAGTATGACTCGACAGTGCATTTCCGGCGATTCGCTTAGGTTAGACCCCCTAGGCTTTGCGGGAGAAATCAGGCACAGACGGCTTGTCCTCGCTTTCCACAGGCCCAACAAACACCAATACCTCTATTAAATATATATTATTTATTGGATTAGAGCGCTCATGAATGGAATTCTTCTCAATACGCTGGCTGGCAAAAGCACCGGTTCAGTTCCGATGTGGCTTATGCGTCAAGCGGGCCGCTATCTGCCTGAATACCGCGCTTTGCGATCTGAAAAAGGCGGCTTTTTGGAACTGGTTTATGATGCTGAGGCCGCTGCTGAGGTGACCTTGCAGCCCATCGAACGGTTCGGGTTTGATGGCGCGATTTTGTTCTCTGACATCCTGATTGTGCCTTATGCCATGGGGCAGGATCTGACCTTTGCCGCAGGCGAAGGCCCGCACTTAACCCCGAGGCTGGTGGATCACGCCTTAAGCGGCTTGGCGGCCGCTCCTCAGCGTCTGGAGGGCATTTATGAAACAGTTGCGCGGGTTAAGGCGCGGCTTGGCAAGGATACAGCTTTGCTCGGCTTTGCCGGCAGTCCTTGGACGGTGGCAACCTATATGGTCGCGGGCGAGGGCAGCCGGGACCAGCATGATGCGCGCAGTCTTGCGTACCGCGATCCGGCCGCTTTCGAAGAGATCATTGATGCCATTATCGCGGTCACGGTCGATTATCTCGAGGGGCAAATCAAAGCCGGAGCTGAGGCGGTGCAATTGTTTGACAGCTGGTCTGGCAGTCTTGCGCCGCAGGAATTTGACCGCTGGGTTATCGCGCCCAATGCGGCGATTGTGAGCGCTTTGAAAGAGCGCTGTCCCGCTGTGCCCATTATCGGCTTTCCCAAGGGTGCAGGCGAGAAATTGCCCGCCTATGCGAGGGAGACAGGGGTGCAAGCCATAGGCGCTGATGAGACACTTGATCCTGATTGGGTGAACCGCGAATTGCCGCGCGATATGCCGGTTCAGGGCAATTTTGATCCGCTGCTCTTGCTTGCCGGAAGCGCCGAGCTTGAAATCCGCGCTAAAGCCCTTTTGAAGAGTTTTGCGGACCGGCCGCATATTTTCAATCTGGGCCACGGGATTGATCGCCGCACGCCGATTGCCCATGTCGAGCGGCTCATCCAAACCGTACGCGATTGGCAGGGTTGAAACCGGGCGATTTAGGGACATCTTCGGGCCAGCACGTCTGATTGCAAAACTATTGGCGATTATCGCATCACCGCTTACATAAGACCACTATGCAGGAAGTTCTCGCTTTGACATATCTTTGGCTAAAGGCCGGGCACATTATCTTCATGGTGTTCTGGCTTGCCGGGCTGTTCATGCTGCCGCGGCAAATGATTTATCTGCACAGCGTTCCAGCCGGCAGCGAGGAAGCCGCGCTGTGGGCCAAGCGCATGGGTCTGCTGCGCAAGATTATCCTTGTTCCAAGCCTGATCATCGTTTGGGTTTTGGGCTTTGCCCTGGCCAGCGCGATCAATGCCTGGTCGGCAGGATGGTTCCATGCAAAATTGCTGCTGGCGGTGCTGCTGACCGCTTATCATGGCTGGCTGGTTTCCAAATCGAAAGCGATGCTCGCCGGTTCGCGGCCGCTCAGTGAAAAACAATTGCGGCTTTGGGGAGAGGTGCCCGGCGTGCTTTTGGCGCTGATTGTTGTGCTGGTGGTGGTCAAACCATTTTAACGGCCCAATAGGCAGACGCCATTAGATAAACGCCACTAGATTAGGGCCACTAGACAAGCACCACTAGACAAGTAGCGGCCCTTGCGGCCAACTCAGCAAAAGGCGGTTGATCCAGTTTTGCGATTGACGCGCCCGCTGCGCTCTCTTATCGCCCAAGTCAGCTTTTGATTTCTTGAAAAGGGCGCCTCGCGCGGCTCTTTCGCATCTGCTTTCTCCAAGCCCATAATTGATGTTCCAAAAGCGCATTTACCCTGAAATGGCTGGTTTTACCGGTCCCAAAAGAAGAAATTTGTCATGCATTTGAAAGACTTAAAAGAAAAAGCCTCCGCTGAATTGGTGAGCATGGCTGAGGAACTCGGGGTTGAAGGCGCATCAACCATGCGCCGTCAGGATTTGATGTTCTCAATTCTGCGCGAACTGGCGGAGGATGAGGAATATGAAGAAAAGATCATGGGTATCGGCACCATCGAAGTGCTGCAGGATGGTTTTGGATTTTTACGCTCGCCAGAGGCCAATTATCTGGCTGGGCCGGATGATATCTATCTCTCGCCCAACCAGATCCGCAAATGGGGTCTGCGGACCGGCGACACGGTTGAAGGGGAAATTCGTGCACCCAAGGAAGGCGAGCGTTATTTTGCGCTGACCGATCTGACCTCGGTAAACTTCGAGGACCCCTCGGCAGTGCGGATGCGGACCAATTTTGACAATCTCACCCCGCTTTATCCCGATCAGAAGCTGACCCTTGATCAAGCCGATCCGACGGTGACGGATAAATCGGCGCGGGTGATTGATATCATCTCGCCCCAAGGCAAGGGCCAACGCGCTTTGATTGTTGCGCCGCCGCGCACCGGTAAAACCGTGCTTTTGCAAAATATCGCCAAGGCAATCACGGATAATCACCCGGAAGTTTTCCTGCTGGTTCTGCTGGTAGACGAACGGCCTGAGGAAGTCACCGATATGCAGCGCAGCGTCAACGGGGAAGTGATCTCCTCGACCTTTGACGAGCCAGCAACGCGCCACGTTCAAGTCGCCGAAATGGTGATCGAAAAAGCCAAACGCCTGGTCGAGCATAAACGCGATGTTGTGATCCTGCTTGATTCGATTACGCGTTTGGGCCGCGCTTACAACACGGTTGTGCCAAGCTCTGGTAAAGTCCTGACCGGCGGTGTCGATGCCAATGCTTTGCAACGCCCCAAGCGCTTCTTTGGTGCTGCGCGCAATATCGAGGAAGGCGGATCCTTGTCGATCATCGCAACCGCGCTGATTGATACCGGCAGCCGGATGGACGAGGTCATCTTCGAAGAGTTCAAAGGCACCGGCAACTCTGAAATTGTGCTCGATCGCAAGGTTGCAGACAAACGCATCTTCCCAGCTCTTGATGTTGGCAAATCCGGAACGCGCAAAGAAGAGCTGCTGGTCGAGAAGGACAAGCTTTCCAAAATGTGGGTGCTGCGCCGCATTCTGATGCAAATGGGCACAATCGATTCCATGGAATTCCTGCTCGACAAGATGAAGGATTCCAAAACCAATGAAGATTTCTTCGAAACCATGAACCAATAAGGCCCGCAGCCGGCAATACTTGCCCGCTGGGGCGAGGCCTTAGTCAGAGGGTTAGGAGTTCCTTCAGGGATTTTTGTTAGGCGCTTACTTTCGCGAAAGCCGAAGGCGTCTGATGGAACAATTGGTTTATCAAAGCAGAGCTGGTGATGATTTTACTCACGGAGACGTGTTTGAGATCATTCGCACCTCCGCGCGCCGCAATCTTGATCGCGGAATAACCGGCTTTCTCTTGTTCAAAGATGACCGCTTTTTGCAACTGATCGAGGGTGAGCGCAGCGACCTTGATACCCTGCTTGAAGACCTCCAATTGGACAACCGCCACTGCGATCTTGAGATCTTGCAGCGCAGGCCCATTGCAGAGCGCCGGTTCGAACATTGGGTGATGAAGCGCATCGTCGCCAATATGTCAGCCAGTGACTTGCGGATGGTTAAACAAAGCCTCGCAGAAGCAGATCCCTTGCACAGCCTGTTTGAGGATTTTCTCGAGGTAGAAGTCTGCGCCAAGGCGGGACTTGTCCAAGACCGGCTCGGCTAACCCTTCATCTGCTCCAGCATCGCGCCCATCATCTCCCAGACCTTGTTGACCGCTTTCAAAGGGCGCACCATCACTTTGAAATCTGTGATCAGGCCGTTTTCATCGAATGTGATGAGGTCGATCCCGTTAACATGGACCCCTTCCATCTCGGTTTCGAATTCAAGCAGGACATGCGGCCCATCAACCATTTCGCGAACATAGCGAAAGGCCGGATTGCCCAGCGTTTGCGCCGCTGCGCCAAGATAAGCCATGACAATCGCTTTGCCGCGCTGGGGGGTATGAACCACAGGCGAGTGAAACACCGCGTCATCATGCAGGATCGCGCTTAACGCCTCATCCTTGCTGCCACCTTGGATATAGTCATGCCAGCGCGCCAAATTATCCATTTGTGTGCCTGCGTCCCCATTGCTCATTTGCATGATCTCCTGTTGTCCCATGGATGTCTGACCCCTTGCGCGCTAAGTAATCAGCCCCAAATGGGTAAAACACAAGCATCAAGCCGTGTTTAGAGCCTGTTTAGCGCCGTGTTT
>CAZDHB010000010.1:22859-37934 GCA_964505255.1 uncultured Porphyrobacter sp.
TGTTTTCAAGGGAGAATACCATGAAGGTCAATATCGAAATCGATTGTACGCCAGAAGAGGCGCGCACCTTTATGGGCCTGCCTGATGTTGGCAAAGCCAATGATGTCTATGTTGATATGATGTCGAAAGCGATGAAGGGCGTCTCTAACCCCGATCAATTGCAGGATTACGCGCGGCAATTGGCCCCCATGGGCCAGGCCGGGTTCAAATTGTTCCAGAGCTTTATGGAGGGCGCGCAGGCCAATCGCTCGGCTTCCTCGGGCAAAAGCAGCAGCAAAAAGACCAAGAACGACACAGCCGAGGATTGATCGCCGCTCAATAGCAAGGCGCGTGAGGCATTATGGCTCAGACAATTTTTGCAGTGTCGAGCGGTGCCCCTCCCGCAGCGATTGCGATCATCCGGATTAGCGGGCCGCGCGCGCGCGCCGCAGCTGAGGCGTTAGCGGGCAGCCTGCCGCCGCCGCGCAAGGCTGGTGTACGCCAATTGAAATCATCCGAAGGCCGCGTGCTGGACGAGGCGCTGGTGCTGTGGTTTCCGGGGCCCAATAGTGCAAGCGGCGAGGATTTGGCCGAGCTTCATTGTCATGGCGGCCGGGCGGTGCTGAGCGCGATTGAAACCGCGCTCGGGCAGCAAGAAGGTCTGCGCCGGGCGGAGCCGGGCGAGTTTACCCGCCGCGCCTTTGCCAATGGCCGTATGGATCTGGCGCAGGCAGAAGCCCTCGGGGACTTGCTTGCAGCCGAAACCGAGCTTCAACGCCAAGCAGCTCAAGCCGGTTTTGGCGGGGTTATCTCGGCGAGGGTCGAGAATTGGCGCAGCGCGATTTTGAACTTGAGCGCGGGTTTGGAAGCGGCGCTCGATTTTTCGGATGAAGAGGATACGCAAGGCCTGCCTGCGGCTTTTTACGAGGAACTGCGCGAGATTACTTTGGATATGGGCGAATGGTTGGCGAGGCCGCCGGCTGAGAGACTGCGTGACGGGGTAAGGGTGGTGCTTGCTGGTCCGCCAAACTCCGGTAAATCCAGCCTTTTCAATGCTTTGCTTGGTATTTCGGCCGCCATTACCTCGGCTGAGGCGGGCACGACCCGTGATGTGATAGAGCGGCCTGTTGCCCTTGGCGGGGTGCCGCTGGTGCTGATCGATACGGCGGGTCTGCGCCGTTCAAGCGATGACCAGATCGAATTGATTGGGATTGAGCGGGCTGAGGCTGAGCTGGCAAAAGCGGATTTGGTCTTATGGCTCGGGCCAGAGGGGGCTGCGCCGCAAGGCGGGGATGCTCAAATGGCTCAATCGATAGAAGTCGCAGCGCGATGCGATGCGCCTGATGCTGAGGCAAAGACAGCGCCGCATGTGCGTGTCTCTGCGGTAACGGGTGAGGGGATGGATGATTTGAAAGCCGCCATCATAAGCCGCGCTCAGCAGATTTTACCAAAGCCGGGCGAGGCCGCTCTCAACGCGCGTCAACGCCAGATGGTGAGCGAGGCCAAGGAGGCTTTGTCACAGATTAGGCCGTCTATGGATTTGCTGCTTGCCGCGGAAAATTTGCGCATAGCGCGCGTGCGGTTCGACGGATTTCTCGGCCAAAGCTCGACCGAAGATATGCTGGATGCTTTGTTTGCGCGGTTCTGCATCGGCAAATAGGGCGGGAGATTCGCTCTTACCGGTTTGCGGGAATGTTTCACGTGGAACAGCGCCGTCTGCTTGCTGCTGCATAAATGGGCTTTGACTGGGCCGCCAGTGCCGCTTAGAGCGCGCAGCAACATGTCTCAAAACGCGCTTCAATTTGATGTTCTGGTGATCGGCGGGGGCCATGCCGGTGTCGAGGCCGCAGCAGCGGCTGCGCGGATGGGCGCGCGTGCGGGTCTGGTCAGTTTCGATCTTTCGGCAATTGGCGCGATGAGCTGCAACCCGGCGATTGGCGGGCTGGGCAAGGGACATTTGGTGCGCGAGGTTGATGCCTTTGACGGTATCTTGGGGCAGGCCGCCGATGCAGGTGCAATCCATTACCGTATGCTCAACCGCTCTAAAGGAAGCGCGGTTTGGGGACCGCGTGTGCAAGCGGACCGGAGGCTGTTTCAAGCCAAGGTCCAGCAATGCGCCGCGCAGCAAGAGGGTTTAACTCTGATCGAGGGCGAGGCAGCCAGTCTGCATTTGTCCGGTGGGCGCGCGGCAGGTCTTAATCTCAGCGATGGAACGCGCCTTGAAGCAGGCCGGGTGATTATCTGCACTGGCACGTTTCTGGGCGGTATTCTTCACCGCGGCGAGGAACAGTTTGAAGGCGGGCGGGTTGGCGAAAATGCGGCGCAGCGTTTGGCCGATCAAATGCGTGAGGCGAGGCTACCTATGGCGCGCCTCAAAACCGGCACGCCGGCACGTCTCGATGGCCGGACGATTAATTGGGCTGCGCTTGAGGAACAACCCTCTGACGCGGACACTTGGACGATGTCTTCGCTGACTGGGCGGCGCGCGAACCCGTCGATCTTTTGCGCGATCACCCGCACCAATCACAAGACGCATGATATCATCCGCGACAATCTTGACCGTTCGCCGCTGTTTAGCGGTGCGATCGACGGCAGGGGGCCGCGCTATTGTCCCTCGATAGAGGACAAGATCCACCGCTTTGGCGACCGTGATGGGCATCAGATTTTCCTCGAGCCAGAAGGTCTCGATACGCATTTGGTTTATCCCAACGGGATCAGCACCTCGCTGCCGGTGGATGTGCAGCTTGATATGCTCCGCTCCATCGCTGGGCTGGAGCAGGTGCTCATGGAAGTGCCCGGCTATGCCGTAGAATATGATTATATCGATCCGCGCTCGCTGACGTCCGGCCTTGAGCTAAGGGCCATTCCTGGCGTTTATTGTGCGGGGCAAATTAATGGCACAACCGGCTATGAGGAAGCGGCGGCGCAGGGGCTCATCGCCGGGCTTAACGCGGCCGCCGCAGCAGGTTTTGGCGAGGTTCCGGCGATTGACCGGTCCAATTCCTATATGGCGGTGATGGTCGATGACCTGATTTTGCAAGGGGTGATCGAACCCTATCGCATGCTCACCTCGCGCGCGGAATATCGGCTGCGTCTGCGGGCGGGCAATGCGGACACGCGCCTCACTCCGCTGGCGATGGAGGCAGGCTGTGTCAGTGAGGCGCGCGCTGAGTGGTTTGCGCGCCGTCAGGACGCACGGGCGCGCTGTGACGGACTGCTGGATGAGCGGCTGAGCGGTAAGCAATTGGCGACCATGGGGGCACCGGTGAAGGCCGATGCAGCGCCGCAAGCCTTGTCGCGCTGGATTAGCGCGGGCCACATTTCGGAGGCTTTGCTCAGCGACATTTGGGCCAGTGAAAACCTCGATGATCCCACCATGCTGACCGAGATCGTCGAAGACCTCCAATATGCGCCTTATCTGGAGCGGCAAGAGGCCGAGCTGCGTGACCTCAAGGCGAATGAGGATATGGCTTTGCCCGATGATTTTCCTTTTGCCGAGGTTCCCGGCCTCTCGAACGAGATGGTTGAACGGCTTGGTTCGGCGCGCCCGGCCAATCTTGCCGCGGCCTCGCGGATCGCGGGGGTGACGCCTGCGGCGCTGGCGGCGCTTTTGGTTCATGCGCGGCGAAAAGAGGCCGAGGCAGCGTGAGCGGACCATCGGGCACGGCGCCAAATCAGACATCATCCAGAAGCGGCCATTTGGCTGAATTTGAGCATATCGCAAGCGAGGCTGGCGCTAAGGCCTATATCGAGGCGCTTCTCGCCCAGCATGGCGTGCCGCACGCCGAAAAGGTTCTGCCGCGTCTGGCATTGCTGACAAATGCGCTGGCGGAGGAAAACACCCGCCAAAATCTCGTTTCAGCGGCAAGCCTTGATGCTGTGTGGCAGCGCCATATTGCAGATAGCGCGCAATTGCTGGAGCATGTTCCACGTGAAACACGCGATACGCTTGAGGGCGGCGAGGGCGCGCCTCCCTGGCTTGATCTTGGCACAGGAGCGGGCTTTCCCGGCCTTGTCATTGCGGCGATATTCCCACAGTGGCCGGTGCTTTTGGTGGAATCGCGCAAACGCAGGGTGACCTGGCTTGAAGACATGACCCAGAGATTGGGATTGCCGAATTGCCGGGTTCTGGGCCAGCGGCTCGAGCAAACCAGCCCCCTTGAGGCGGGTGTGATCAGCGCCAGAGCCTTTGCGCCGCTGAAAAAGCTCCTCAGATTATCCGCACCCTTCTCCACAGCTGCGACCATTTGGCTCTTGCCCAAAGGCCGCATGGCAGCGCAAGAATTGGAAGAGTTGCCTGCCGCGCAGCGCAAAATGTTTCACGTGGAACTTTCGCGGACAAGCTTAGAGGCGGGAATTTTGGTCGGACAAGGCAAATCGGCGCCTAAATAGGGCGAAATTGCCGGATTGGCTGATGTAATAAGCCCGGCTATGCCTGCTTAAGCGGGCTGGATGGTGAAAAACGCATTTTAGGAAGAGGCGCTAATCTCGATGATTACAATTGCTATTGCCAATCAAAAGGGCGGTGTTGGAAAGACCACGACCGCAATTAATATTGCGACGGCAATGGCGGCCACGGGCTGGAAAGTGCTCCTGATTGACCTTGATCCGCAGGGCAATGCCTCAACCGGGCTTGGGATTGAGAATGCGGCGCGCGATACCAACACCTATGATCTGCTGGTTGATGAGAGCGATTTGGCCGAATGCATTCAGCCAACCGAGATCCCCGATCTTGATATAGTTCCGGCAACGCAGGATCTATCCGGCGCAGAGGTGGAGCTGGTCAATGTCGATGATCGCACAAGCCGCTTAAAATCGGCTTTGTCGAGCGGCATTGTCGGTCCGAAAGGGGGCTATGATGTCTGTTTCATCGATTGCCCGCCTTCGCTCGGTCTTTTGACGCTTAATGCGCTGAGTGCGGCCGATACGCTGATGGTGCCTTTGCAATGCGAGTTTTTCGCGCTGGAGGGTCTGAGCCAGCTGCTCCAGACGGTTGAACAGGTTCAGCAACGCTTCAATCCCGATTTGGGCATTATCGGCGTGGTTTTGACCATGTTCGACCGGCGCAACCGGCTCACCGATCAAGTCGCGGAGGATGTGCGCGATTGCCTTGGTCAATTGGTGTTTGAAGCCGTGATCCCGCGCAATGTGCGTTTGTCGGAAGCCCCGAGCCATGGTCTCCCGGCGCTGATTTATGATCACAATTGTCCCGGTAGCAAGGCCTATATCGCGCTCGCCCGCGAGCTCATTACACGCTTGCCAGAGCAGAGGAAGGCCGCATGAGTAAAACCGACAAGTTGCCCGGCAAAACCAAAACATCGCCAAAATCCAGCGGCGCCGGCGCTGCTGCACGCAAGAAGAAACTTGGCCGCGGGCTGGGCGCTTTGATGGGTGAGGTTCAGCGTGAGGAACCCTTGGTACAGGCAGGCTCGGCCAGCGGGGGTGCGCAAGCTGCGGGCGCAGATGCGGCTGAGAAGGGCGGCTCTGCGATCAAATCTCCCATCAGACAAGGCGCATCGGGTTCTAAGCAATTGAGGGATAAGGATAATATTACGGGGACAAGCGCTGAAGGCGGGCGCGCGGCCAGCGGCCTTCATTCCCTGCCGATAGCTTCGATTTCTCCGCTCCCCGGGCAGCCTAGGACCCATTTTGATGAAACCGCTTTGGCTGAGCTTGCTGGCTCGATTGAAGCGCGCGGTGTGATTCAGCCGATTATTGTCCGGCCTAAGGGTGAGGGCGCTTATCAACTGGTTGCGGGCGAGCGGCGCTGGCGCGCGGCGCAAAAGGCCCGGCTGCACGAAATTCCGGCGATTGTGCGTGATTTGGACGATGGCGAAGTTACCGCGCTCGCGCTCATCGAAAACTTGCAGCGTGAGGATCTGAACCCGGTCGAGGAGGCGCGCGCCTATGTCCGTCTGTCTGAGGAACAGGGCATGACGCAGGCCGAGATTGCCCGCATGGTTGACAAGTCGCGCAGCCATATCGCCAATTTCCAGCGCCTCTTGGCTTTGCCGGAGGATGTGCTGGGTTTTGTTGCCAATGCGGATTTGTCGATGGGTCACGCCCGCGCGCTGATCGGTCACGAGGACGCCTCGGCCATTGCGAAGCAGGCTGTGAACGACCAATTGTCGGTTAGAGAAGTGGAGGCAATGGTGCGGGCGCGAACCAATAAGGTTAGCGCAGATGGTCCATCTGGCGCCGCAAATCCAGCAAGCGGCGGCCAATCCAGCATGAATGCCGATATTGAGGCGGTGCAGGCCCATTTGGAAGAGTTTCTGGGGCTCAAGGTGCAAATCAAGGCGGATGCCGATCCGCGCAGCGGCGCTGTGACCATTCGCTATCGCACTTTGGATCAGCTCGACCTGATCTGCCAACGGTTGACCGGCGGCGATATCTAGCTCGCCCGTTGGCCAAAGTTGCGCCAGACGACTTCTCTCCTGCAACGGCCCAATAACGGGGATGAGTAGGGGGCTTTAGCAAGGGCCCTTTGAAGCGCGGCGGGAATGCCGGAATTTGTATAGGCCGCATGTGCGATGCAGCGCGCGCTTAACCCGCCTTGCGTAAGCTTGGGGCCTGTTTGCTGCGGGCTTTGATCCAGCCAGCGAGCCAGCCGCCTTTTTGCCTTGCGGTGATCGCTTTCAGCTCACTTGCGGCCTTCTGCATCGAGATCTGTTCGGCGATAAGAGCCTTGTAAATCTTGTTCGACGTGGCGCGCCGCGTTTTCGCGTCACTGGGATCCACAAAGCCTTCGAGCACCGTGATCGCCCTTTGCGCCAGTTGCGGCACTTTGCCACTCGCCGCGCTGCTGGCGGAGGATTTGTCCTCTGACCCCTGCAGGGCGCTCACTTGGCCTTCGACCCGCGCGCCGAGCGCATCCAATTGCGCCGCCGAAAGCGAAGGGGTCTTCTTGAGCATGGCGCGCGCCGCGCTGATGCTGGCTTGCATCTCTTGCTCGCTCAGCACTCCAAATTCCTGAAAACTGGCCAGGCTGCGATAGCCGCGTTCGATTTCCGAAGGATCGCCTGAACGCAATTGCTGGCATGCCTTCCAAACGGTTTCCCAGGCTTGCCAGCGATAGACCCAGTCAAGGCCAGTGCCCTTGATGTTCTGCATCCCCATAATGCGATTGGTAAGGCCGGGGGGCGTGCTGCCCGCAACCAGCCGGACGATGGCTTCTCCGCTGGTCTGAGAATCATAGACGGGCAGCAATTTGGCCATAAAGGCTTTGCTCAGCAAAGCGCGCATTTCGCCGTTTAGCGCGGTGTGATCCCCGCCTGCGGCGACTTTCTCCTGCAGAGCGCGAAGGCTGCGCATATTGTCTGCCATAAAGTCATAGTGAGCGGCTATCTCTGCGCCGCCGCCAAGTGAGTGCTGCTCGAGGAAACTGGCTAGATTGCCTTCCTTTGCGGCGGCCATCGCATCGCTTGTGGGCACAGCCTCGGCATGCTCCTCCAGCATGGCCTTAAGCAATCCATCAAGGCTGGCCTGATCCAGCGCAATGCGTTGATGCTGCGCCAGAGTTTTGAGCGTTTCTGCGGGGTCTTGCCCTTCTGCAAACAGGTCCAGCCTGTCGCAATATCCCTGCCATTCCTCTTGGATAAAGCCGAGCAGCCCTTCGATATTGGTGCCGATCAGGACATGGCGATCGGCCGCGACATCATGCACCAGCATGCGTGCAAAGACCCGGCTTCTGGGCACGCGGTCGGCGCGGTTATTGACGACGGTGCTGACAAAAATTTGCGGATCGCGCGCCAAATTGTGCTGATCAAAGCCCATCCGCTCCCAATTGCCGAGCGCCCCGAAGCGTTCATTGGCGGACATGCCCATGACAAATTCAAGCTTGCGGCCATTGATCTGCGAAACGGGATAGGTTTTCAGAACGCCAAGGTCGGCAACGACCCGGTCGGACATTTCTTTCACGCAGAAATCATGGCTCAGGCCCAGCTCATCGCCCATCGCATTGACCAGCGCGATGTTATAAGGATGCTCTTCATAGGGAAAACGCGCCAGCAATTCGCGGTGCACCAGCCCGGCCTGCTTCCATCCGATTTCACGCATTTGCGTTCCCACCTGACTGGCCCCTTCGCGAAGAATAGGGAGCATTTCTTCCTCGGTTGTCAGCAACTGAGAATGCTCAGGGATAAATTCGCACATGACTTCTGGGATATTGCGCCCGGCAGGCCCCTGAATATCCTCGTGATCGGGATAGGTATTGGTAATGGTGGCGATATCATCGCGCATCCAATCGCGTTGCAGCACGCGAACATAGGACGGGTTAAGCCCCATGCATTCCCACAGGAACACTTTCGTATTTAACCCTTTTGACGTTTTCATGAGATGGTATTGTTCCCATATGGTGGCCTTATCGTAAGGCCGGAACAAAAACATCTCGGTCAACCCGCCAAATGGCGTGCCAATCAGGAACATCGCTTCGCATCCGGTGGTTTTGGACACAATCGAGGGTCCCACCGCGTTCATCAAGCCTGCTTTGAGCCGTTCGGTTCCTGATTTGCCGCGTGTGCCCCATCCGCCCAGAACGAGTTTGAGCGATTTGCGCTGGCGCCTTGCATGCCATCCCAAAAACATGTGCCGGCCAAAAAACCACAGGCTCACCAAGCACAGGAATATCGCCAGCTCGATCAGGCTGTTGTGATAAACGGTCGAGGCATAAGCGAAGAGCCGATCACCGATGAGTGCAAATGATTCGCTCATGACGTGCCCCCATCCTCGAAATATTGCGCCACATGCGGGTTGGCCGCTTTCTCTCCCTCATAGGGGCGAAAACTAACCGTCACTCCAAACTCGCCAAGCTCCTCAAGAAATTGCGCGGGATCGCGGTTGCGCAAATTGGCGAGCTCAGCAAAGCGGCGCGAGATTTTGAGGAAAATGCGAAGCCGCCGCCAAATGCCCGAGGGAGGCGAAATTTCTGTCACGCCGGCGCTGGTGAACAGCTCCAGTGTTTTTCCGCTGTCCAGACTGGCGAGAACCTGATCAAGCAGCGGCAGATAATTGCGCCACCCGCCCTCGCTGCTTTCAACCAGCGGTTCGCCGGGCACTTTTGTTGGGGCCAGCTCCGCCATACGGGCGCTCGGGGCAAGCAAGGTGCCGTGGTAATGACGGCCTGTCGTGTGGATATGCGCTTGCCGCTTGTCGGTGGCCGAATTGCCCCCTTCAAACAAGCTGCGCCAAAGGCGGCCTTTGATCCATTCCCCGACTTGAACAGATGGCCGAGAGCCCGTTTTGAGCGACAAGCCAAAGCCGTTTTGCGCCATCACCGCCATCGCGCGGCCAATCGTCTCGCTATCCTCGGGCAGCCAAGGTGAAAGCGCTTTGGCTGACCGGATTTGCGCCTCCCGCTGTCCGCTGGTGATCTCGGCCAAGGCTCTGGCAATGGTCAGGGCTTGCCGATCTCCGCTGAGCCAGACCCGCTCGCGCGCCTCATTGGCCCAGCGCAGCATTTTGGGCGAGGGCACCGTGGCTTGAAATGCCAAAATGGCCTGCTCAATCGCGGCGTGGACGGCGTCCCCAGCTGCGTCATCATCTGGGTTACCATCTGGGCCGCTATCTGCGATATGCTGGGTAAGCTGGCACGCCGCATCAAGGGCGATCCGCAAGGTAAATTCATCGTCCTCATGCTTCAGAATATGCGCAATATGCTGGCCATATTCCATCGGCGGCACAATTTTCAGCATACGCGGCACATCCGCAAAAAGACTGGCGCGAACCTGCGCATCAGCATCGCCGCGCAGTGCGAGGACGCATTCCTGCGCCAAGGCCGCAGGCAAGCGGTCAGCGATTTCGGCGACCACTTGACGCACGGCCCCGCTGGCATCCTGGCTGAGCTTTCGCAAAACATCGGCAAAGGCATCATCGCGCGCGCAATGCAGGCTGACCAAACGAATGAGGTGACGGCGCAAGAACAGCTCATTATCCGCGCGCTGAGGGCTTTTGTCCGCGATCGGCTGTTTCAGACGTGCCAAAATGGCTTTCGGGATCGATTGCGGGGACAGCGCCAGCAAGGCATCAAAGGCCGCGCATTGCACCCAAATCTCTTCGCTTTCGTCAAGACAAACGCGGCGCGTGGCGGCCAGCACCTCTTCGAACCAATAGCCAAAGGGCCAATGTCCAACGCGCTCGGCAATGGCTGCAAGGCAGCTGTGGACCGATTGCCGGATCCGCGCATCCCCGCGCCAATTGCGCATGGGCGAGAGCACTTCATCGGACAATTCCACGAAAAAAGCCGTGTCAAGAAACAGCGGATCGCTGGCCACCGCTTCCCCTGCAATATGGCCCAATCGCTCGATCGCATGAGCCAGCGCTCGTTCGCGTTCGCCGATCCGCTTGTGAAAGCGTTCCATGACCGCATCGCTGTCAAACCACTGCCCGAACGCCTTGCTATCGCTTTTGATCTGTTTGCGGCCCGCCCCCAGCGCGCGGGCAAAATCGAGGATCGCCGCGCGTTCTTCAGCATCATCCACTGCATTGGCCAAGCGGGTTTGAAACCGCCGCTCGGCGACATTCAGCTCGGCGATCTGGCCGCGTTGCACCGCGCAATATTGCGCAAGATGCTCTGCATGATGGCGGGCGCTGGCCGGTGTATCCGCGCCGCCGGGAAAGACACAGATCTCTTGGTGAATATCGCTGAACACCGGCAGCAGCTTGGCCGCAATGCCTTGCGCCAAACGGTCGCCAAGGGTGCGTTCTGCAAAATCGGCCTGCTCAGCCTTGATATCGGTGAGAATGCTCATCCGGCATGCTCCATCAGGCATGCGCCCAGTTTCGCGCGCAAAGCGCCATCGGTGATCATGGCGCTGCGCAGCTCAGCGGAGATTTCCAAATGCACAAAACCGTCCAATCCGGCCTCGCTTAGCAATTGGCTTTGCGCGTTTTGCCGCGCGCCCAATTCCTCCGTATCGAGCGGATAAATAAGCACGGGATGGGGCGCAAAGGCGAGGCTGAGGCAATCGCCCAGATCGAGCAGGCTGGCGCTCGGCTGCTGGGTCCCATTGCTGAGGATCATGCCCGCTTCACTCGCTTCGAGAGAGCTGCGCCGCTGGCCTTCAAAGCCGTGCAATTGGACAATCCGGGCGTCCTTGTGGGACTGCGCAAAGCTCAGCGTGAAGGCGCTGAACAGATGGTTTTTCTGCCGCGCCAGGTCAATCGCATGCTCGCATGTGTCAAGCGGGCGGCGCGGGGCCGAATTCCACGCGGCGGCGCGGGCATTGGTTTCGTGGAAAAGGGCAGCAGCCAATGTCCCTGTGTGGCGATCCGATCCGCGATGAGGGGCTGTGATCGCAAGGCGGCTGCTCGGGTTTTGCCGGACCCAGTAAACCCCTTGTCCGGTGCATTGCCCCTCTTCCTCTTGCAGCAAGACCGCATCGCTCGTGCCCTCAATCTCTCCCGCGACAAGGCCAAAATCCTCAAGCGCGCTGGCGCGTTCAAGCGGGTTTTCGAAAAATTGCGCAAAGGCGCTGTGTCCGCCTGCAAAGCGGCTCTCATTGCTCTCAGCAAGACCGCTTGTATCGGAAAGACAAGGAAACAATTTGGCGGCCGCCGCAAGGATGATGGCGGCTGATCCGCCTGCCAGTATGGTCCGGTTCAGCGTCATGGCAAAACCCCCCGCTGAGCCCGGCCATCAGCAATCAGATCCTCGTGCATGGCTTCATAGAGAATGAGCATGTCATAATCGCGCCCCACGACCCCAAGCGGCCCGACCGAGCGCCAGTGATACCGCCCCAGCGCAAGCCTTTCCTCGTCGCTCAGCATATCTGCGGGGAACACATTGGGCTGGGTTAAACGTCCGCGCGTCTCATCGCTTAACCGGCGATAAGCGGCGAGGGACTGATTGCCGAGATATTTGCGCTGCTCAAAAACCCGCACATCGACGCCGACTATGCCTGTATCGAGGGCGAACACTTCCAGTTCTAGCTGCGCTGCGGGCACATCGCTTTCGATCAAAAGCTGATCTTGCTCCGCAACCAGTTCGGGCCGCGTGCGGAAAAAGCGCCAAACTTCGCCAGAGGCGAACACAACATCAGGCGAATCGGCTTGCAAATAGGCCTCGTAAACCGACAATTCCTCGCCTGCCGCCCCGATCCAGCGCGCCCGCACACCATAGATGAAACCATCTTCTAGGCCGCGCACCTCTTTGCTGGTCGAGGGGTGGACCAGCACTTTTGCCTTGGTCACCGGCTGCGAGAAGACAAAGGTCAGCTTGCCATCTTGCGGAATGCGATAAGCGATCGAGCGGCGAGAAATATGCGCATCGCGCGCGGTGATTTCGTGCACATCAGTCAAATAGGACGCCAGCTGAAAGCCATAGCCACGCCCACCCGCGGCGGCGAGCAGCGCCAGACCAGCGAAAATCACCAGCTTGACAATAAGAGAGAGGCTCATGGCTGCTCGCCCCCCTTGGCGGTCGATGCCTCGCCAATCCCGGCAAACATCAGCCAGCCAAACGCATAGCGCCGATCGCCCATACTATCGAGATAGCGCACCGACATGCTGGGCCGCGCTTCCATGCCGGCATGCTCGATCCCATTGGTCACCGGCTCTGCCCTCAGGCCGGCTTCGCGCAAAGCGGTGATGATCTGGACGGAGCCCTCGCGTTCCGGCCCCAGACGGTCATTGGCGACCAGCACATCCACACCGCGGCGATAATCAACTGCCTCGCGCGGGCGGGCGCGCAATTGAAAGACCATCGCCTCATCGCTTTGTTCCTGCTGGCGCACCCATTCTTGCCAGACGGTATCAAAGACGGTTTCGGGATCGCGCAGAAAACTGTCGCTGCGGGTCGCCGCGAACAGCGCGCTTGAGCCCCAGCTGTCATGCATGGCCACACCAATCCGGGCGGGCAGCGAACCGCGCGCATTTTCAAATGTCAGCACCGCTTTTTGCGGGCGCTGCCCTTCGGCAAGGAAAATATTGCCCTCATCGCGCAGATTGGACGAGAGGCTCCAATGCGCGGCCTCGCCAAACCGGCAACGGCGCAGAACCATGCCGCCCAGATTGGCGGCGGCGATGGCGGCATGCGGCGCTTGGCCGGCAGCCACGTTTGCAATCATCGGCGCGGCCACTTCAAACCGGGTGTAAGCCAGCTCCGGCAAACTCTGCCAGCCGGTTCTCTCATTGGGCATCCGCGACAAGGCGCATTGGCCCGGCTCTGCATTTTGGCTGAGCCGAACGGTTTGTCTCGCGATGGAATTGAGGCTCGCTTGATCAAGCCGCAAAACCGCTTGCGCACCAATCCCACCGGCCCGCTCGTCTGCAAGACGTATTTCAAGTCCGGGTATGAGCTGTTTTAAACGGGCAATCTCAGTCGCTGCGGCGGCATCATTGGATGCGGCAAGTTCGGGGGCCTCCTCTCCCCCCTCTCCCGCGGCTGCTTGGATCACCAGATAAGCGCCGCTTGTGGTTTTTTGGAAAACTTGCGCGACCCCCTCGTCTGATGCGGTCAAGGCCGGATCAGGCGCGCCGATCACCAGCCACCGCGCGTTTTGGTTGCGCTGGATCGCAAGGACCGCATTGGTGAGGCCGGGCAAACCCGTTGGATCAGGCAAAACAATGGCCTTTTGACCTGATGACTTGGGATCAAACACCAGCAATTCGGCGCCTTTTGCGTCGTCTCTTGCAATCGCGATCCGCCCCTCTTCAATGGCGGTCACGCGCCATCCGCTGGCGCTTTGGCTGAAACCAAAGGCAGCCTCCGGCATTTCCTCCTCGAACAGCTCGATAAGCTGAGCCAGCGCCTGGCGGTTTTCGGCACTGAGCGGCTGGGCCTCGCCGCGCATGGTGCGGCTGTAGGCATCGCCCACGGCAGTGATGATCAGAGCGCTTTGTTTCGGGGTATCGAGCGCGCTGAGATCAGCGCTGGGCACAGCGGCACTGTTCCAAGGTGCGCGCGTGGTTGCCGCAGACAGGGTGAAGCCAACGATATTGCCAAGCACGGCCCCGGCCAAACTCACTTGCAAGGTCGAGCGCGCCAGACGCGGAAAAATATCCTTGTCATGCGCCTTGATCGCAATCAGCGTCGATAACAGATAGCCAAATCCGAAGAAGTCGGTCGTCTTGACGTCGTACCCCTGCCACAGGATGAACCAGCCAAGGATCATTTTCCAAGCGAAGCTGATGTTGAAAAAGAGCAGCAGCTTGCGCCCGCCTTCCATGGTGACATTGGCCATGATCGGCAGTTTGAGAATAAGGATGGCGACGAAATAGATGATCAGCGCCTCGCCAAAAGAGCTCAGGATTTTGGCCGGCTGATACCATTGCAATGCGATCAGCGCGGGGATGAGAATGCCCGAAAAGTCCCAGCCATATTTCACATTGTAATGGCTGGCGATCAGCGCCGTGAGGGTCAGGATGATATAGGCCTTGGGGCTGGCGAGCACCGAAATCGCCAATCCTTCATAGAGATAATAGACGCCTGAGATGCGGAAATTGGTAATCTCCATCAGGCCGTAGCGCACAATCAGATAGGTGAGGCCGGTGGTGACCGCCGCCATCACCAGCCCGCGGCCAAGGCCCGGTTTCCAGAACTGGTTGGCCATGAGCGAAATGACCACCAGACCAAAGCTCTGCAAATTGTTTTCCCAGTCGATCCGCCGGTCGAAATTAACCTCGAGCCAATCGGCAAATTCGGGCAATAAATAGCCATCGAGCGACAGCCGCACCGCAATGCTCGCGAGAATAAGCCCCATAAACCGGTCGCGCCCGAACAGGCTGGGAAAGCGGCCCGGCGCCAGTTTTTCCGAAAACACCCAGACAATGAGGTAAGTCAGCACCGCCTCGACGCTGATCACCAGCGCCGCAATCGGTTTGACGATCATCAGCGGCACCAGATAGCCGGGCACCACCAATCCCGATAACACCCAGCCATAGCGCAGATTGAAAAAGCACATCACAAAGACACCGACCCACACCGTGGTGATGATCGAGCCTGCGAGGCCTCCCTCAGGGAATAGGGTTAGGGGTAGAAAGCTCATGGCCGGCGCGCTTGTGCCTAAGCCGCCTCTGACGAAGAGGGGGTGCCGGACTGGGCTTCAGGGCCGACTTGCACCTGCTGCAAGGCTTTTTTGACGCGCGCTACGAATTCCT
>CAZDHB010000010.1:38034-46564 GCA_964505255.1 uncultured Porphyrobacter sp.
TCAGGGCCGACTTGCACCTGCTGCAAGGCTTTTTTGACGCGCGCTACGAATTCCTGGGGCCCAAGCGGTTTGCGCGCAATATCGACCACGCCCAGCGCTTGAAAAGAGCCGGTCAGCTTCTCTTCGATGGCGGATGAGGCAATCATGATCGGCGGGCGCGTCTGGTCCATTTGCGCCAGCAGCCGCAAGAATTTCACCCCGTCGATCTTGGGCATGACAAGATCAAGAATAACCAGCGCGAAATCTTGGCTGGCGACGCTCGCCAGACCTTCCTCGCCGTCATTGGCAACCGACACTTCGAAGCCTTCCAGCTCCAGCGTCAGTTTCAGCATACCCGACAAGATCGGATCATCATCAACGATCAGAATGCGCGCACTCATCAGCCAATTCCTTGCAAATCAATATTGAAACCAAACCCATTGGCCTCGCTTCCCCAATAGGAGATGCTGGCGAGCCAGCGCGTGACCTTGGCCATGCCTTCGCCAATCACCCGAAATTCGCCAACTGCGCCTTCCTCGTAACTGGAGATGAGCCACAAGAGGCGGTCGAAACCGATCCCGAATCCGCCGGAAATCCTGATATGCGTGCGCCCGCCCACTTCCTCGAGCGAGACCGACACCGTGCCGCCATTCGGCGTATCGGCGATGATCACGCGCAGCATCGCGCACAGCATTTCGGTGAGCGCGACCGGTTCGGCCATGGTAAAGCCGCTAACCCCGGGCAATTCGGTGTTGACCTCAACGCCCAGTTCCTTGGCGAGGGCAGAGGCCTGCGCCACCGCGTCCTTGACGACTTTTGCCGCATCAACCGGATAGCAGGCCTCGGTGACATCGATGGTTTCGGAGCGCACCAGCTGACCCACCTTATTGAGCCGCTCTGTCGCGCGCAGGGCTGTCTCATTGATCTGCGCGATGACTTGCTGGACCTCTGGCGGACCCAAACGCGTATCGCTGGCCAGCTCAGAGCCAAGCAGAATCGCCTCAAAATCATTGCGCAATTGCAAGTCGATATATTTGCCGACCGCTTTGCGCAGATCGGCCGCGCGATTGGCCTCGCGCACATCGATCGCCTCTAGCACGAGGACCCGGTCAGAGGTTGCCTCGCGGCGCTGTGTTGCAGCGACTCGCAAGAGATGTTCGCTCGTGCGTTCGCTATCGCCGAGATTGCGCATCGGCAGCAGCATTTCCGAGCCATTGAGCATCAGGCCCTCGATCAGCGCCCGAACCCGGTTGGGCCCGAGATGCGTCAAAGCAAGCAAAGCATCGGTGAGCGAGGTCTCGTACAAATCGAGACCCGCCTCTTCGTAAATCTCTTGCATGGCCTCATTGGCATGCAGAGGCGAACCGATCAGGTGAAAGATGACCACCGCCGTACCGATTGCATCAAAGCCGCGCCGGATCTGCTCAGATTCATTGGCAACCAAAGCAATAGCGCTGGCGACGCGCTCATCAATGGGCTGATTGCGCTGCTGCTTGCTGCCGCGCGCATTGAGATCCACGCGCCAGCGGAAGAGTTCGCGAAAGCTTGCCGTAATCGCACGAACCAAATGCGCCGATCTGCCCGGGGTGGCGGTGACGGGGCGTGTGTAAATCCAATAGAGATGCTCCTCGCCTGCACCGACCCAGCCGATCCTGACCTCGCCTTGCCATCCGGGAACGATTTCTCCGGCCTCGTCAACGCTCTGGCTGCGCCGGACCTTGCCGAGAATGTCGCTAAGGCGCTTGGTATCGATCTGGATATCGTCAATTGCAGCATTGCTGGCCGCCAGAACCGTCAATTCACCGCCGGGGGAGACTTGAATAAGCATGCTGCGCTCCACTCCGGCGAGGGCTGCGGCGGAGCCGAGATATTGCGGCAGGCGCGCCCCTTCGCGTAAGGCCGAGCGGTTGAGCGACAATTGCACCGCCCGCGAGGCGACCCGGTCAAGGGCCCGGTCCTGAAAGGTCTCGCGCTCGATAATCCGCTGAAAGGTGATCAGCCAAGTGGCCAGCAAGAGCGCGGTGACCGGCAACAGCTTTCCGGCGGTGACCAAAACGCCCCATGAGGCGGCGATGATCAGCACGCTGAAGCTTAGCGGGACGATGATCGCGAGGCGCTTGGGGTCTGTTTCGCGCATCAAAAGGGCAAGGATACCGCCCAGCGCAAGCAGCAGGACCCACACCTCCCAATCTTGCGCAGGATAGCCATAACCACCGCTGCGCAGCGCATGCACGGCATGCGCCCTGAAGATGGCTTCGCTGGTTGTTTGCTCGCCCGGATTAAGCGGGGTGCTTAAGCGGCCTTGTAATGTCTCGGGTGTGACAACCATCGCCGCAGTGCCGGTCAAGGCCCCATTTCCGATGCTTCCGGCCCCGATTTCTTCGCCCCCGATCTCGCCTGCTGCGATCTGGCTGGCGTTAAGGATCGGAATGCTCTGGCGGCGCGGCATCGGAACAAGAAACTCCCGGCGCGCAGGCGCTTGCCCGGCAAGGGCTGCATCAAATACCGGTATTGGCCCGCTGCGGCCGGCCAATTGCGCTGTTTGGGCGCGGTGGATCCCGTATTGCGAAGGGGCAAGCGTCCGCGCGGCAGGCACGCTGCCTGCAAAATCGGCCTCGCTTGCCTCCAGCGTCCACATCTGGTGCGCTTTGAGGGGTTTGGCGGGCAGGCCAAGGATGACCGGAACTTTGCTGGCGCGGCTTGCGGCAGGGATGCCGGTCAGATCATCGCCCAAATAACCAATCCGCTCTGCACCAAGCGAACCAAGTTTTTCATTGAGATAACCAAAACGGTTATTCCCCTGCTGTTCGAAGCTCGGATCGCGAACAATCACCACCACGCTTGGCTTAGTCCCTGCTTGATTGACGCTGATCGTGTCAAAAAAGCGTCCATCAAGCTGGCTGAAGACACCCAGAACGCTCAGCAGCGCCAAGGCGAACGCGACGCATAACGGCCCCAGCCAATGGGCTTGGAATTCGCGGCGAAGACGTTGGCGGCTGGCTGAGCGGGGGCTGGATCCACTGCGGGGACTATCTTGAGCGACCTGAAAAGGGGCGGACATAATATGCTGAGGATGGCGATTATGAGAAGCAGATCCGGCGCAGCGGCGCGGGTTTCAACCGCGGGACACCCACTGGCGCGCGCGGTGCTCTCATTTCCTGCCGTTTCCCTCGACCCCCTTCAATTGTGATCAGGATTAACAATTCCTAGGCTATTATCCCTAACTATCGATTAAATTTCAGGGACTTTGCAGCGCATGCCGCCAAGCAGTTCTTGCCTGCGAATGGGGCGGCACCCCCGGGCAATTCGTTAGCTCGAAATTAAGGAAGTTTTCATAACGCTGAGGGGTGACGACGGGTTCAAACACACTTTCTCGCAGCCCTGCGCCTGCGCTTTCCTCACCCGAAATGCGCGTGTTAGTGGCTGAAGACACACCGATCAGCGCTGAGGCGATGAAGGTGATGGCGGCGCAATTGTCATTCGAGATGGATATTGCCGCCAATGGCCTGGAGGCGATCGATATGGTCCTCGCCGCAGAGGAGGAGGGCCGTCCTTACGCACTCATGCTGACCGATGTGATGATGCCGATCCTTGACGGGATGGAGGCGACATCGCGCTTGCGGGAACGCGGGTTTACTGCGGAAAAACTGCCTATTATCGCGGTCACAGCAGCCACCAGCTTTGATGAAGTGCGCTCTTATAAGGCCTGCGGGATGCAGGCATTTCTGGCCAAACCCTTCTCGCTTGAAGAATTGCGCGCGGCGATGGATGCGTGGGCCAAAAAGGCGTCATCCAAAGAGCCAGCGGCCAAGCCTGCGATTGACCCCGCTCTTGCCGATGTTTTCAAGGGGCAATTCCTCGAGCGCAACAGGCATACGCAGCAATTGATTGTCCGCGCGCTAGAAAGCGAAGAGATCAGCGCTGAAACGGCCGATGAAATTCACAATCTCCTGCATCAGATTGCCGGCACCGCGACGCTATTTGGGCTTGGTGAATTGAGCGAGCAAGCACGCCGCCACGAGCATGATTTGGGCAAGGCATGGGGCTCGCCCGACAAGATACGCGCCTGTTTTGCTGAGGCGGCGCGCGATCTTGGTCGGTGGATTGAACCATGATGATGATCCCAAATTCCGTTTCACGCGCTGCTTGTTTGCGCAAACACGCTCTTTTCGCGCTCTTTCTTATTGGGCTGATGCTGAGCATGTTCCTCCTTGGCGCGCCCGCCTTGGCGCAGGATACCGGTGAGGAAACACTCACCTTCGATGGCTTGATCGAGGCGCGCGCAGTCGGCTCTGACCTCGATATGGATCAAGGCGACGGGATCGACAGCTCCGGCTTTGGTGCCAGAGTGCGCCTTGGCATCAATTATTCACTGACCGAGAATACCAGCGTGCGCGCCGAGGGCGAGGCCCGCGTGTTTGAATTTCGCGATGAAGAGCGCGCCAGCCTAGAGACCAAGATCGCGCGCCTTCAGATCGATCATGAAGTGTCAGACGAGGTGCAAGTGCGCGGATATGCGCGGCGGTTGGAAAACATCGCCCTGCTCGAGGCGTTTCAGGCCGATCAAACAAGCGTGGGTGCGCGCGTGCAATGGCAAAAGGGCAAAACCCGCCTGCGCGTGACCGGCGAATATCGTGAGCGCGATTATGACACAGCGGTTCGCGGCAATAGCGATGGCTACCGCGCAGCGGCCGAGGTCAATCGCCGTTTGGGTTCCTATCACTGGGTCCGCCTCAATGTCAGCGCCGATGCCAATGACAGCGCGGACGAGCCGCGGCGCAGCTATGACCGGCAAATCGCGCGCGTGACTTACAGCAAGCCGATTGCCGAGCGCCTGCGTATCCGGCCCTCGATCGAATATCGCCAATGGGATTATGACAGCCGCATCGCTCGCGGCGCTGCCGATGGTGAGCTGCGCAAGGATAGCTATATCGCGCCGGGTATCGCGCTCGCGTGGAGCCAGCCAAGCAGCGGGCTGTATGCCTCGGCCAATGCAGAATACCGCTTCAAGCAATCCAATGACGAACGCTTTCAAAATGACGCTTTGCGCGTTGGCGTCAGGGTTGGGTGGCGTTTTTAAACGTCAACACCGTCCCTCAGCAAGGCGTCAAGTAACGCGCCCAATAACGCGAACCGGCCGAATTATTGCCCGCTGGTTGTCGTCACCTCGCGGTAGACCGCTTGCTGCGCCACTGGCACTGTCACAGGGACCAACATATATTGCTGGCCCGGTGTGAATGTGGTGGTGGGTGCGGCGTTCTGGGCCTGCGCCATATAGGCGTCGAGATATTGCGCGCATTGCTGTTTCGCCGAGCTGAGCGCTGCGGCCCGCGCTTTCTGATCTGCGCGGTCATCCAATGCGTCACCGATTAAAGTGCCCGCCAAAGTGCCAACACCTGCGCCGAGCAGACTGCCGCCGAGGCGATTGCCATTGTCGAGCCGGTTGCCCGCCAATCCGCCGCCCAGACCGCCGATCAAGGCGCCAATAATGCGCCCCTGATCATTTTGGTCATAAGTCGCCAGACGCGCTTCGCATTCATTGAGCCACGCTGTCCGGTCGAACGACACCAATTGTGCGCCATTGGGCAAGCGGCCACCGCTGACTTGCGGAACGCTGCTGCCTGCTGCGCTATGCGCGCTCGCTGGAATGCTGCGCGAGGCGCCTTGCTGGGGAGTGTTTACCGGCGTGTAGACCGGTGTGCCATTGGCATCGCGGACCAGATAATATTGCTGCTGAGCTGGCGCAGCAGTGGTCGGCAGGATAACCGGCGTTGCCGCCTGCTGAACTGTTTGCTGGACCGGCTGCTGATTGGCTGCGGTTTGGCTTAGAATTGCGCGCGTGGCGACCGGTTCAGCCTGTACGCTATGCGCCTCGATATCTGCCGTAGTCACCGGCGCGGAAACAGCGCTTTGCACGCCATCGATTACGGCATCACGGGCCGCGCTGCGCGCAGCGTCTTGCGCGATACCGCCAAGGCTATCTTGCAATCCGCTATTGCCGATTGCGCGCGCGGCATTGGCCATCGCCGCATCGCTGGTGAGGTCCCGCGCTGACGAGGGTGCTGCTGCGAGAATAACCGCCGCGCTCACCACACCGGCGCTCCACAGGATCTTACGTGAAATCATGTCAATTCCCTTTCGCGAATGCCCTCAAAAGCTGGTTTTTTAAGCCAGCTCGTGTTTGGGCCAGCTGGTTCTTGAGGAGCCTTCCTCAAAAGCTTTACGGTGCATTTTATATCCAGCCCTCGATCTAGCGGCCGAGAGCCATACAAATACCAATTCAAAGGCGCATGCTGCTTGCTCCTTGGCGCTTTGCCAAGCGTCTAAACCAGCGCTGTCTTAGAAAGGGGCAAGTGCCAGCCTGGTTATGAACGAGGCCAAAATCGGCCTGCAAATCTTGCTTAGCCGCCGTTTGTCAGCCTTGCGCCGACCTCTGCTGCGCCAGAGTAAGGGACCCCGCGCCAGCCTAAGGATTAAGGCGCAATGCGCGCCGCCAACATATCCGCCAAAGCCTCAATGCCGCGCGCGTCCTGCGCATCAAAGCGGGCCAAACGCGGGCTATCGAGATCGATAACAGCGATTGTCTTGCCGTCCTTTATGACCGGCACGACCAATTCCGATTTCGTGTCCCCATCGCACGCGATATGGCCGGGAAATTGCTCCACATCATCGACCAATTGAGTCTTTTGTGACTGCGCAGCAACGCCGCATACCCCCGATCCAAGGTCAATCCGGATGCAGGCCGGCCGGCCCGCGAAAGGGCCCAGCACAAGCTGCGTTTGGGCGCTGTCCTCAAGGCCCTCGCTCATGCAGTAAAAGCCGGTCCAGTTTACCTCCTCCAAAAATTCCCAAAGCAACGCGGCGACATTGGCCATATTGGCAACCCGATCGCTTTCTCCGGCGGTCAGCGCATCGGCGGCGGCGAGCAAATCGCGGTACAGGTCAGGTTTGGGTGTGCCGGGGGCGGGCCGAAAATCATACATCGCCCGCCTTCTAAGCTGCGCTGGCAAAGCTGCAAGAGCGATTCATGGGATTGCCGGGCGACCGGATGGCGCGTAGACGATGACGCTTAGACAAATCGCCTGCATAGGCGCGCTCATCGCCGCCTATCCTTCGCAAAACATGAGGGCATAATGACAACTGGCAAGAAGATCCTCATCGCACTGGCTGTGCTGATCATAATCCTGATCCTCGCAGGCTATGCTTTGACGCGCGGGGATAAGGCCGAATTATCCGTGGCCGATGTTTCCGGCACGGAGCCGGTTTTGGAAGAGCCGGATGGCGAGAGCGTGCCGACCGTGCAAATTGCCAAGCCGATCGGCTGGAATGAAGGCGAGGCGCCGGTCCCGGCCGAGGGACTGGCGGTGGGCCGTTTTGCCGAGGGGCTTGATCATCCGCGCGTTCTGCTGGCGCTGCCGAATGGCGATATTCTGGTGACTTTAACCCGCGCCCCTGAAACAGATGGCGGCGGGATCACTGCCTGGATTGCCGATTTGCTGCTGACCCGGGCGGGCGCGACGGGCGCTTCGGCCAACCAGATAGTGCTGCTGCGTGACGGCGATGGCGACGGCACGGCTGAGGTCAAGCAAGTGCTGCGCGATGATCTCGATTCCCCCTCGGGCATGGCGTGGCATGAGGATACGCTTTACGTTGCCAATCATGATGAAGTGCTCAGCTTTGACTATCCCTTGGGCGCAGACGAGATAGCGGGCGAGGGGCGCAAGCTGATGGATCTGGCCCCCGGCGGCGGGCATTGGATGCGCAATATGGAAATCCACCCCGATGGCGACCGGCTCTATATTGCGGTCGGCTCGGTTTCCAACATTGGCGAGCATGGGATGGAGATCGAGGAAGGCCGCGCGCTTATTTGGGAGTATAATCTGAGCGCTGAGACACAGCGCATTTTCGGCGCTGGCATGCGCAATCCCAACGGGCTCGATTTCAGCCCATGGTCGGGCGAGCTTTGGACCACCGTTAACGAACGCGATATGCTCGGGTCTGACCTTGTGCCGGATTATCTGACGAATGTTCCCGTTGGCGCGCAATATGGCTGGCCTTGGGTTTATTGGAGGAACAATTTCGACCGCCGGGTCGAAGCGCCCGCGCCGCAATTTATCACCGAATACACGCGCAAGCCGGTCTATGCGATGGGGCCGCATGTCGCTGCATTGGGCCTCGTTTTCAGCCAAGAAGGCGCGCGCATGGGCGATGCGATGAGTTCGGGCGCATTTGTCGCCCGCCATGGTTCCTGGAACCGCAAACCGCCCTCGGGCTATGATGTGGTCTATGTCGATTTTGACGAGCGCGGCAATCCGCAAGGCAAGCCGGTGCCGGTTCTGTCCGGCTTTCTCACCGAGGAAGGCGATACGCGCGGCCGCCCGACTTGGGTGGAATGGGCCTCTGATGGCTCCTTGCTGGTCAGCGATGACACAGCAGGGATTATCTGGCGGACATTTGCACCGGGCGCAGACGGGCAAGCGGCTATTGAAAAACTGTCAGGCGCGCGGCTGCCCCCGCGGCGCAATTTGACCGGCGAGGCGCGCGCGACTTT
>CAZDHB010000010.1:46664-49994 GCA_964505255.1 uncultured Porphyrobacter sp.
GCGCTGAATTAGGCGCAGAGCGCCGCATCGCTAATCGCATAAAGCCCTTTGGCTCCGGCCAATGCGCTTGCTTTGAGGCCCGCTGCCTCGGGCACGATGGTGTCGCAAAAGAACTGCACGATGGCAGGCTTGCTATCCGCAAGCGCAGGCGCAGCGCCTTCTTCAATCGCGGCCAATTGCTTAGTCAGCTGCCATCCGGCCACAGCGACCGCCAACATGGTGCAAAAGGCCTGACTGCCGGCCAATCTGTCATCGAGGCTGGCCTCGCTGCGCATCCATTCAGCAATGCCCGCGCAATCCTTGGCGAGATCGGCCAGCGCGGGGGCGTTATCGGCACATTGCGCCGCAATTTGCTCGGCCAGATTGATCATGGCATCGCCGCCATCAATACCCAGCTTGCGCGTCACCAGATCGGCTGCTTGAATGCCATTGGTGCCTTCGTAAATCGGGGCAATGCGCGAATCGCGCCAATGCTGGGCTGCGCCGGTTTCCTCGACAAAGCCCATGCCGCCATGGATCTGAATGCCAAGGCTGGCGACCTCGGTGCCGATGTCAGTGCCCCAGGATTTGATCAGCGGGGTCAAAATTTCACCCAAAGCCGCCGCGCTCTCATCGCCCAAAGTGCCGCGGTCGACTTGACCGGCGGTGTAATACAGCAACGCCCGCGAGCCTTGAGTGAGCGCTTTCATTCGCAACAGCATGCGCCGCACATCGGGATGCTCGATAATCGCCACCGGAGCCTTGTCAGCCGATCCTGCGCGGGCCGATTGCACCCGGTCCTGCGCGTAGCCAAGCGCTTGCTGCGTGGCGCGTTCTGCAATTTGCGTGCCTTGGTTGCCGACATTAATCCGGGCGTTGTTCATCATCGTGAACATGGCCATCAAGCCGCGGTTTTCTGCGCCAACCAGTTCGCCAATGCATTCGCCATTATCGCCGTAACTCATCACGCAAGTGGGCGAGGCATTGATCCCCAGCTTGTGCTCCAGACTGACGCAGCGCAAATCATTTTTCGCGCCCAGCGAACCATCGGCCGCGACATGATATTTGGGCACAATAAACAGGGATATGCCGCGCGTACCCTCGGGTGCATCGGGCAGCCGCGCCAGCACCAGATGGATGATGTTTTCAGCCAGCTCATGCTCACCCCAGGTGATGTAGATTTTCTGGCCAGCGATGCGGTATTTGCCCGCATGTTCGCCCTCGGTGATCGGTTCAGCAGTGCTGCGCAAAGCGCCCACATCACTGCCTGCTTGCGGTTCGGTGAGGTTCATCGTGCCTGACCACAGGCCGCTTACCAGATTGGGCAGGTAAAGCGCTTGCTGGCTGTCGCTGCCGTGATGCTCCAGCGCCTCAATCGCGCCAACCGACAGCATCGGCAAGAGGTTAAAGGCCATATTGGCCGTGCCGAGATTCTCCAGCACATTGCAAGCCAGCGTGAAGGGCAGGCCCTGTCCGCCAAATTCTGCCGGAGAGGCGATCGCATTCCAGCCTTGCTCGACATAGCCCTCGTAAGCGGATTTGAACCCATCGGGCAGGCGCACGACCCCGTTTTCGAGGCTTGCCCCTTCAAGATCGCCAATCCGGTTAAGCGGGGCAAATTCACCAGCAGCGAATGCGCCAACCCCTTCGACAATCGCCTCGACCATATCACTCTCAGCCGCGGCGAATTTCTCCGATGCGGCAATCTCCTCAATGCCGGCATTGACCCGGATGGAAAGCAATTGGTCCTGTGTCGCAGGGGTGTAGGGTATCACGAGCAGATGTCCTTTTCCTCGGTCGTACGCTTAGCATGGGCTTGGCAAGAATGTTTTCCCCATATAGCGCGCATGCCATGAGCAGCAAGAACGCTACGGAAACGCTTTTGGCTGATGCGAGCGGAATTGCCCGCGCCGCAGCGATTCTGCAAGCAGGCGGTCTGGTCGCGGTGCCAACTGAGACAGTTTACGGGCTGGCGGCAAGAGCCGATGATCCGGCAGCGGTTGCGAAGATTTACGCAGCCAAAGGCAGGCCCGGTTTCAATCCGCTGATCGTGCATGTGAAAGACAAAGTGCAGGCACAAGACTTTGCCGATTGGAGCGATCAGGCCGATATTGCCGCAATGATCCATTGGCCCGGCCCGCTCACGCTGGTCCTGCCCAAAACCCGCGCTGCAGGCTTGGCTGAGGCGGTGACCGCAGGCCTCGATACGGTCGCCATTCGCTGTCCCGCGCACCCGGTGATGCAGGCCTTGCTCAAAGCGTGCGATTTTCCGCTCGCTGCCCCTTCGGCCAATCGCAGCGGTTTTATCAGCCCGACCAGCGCAGCCCATGTCCTTGAAACGCTTGATGGGCGGATCGATCTTGTGCTCGATGGGGGCGAATGTTCAGCCGGTGTTGAATCGAGCATTCTGGCGATCCGCGCTGACGGTTCTTGGGAAGAATTGCGGCCCGGCCCGGTCGATCTTGATGCGCTGCACCGTCATTATTTTGATCGCGGCCTACCGCAAATCTCAGCCAAAACGGCCATCGAAGCGCCCGGTCAAATGGCCAGCCATTACGCTCCGGGTAAGCCCGTCAGGCTCAATGCAAGCTCTGCCGAGGCGGATGAGTTTATGATCGGCTTCGGCGCGGTTGAGGGCGATTGCAGCCTCTCAATCGGCGGTATTTTGCCAGAAGCCGCGGCTCAGCTCTATGATTGCCTGCATCAGGCAGCGGCCTCTGACCAGCCCCGCATTGCCATAGCGCCCATACCCGACAGCGAAATAGGCCGCGCCATCAATGACCGATTGCGCCGTGCGGCAGCGCCCGTTTAGGCGTCAGTTTTCCGGTTCGAGCGGCACTGTGGGCATAATGGCGCGCATTTCGGCCAAGGCATCACGCGCCTTGTCGCAGGCCTTGCGCGAGCCATCCTCGCATTTTTCGGCCTGCTTTTCATATTCGCGTTCGAGCGAGCCAAGCCGTTCCTCGCGGCGGCGGATTTCGCGCCCGCGTGCCTCGTCGGCCTCGGACTGGCTGGTGGTGGCAAGATCAACGCCTTTGCTGGCAATGCGCACTGGCGCGGTCGCTACATCCAGCGCCGTTTTGGCCAAACAGCCGCTCAGCATCGATCCTGCAACGAGGATAAGCCCGGCTCTAACGCCGGTCTGAATTTTGGCGGTCAAGCGGCTATTGGGCCGAGCCGGCGCGGTGATGAGGGTGAGGGGCATGAGGGTGGTCCTTGTCCTGCTGCCCCCTTTTAGGCGGCCAAGGGTTACCGCTCAATGAAGACGCGCTCAGCCGAGCCGCACAAGCGAGCAAGCCCGGCTGAACCGAACGCGTCTAGCTCGCTTTCACCGCCGCTTGCTGGGCCGCT
>CAZDHB010000010.1:50094-52808 GCA_964505255.1 uncultured Porphyrobacter sp.
CATCGCCTGCTGATTTGCACCGCAACTTGCCCGAACCCATGGCGGAGACTGTGCATTCCGCCCGGCCAAACACGGTGACATCGCCCGAGCCCATGATCGAGGCATCAACCTTGCCATCAGAAGCAAACGCACCCGAGCCTGAACCCATGATCGAGACATCGGCTGTCTCGGCGCTCAATTCATCAAGTTCGGCGCGGCCAGAGCCTGCGATCGTCAGATCGAGCGCGCCCGCGCTGCCCGCAGCGCCCGCCGTGCCCGAACCCATGACATTGAGGTCCAATTTGTCCGCCTTGAGCGAGGCCACATCGATCCGGCCCGAACCTGCGATCACAATCTGCGCCTCAGGCGCCATTGTTTCTGCTGCGATAGTGCCTGACCCGGCCAGCACCAATTCGCCCGGCGCAGGCATGGTGACACGGACGGTCGCGGTGCCTTGGTCATAAGAGAAGCCGGATTTGCGCGAGATGCCGAGGGTTTGGTCATCGAGCGAGAAACGCAAAGCCTCGGTCAGCTCTTCATCGCCTTCGACTTCAATCGAAAGACTATCGCCCTTGGTTACGACGACGCTGTCTGGCCCGGCCAAAGTGAGAGCGGTCGGCGCCGCTCCGCTCATATCGAGTTCAGCCAGCGGAACGCCATCGTCATCGCCAATATTGATCTGGGTGCCATTACATCCGGCGGTCATCCCGCCCATGCTCAGCGCGACAATCGGGGCGATGCCCTTGAGGATTTTATGCAGCATAGTTTTTGCCTTTCGCACAATTAGGGGCCTGACGGATTGCGCCGCCCGGCATGGATCGCAGTCCCTTGAAGGCCGTTCGGCCAGCGCCCGCATTTCGGCAAAGCGTATTGCTTATATAATACAGCAAGGGCTTGTTGCAAGCGGGAGCCGAGCTGGCATGGCAAAGAAAAGGGCCGCCCCCCCGTGGGAAGGCAGCCCTTTTTGTTTGATCTTGTGCCCGAAGCGTTCGGGCGCTGAGCCCCGGCTGCTAGTCTTCTTCGGTGCTCTCGTAATATTGCGGCGCATGGGTGCGCAGCACATCGAGGATCTTTTCCAGCGCAGTTGGCTCGTCGGTTTTTTCCATCGCAGCCAATTCGCGGGCCAATCGGCTCGAGGCGGCTTCGAAAATTTGCCGCTCAGAATAGGATTGCTCGGGCTGATCATCGGGCCGGAACAAATCGCGCGTCACCTCGGCAATGGAAACCAGCTCGCCGGAATTGATCTTCGCTTCATATTCCTGCGCCCGGCGGCTCCACATGGTGCGTTTGACCTTGGGCTTGCCTTTGAGCGTTTCCATCGCTTCTTTAAGCGTCTTGTCGCTCGACAATTTGCGCATGCCAATCGCCTCGACCTTATTGGTCGGCACGCGCAAGGTCATCCGCTCTTTCTCGAAACGCAGCACGTAAAGCTCAAGCTGCATGCCGGCAATTTCTTCGTTCTGAAGTTCGATAACACGGCCAACGCCATGCTTGGGATACACTACGTAATCGCCTACGTCGAAGGCCTCTGCCTTGTTCGCCATGCGAAATCCTTTCGTCTTGGGCCTTTCCTACGGACTGATCCTGCGCCGCGCTACGAAAGCAAACCCCTCCTCTCGAAAGCAGTCAATCTGCCATCGAAAATCGGCGCAGCGCCGGCAAAACCCATTATGTCCGGGGGATTAGAGACCTCATTATCTATGTTCTTACGCATGCCTAGAGGCACCGCGTATGGGGACGATATAGCATAAAACCGATTGCATTGCGAATCGCAATTGATCCTGCATGCGCAAGGGCCGCTTCGATCAGGCCAGATAGGCCGTTCAGAAAAGAGCGCGTTTAGAAAAGAGCGCGTTTAGAAAAGGGTGCGGGGGCGCTTCGCCGCGCAGCCTTAATCGCCTTCGCCGGGCTCTGCCGAGAAGTATTTATCGAGCTTGCCTTCTTCGCCCTTGTGATCATCGGCGTCCGCAGGTGGTTCTTTCTGGCTGGTGATATTGGGCCATTCGGCTGAGTATTTCGTGTTCAGCTCGAGCAATTTTTCCAAACCGTCCTCGGTATCAGGCAGGATCGCCTCGGCCGGACATTCCGGTTCGCACACGCCGCAATCGATGCATTCAGACGGGTTAATGACGAGCATGTTCTCGCCCTCGTAAAAGCAATCCACCGGACAAACTTCGACGCAATCTGTGTATTTGCATTTGATACAGGCATCGGTGACGACATAAGTCATGAATTGCTTTTCCTTCCCTTACTCGCGCCCTGTCGGCGGAGCCTTTGTCTCAGTGCTATTGCGCTTTGCATCGATCCGTCAAGACCTTTGCGCGAACACATTTCTATGCCCCGATAAACTATCAAGGGCTAAACTATTCCAGCCGCTCTCCTTGCGGGGCACATTCTCATATGCCTTAAACTTGGCGCGGCAACTCGCGGTAGCAAGCCTGTGCCTCGCGGGCCCGGCCCCGGCGCTGCGGCACCGACAATAGCTCAATCAGGCGGACCGATTGGCCTATTGGAATTGTGAGGACATCTCCGACGTGAGCCTGCTGGCTGGGCCGCGTGATCCGTTCGCCATTGCAGCGCAAATGGCCTTTGCTGACAATCTTGGCCGCTAGCGAGCGTGTTCGGGCGAAGCGCAAATAGCACAATAGCCGGTCGATCCGCATGGCGGTTTGGGTCTCTGAATTGGTGGTGGCGGTCTGGGCTTGGGGCAGAGTCTGGTGTCCTTGCATCACTCT
>CAZDHB010000011.1:0-30816 GCA_964505255.1 uncultured Porphyrobacter sp.
CATCTCGCCCGGCATAGAGAGCGGCCATGACAATTCATCATAAAAAATCTCGCCGTTTTTCTCGTTTTTCACATTTCTCACGTTTTTCAAAAGTGATCGGTTTGGTCATTGCGGGGCTTGGCGCGGCCAATATGCCTTTGGCTCCGGCGAGCGCGCAGACCGGCGGGCAATCCTTCAGCTCCTATGTTGAAACGCTCAAAAGCAGAGCGCGTCAGGAAGGTGTGAGCGAAAACACCCTTCAGCGCATGACCGCGAACCTGACGGCAAATGACCGGGTCATTCGGCTTGATCGAGCACAGCCCGGCAGGCCGACGCGCAGTGGATACCCGCCGCTAGCGCCTTACATTTCAAGGCATGTCGATAGCGCGAGAATTAACGGCGGCAGACGCGAATATGCCAATGCCCGCTCGATCCTGTCCCGTGTCGAACAACAATATGGCGTTCCCGGCGAGATACTGATCGCGATCTGGGGTCATGAGACCGCTTATGGCCGTGTCAAAGGCACTTTTGATTTATCGCAAGCCTTGGCGACGCTCGCTTGGGAAGGGCGCCGTAGGGAGCTGTTTTCGGGGGAGTGGATTGCGCTGATGAAAGTCGCCGATCGCGGCTATTCCCGCTCTCAGCTCAAAGGAAGCTGGGCCGGGGCATTTGGCAATCCGCAGTTCCTGCCAAGCGTTTATCTGCGCCTCGCGCGCGACGGTGATGGTGACGGTCGGGCCGATATTATGAACAACCGGGCGGACACTTTGGCCTCAATCGCGGCGTATTTTCGCGATTCGGGTTGGCGGCAAGGTCAACCATGGGGTGTGCGGGCATCGGTCCCTGCTGGGTTTAATGTAAGCGCTTACAAGACGAAATTGTCGGCACCTGTCTGCAGCCGGGTTCATGAACGCCATAGCCAGTACAAAACCATCGCAGAATGGCGGAATTTGGGGGTTAGAGCGCAAAGTTCCGCAGCGCTTTCCTTGCCTGATACGACGCTCGTTTCCTTGTTTCAGCCTGACGGGCCAGGGACAAAAGCATGGCTGTTAACCACAAATTATCGGGTTATCCTCGAATATAACTGTTCGAATTATTACGCGATGAGTGTGGGGTTACTAGCAGATGAGATTGTCCGTTGACCTTGGCCGGACGAGTGTCATGCTCGGCTTTGGGGTGGCTGTTGCCGCATGCGCCCCGGTTAGCGGGCTGATTGGCAATACGCCTCAGTCCTCGCCGGCCCCGATTGTAGACAGAACCGGACCTGCCGGTGATTATCCCGTTGTAATCGGAGAGCCGTTTACGATTGACGGTATCACTTACACCCCAGCTGATACGCTCAATTACGACGAAGTGGGTTATGCTGATGCAAGCGGCGTCGATGCGGCGGGGATCACCATCGCCCACCGAACTTTGCCTTTGCCAAGCTATGTCGAGATCACCGCGCTAGACACTGGGCGAACCATCCTCGCGCGGGTCGAGCGGCGCGGGCCGATGGTCAACACCAAACTTGTTGCGCTGTCTCCGGCGGCCTTCAAACAGCTAGAGGCGGCCCCGGGTGCCCCGGTGCGTATTCGGCGCGTCAATCCGCCCGAAGTCCAGCGCTTTGAGCTGCGCTCGGGCCGTGAAGCGCCGCTGCGGATCGATACTCCGGCGGGCTTGCTTGATGTTTTAAAACGGCGTCTGCCGCAGGTGGGCTCTGCCTCTTTGCGGCGCGAGGATGGCGCACCATCGGTGATGCCGGAAAACAATAACGAAATGAGTGAAAGCGCTACTGAGGGCGCTGATCAGGCGATATCATCAGCGGAGCCGCAAGGGCCGCAGTCAGCCGATCCCGAAGCGATTTTGAACGCCTCGAACAGCGGTGTTGAAGCGCTGCCCGCTCCTATTGATCCTGAACCATCTGAGCAGGCCTCCGTCATCGTGCCGGTCCCGCCATTTCCCGATTCTGAAGGGGCCGTTCTGAGAACGAGATTACCCGAGGCAGTTCCGCTGCCTTCTGGCCCTTCGCTAGAGCCACTGGGCACATCAATGCCTGCTAATGACGATCAGAATGTCATGTCCGATGCAGAGCCCGAACCAGAGGCCGTTACGGATCCAGAGACACCTGCTGCGGAGATTGCATCAGACGAGCCTATGGGCGAACCAGCGCGCACGCCGGTCGCAGGCGATTTTGTCGTTCAGGCGGGGGCATTTTCTGCCGAATCAACCGCCAATAGGGTGGCCCGTGATATCGATGGCTATGTTGAACCCGTTGGCCGATTGTGGCGCGTCAGAAAAGGCCCGTTCGAGAGCCGTGGACAGGCCAATGAAGCGCTCGCTAAGGTGCGCGGCAGCGGCTATAAGGGCGCGCAAGTTTACAAATTACGCTGATCGCGCTGGGCCTTTCGTTTGATCCGCCCTGTTCGCGGCGGCATCATTGGATAGGCTATCGGGGTGATTGTGCCGGTATTTTCAGGGCAATGGTTAGGCGGGTGTGCCGCAGCATTGGCTGTGTCAGCCGCATTGACCTCGCCTCATCTGAATGCGCAAAGTAACGCGAGTTCTCCTCCGGCCCAAAATACGAGCGAGGTGGCAGCCACAGCTTTGCCGGTTGCGGATTTACCGGCTGAGAACGCCGCCGGGACACAGCAAGCCGCGCCTGCTTTTTCAGTGCCAAATGCAGAGGAGGCCCCCATCGCGCTGTTGATGGACGCGCAAAGCGGGCAAATCCTATTTTCGAGAGAAGCGGACCGGCGGTTTATTCCTGCATCGATCGTCAAAACCATGACCGCCTATGTCGCGTTCGAATTGATTGATCAGCGTTCGATCACAATCGACACTCGCTATGCAGTGCGTCCTATGACATTCGAGCAATGGTCGGGCACCGGTTCGACCATGTTCATTGGCCGAGACGACCGGCCAAGCGTCGATGAATTGCTGCACGCGGTCACCACAATCTCTGCCAATGACGGGGCCATTGTCCTCGCCGAGGGTGCGGCAGGTTCGGTCAGCGCATGGACCAAATTGATGAATGATGCGGCTAAGGGGCTGGGTATGAGCCAAAGCCACTTTGCCACGCCCAATGGCTGGATGGATGGCGGCAAAAGCTTCACCACTGCCCGTGATCTTGTGCTTTTAGCGAGCGCGATGCAGCAGCGACACCCGTCGAAATATGCGCGCTATTTTGGCGCTAATAGCTGGGCTTACAAAGACATTGCCATGCCCAATCATGACCCGATATCCGGCGTCGTAGAAGGGGCTGACGGGATCAAAACCGGTTACACCGATCAGGCGGGCTTTGGCTTTCTGGGCAGCGCAGAGCGTGACGGAAGGCGGCTCTTCATGGTTGTTGCGGGCGCGCCGAGCCAATCGGTGCGGGACCGGGTGAGCCGCAATTTCATCGAATGGGGCTTTTCAAGTTTTCGCACCAAGACCTTGTTTTCGCAAAACAGCATTGTCGGCCGCGCAAGGGTGCAAGGCGGGGCTGCTGATGCGGTTGAGCTCATTGCGCCGCGCGATATTGCCCTTGCCCTGCCGCAGGGGGAAGGGGCTCTGGATTTGTCAGTGCGCTATCACGGGCCGCTGCGGGCGCCGCTTTTTGCGGGCAGTCCGGCAGGCGAGCTAATCATTGCGATGGACGGCAAGGAGGTCGCCTCTCACCCCTTGCAAATTGGCCAGTCGGTCGCTGAGGCATCCTTCATTCAGCGCATCACAAACGCCTTTTCGCGGTGGCTTTCCTGATGGCGGCGCGGTTTATCGCATTTGAAGGGGGAGAGGGCAGTGGCAAGTCAACTCAGGCCCGGATGCTCGTCAGCGCGCTCGAAAAGCAGGGAATACCGGCCGTTTTCACGCGTGAGCCGGGCGGCACTGAGGGGGCGGAGGCCATCCGTTCGCTCCTGCTCAATCCGCCAGGAGAAGGGTGGGGCGCCCAAGCGGAAGCTTTGCTTTTTGCCGCAGCACGCTCTGACCATGTTGAGAAGCTGATCAAGCCGGCTCTCGCCCAAGGGACCTGGGTGATTTGCGATAGGTTTGTCGATTCGAGCAGAGCCTACCAAGGGGTCGCCGGGGCTTTGGGGGACAAGACAATCCTTGCGCTGCATGAAATCGGCAGCCTCAGCCTGCGCCCCGATTGTACGCTGGTGATTGATGTCAGCGATGCCGAACGTGCGGCGCGTTTGGAAGCGCGTGACGGTGTGGCAAGCGATGCAATTGGCGGACGCGGGGCCGACTATCACCGGGCCGTCAACGAAGCCTTCGCGCGTTTTGCCAAGGATGATCCGGACCAGTTCCGGCTGATCGACGGCGGCGGCACTGAGGAGGCTGTGCATCAAAGCGTATGGAGTGCTCTCTCGCCTCTGTTGGAAGAGGCCAAGTGACGCAGCTTTACGGCCATGAAGAAGCGCGGCGCATATGGCAGGGCGCGCTCAGCTCTGCGAGAATGCATCATGCGTGGCTGCTTGCGGGGCAAAGCGGGCTAGGCAAGGGCGCATTCGCGGCCGCAGCGGCCCGTGAATTGGTTGGCGTATCCCAGGATACGAAGCAGCATCCCGATATCCATCTTCTGTCCCATCCACCCAAGGACAAGAAAGAGGCTGACAAACAAGCCTCGGGCAAGCCGTTCGAAGCGGCGCGCAATATCAAGATCGATCAGATCCGCGCGATGCAACAAAGGCTGACCACGCGCCCGACGATGGGCGAAAGGCGCGCCATCATCATTGATCCGGCTGATGATATGGAACGCGGCGCCTCCAACGCGCTTCTCAAAAGCCTCGAAGAGCCACCCGTTGGTACGTTTTTTCTGTTGGTGAGCAACAGTCCGGCGCGCCTGCTGCCGACGATCCGTTCACGCTGCCGAATGCTGCGCTTTGCACCACTGGAACACGCGCAAATGGCTGAGGTGATCGATGCCAATGCGCCGGACAGCGATGATATCACGCGGGCTATGGCGATTGAGTCGAGCGGAGGGTCGCCGGGAAAGGCGCTCAATTTCATTGCCCTTGGACTGGGCGATATTGCGGTCATCATGCGGCGCATTCTGGACGAAGGCGACGATGCCTTTGCGCTGCGCGGCGATATGATTGCGGCGGCCGGACAGCGCCCTTCGCGAGAAAAGCTGCGCGCGATTTTGGATTTGGCGCGGGTGATTGCGGCGGAGGATATGGGCGAGGTAGACCCTGCGAAAAGGTCCGGACGGATCAATGCTCACGGCGAATTGGTCAAGCTAACCAGCGAAATGCCGACCTTCAATTATGACCCGGGATTGCTCTTGATGGAAATCGGAACCTTGCTCGCGAAGGCTGCCCGCGCTAGCGAGCGCGCCAATGTCTGATCCCTTTTATATCACCACCGCGATCAATTACCCCAATGGTCGCCCGCATATCGGTCACGCTTATGAAGCGATCGCAGCCGATGTCATTGCCCGCTTCCAGCGTTTGCAAGGCCGCGAAGTGCGGTTCCAGACGGGGACGGACGAGCATGGCCTCAAAATGGCGCGCAAGGCGGAGGAACAAGGCATTTCCCCGCGTGAGTTAGCGGATGAAATGTCGTCCCATTTTCGGGATATGGATGCGAAACTGAACATCAGTTACGACCGCTTCATTCGCACTGTAGAAGAGGACCATCACGCAGCCAGTCAAGCGATCTGGCGCAAGATGGAGCAGGCAGGCGACCTCTATCTCGACCGTTACGAAGGGTGGTATTCCGTCCGCGACGAGGCCTATTACGACGAGAGCGAGCTGGTCGAAGGCGAGGGCGATGAGAAATTATCCCCGCACGGAACCCCGGTCGAATGGACGGTCGAGGAAAGCTGGTTTTTCCGTTTGTCCAAATATCAGGAACCGCTGCTCGAACTTCTGAAATCTGACGGGTTTCTTGAGCCTTTAAGCCGCCGCAATGAAATGATCGCCTTTGTCGAGGGCGGATTGCGCGATCTTTCGGTCAGCCGCACCAGCTTTGATTGGGGGGTCAAAGTTCCGGATAGCGACACCCATGTGATGTATGTCTGGGTCGATGCTTTGACCAATTACCTCACGGGTCTCGGGTTTCCTGAAGAGAGCGAGGAAATGGCCAAATTCTGGCCCGCCAGCCTGCATTTGATTGGCAAAGACATCGTGCGGTTTCACACGGTCTATTGGCCAGCATTTTTGATGAGCGCGGATTTGCCTTTGCCGCGCAAAGTGTTCGGGCACGGCTTTATTCTCAATCGCGGGCAAAAAGAGTCAAAATCTCTTGGAAATGTCACCGATCCCATTGAATTGGCAGAGCAATTCGGAACCGACAACCTGCGCTATTTCCTGATGCGCGAAGTCGCATTTGGTCAGGACGGCAGCTATTCGGTAGAGGCCATCGTCACCCGCTGTAACGCGGAACTTGCCAACAGTTTTGGCAATCTGGCCCAGCGCAGCTTGTCGATGATCGTCAAGAATATGGACGGCGTTTTGGAAGGCTTTGCGCCGTCAGATGTGGATCAGGCCTTGCTCGATACTGTGCATCAGGCATGTGCGGAAAAATTGCCTGCGCAATTCAGCGATCTGGCTTTCTCGCAAGGCATTGAGGCGTGGATGGAAGCCGTGTGGGCCTGCAATCAATATATTGATGATCAAGCGCCTTGGGCACTTAAGAAAACCGATCCAGAGCGGATGAAGGCGGTGCTTTTGACCATCTTCAAGGCGCTGCGGGATCTCGCCATTGCGATTCAGCCGGTGGTGCCTGAAAAATCAGCCCAAGTGCTCAGCATGCTGGGCGTGCCGGATGAGGAGCGCAGCTACGGCGCATTGAATGATGACAGTTGGTTTGCAAGGCTTGTCGAAAACGGCGTCACGATTGACAAGCCGAGCGGGGTTTTCCCGAGGCTCGAGGTGCCAGAAAGCACCCCTGAAAACACGGGCGGCGCTCAAGATAAGGGGAAGGGGGCTTAATGCTCGTCGATAGCCATTGTCATCTTGAGTATGAAGGCCTGATCGAGGATCAAGCAGGCGCTCTCACACGTGCGCGGGACGCCGGCGTGGGCGCATTTCTCAATATTTCGACCAAGCGGGCCGAATGGGACCAAGTTGTTGGCACGGCCATGCGCGAGAGCGATGTTTATGCCAGCGTGGGCATTCATCCGCATAATGCTGACGATCATCAGGATTTGACCGAGAAGGAACTGCTTGGGGCGACGCAGAATCCCAAAGTTATCGGGATTGGTGAGACGGGGCTCGACTATTTCTATGAGCATTCCGACCGCGCAGCTCAGCAGCGTTTGTTCCGCATCCATATTGCGGTTGCAAGAGAAGTGCAGCTGCCGGTGATTATTCATACGCGCGATGCTGAGGATGACACGTTAATGATCCTGCGCGAAGAGATGGAGAAGGGGGCGTTTCCCGCATTGATCCATTGCTTTACGGCGTCGGAAGAGTTTGGCCGTGCCGTGCTCGATCTGGGTCTCTCGATCTCGATTTCGGGTATTGTGACCTTTAAAAATGCCAAGGACTTGCAGGCCGTTACGCGCAAAATTCCCGAGGATCGCCTGCTTGTCGAGACAGATAGCCCGTTTCTAGCGCCCGTGCCGCACCGCGGGAGGCCTTGCGAACCAGGATTTGTGCGCAATACAGCCGAATTCATCGCTGATCTGCGCGGACAAAGCCTTGATAGCCTGGCCGATACGACTAGCCGCAATTTCTATGCATTATTTACCAAGGCGCGGCCTCCCATGCCAAAAAGCGATGTGAGCCGGTGAAAATACTGTTGCTTGGTTGCGGTACGTCGACCGGGGTTCCGCGCGTGGGCAATGATTGGGGTGATTGCGATCCCAATCAGCCGAAAAATCGCCGATCGCGCGTTTCTATTTTGATAGAAAACGATGCAAATCAGCGGGTTCTAATCGACACCTCAACCGATCTACGGCAACAATTGCTGGCCAATGATATCGGACATCTGGACGCAGTTTTGTGGACTCATGATCACGCCGATCACTGCCATGGGATCGATGATTTGCGGGTTATGCGCTATAGCCGGAGCAATCCTTTGCCCGGATTTGCCAGTGCGAGGACTGCGGCGAATCTACGGCGTAGGTTCGACTACATATTCGAGGGTCAGCACGGCTATCCAACCTTGATAGAGCTGCGCGAGCTTGGTGATGTTCGCATGGCAGCGGGCTTTGGTCTTGAGCATATTGAAATGCCGCATGGTCCGACCTTCAGCACCGGTTTTAGGCTTGAAGCCGATGGTAAATCAGTGGTTTACGCGACCGATTTCAGCGAAATTACGGCGGAAATGGTGGCCTGTTTCGAGAATGCCGATATCCTTGTGTGTGACTGCTTGCGGCGCGATCCTCATCCAACCCATGCGCATTTGGGCATGGCGCTGGAGTTACAGCGACGCTGCAAGGCTAAACAGCTCGTTTTGACGCATTTGGATAAATCGATGGATTACGATAGCCTAGTCCAAGAAGTGCCGAAACGGGTAACGGTTGGATTTGATGGTTTGGAGATGACGGCATGAGTGACGGCGCACTGATTTCGATAATCTCGATGGTTGGTTTTTTGATCCTCGCCGTCAGCGCGCTGCGGTCCCATCAATTGTCGATGAAGAAATGGGTTACGCTGGCCTTGGCCTGGGGAGCCATCTTTGCAATCGTCGTCTTGTTTGTGAATTTGATCCAAGGGTGAGGGTTTTGGCTAGGGAAGAACGCCGTATCTCCCAGAATTCACCCTTCGTTTACTTAACATAATATATATTATCATTCCAATGGCTCGAGAGAAAAGGGGGCCGGAAAGCCCCCTCTTCACACCATCAGAACTTTAGACAGTCCCAGATATCGCAAAGCATTGACCGGTCACCCATGCAGACGCGTCGGAACAGAAGTACAAGGCACAAAGCCCGATATCCTCAGGCGTTCCCAATCGGCCAACCGGCAAGTTCAATTGCTCTTGCAAGGCCGGGAAATCTTCATCTTCCATATCGAGCGCCAACTTCACCGTCTCGGTTGGCACAAATCCCGGCATCAAAGCATTCACGCGCGTTTTCGGCCCCAGCTCCATCGCCAGTGTCTTGGTCATCAGGTTTACGCCAGCCTTCGCAGCGCCGTAGTGAGCGCTCCCGGGAAATGGCGCAACGGCCGCGCCAGAGGAGATGTTGAGCAGCTTTGAATTTTCCTCGAAGCGTTTATGCGCCGCGCGCACGCCGTACCAAACCGAGGTCAAATTGGTGCTGATCGTTTTTTCCCATTCCTCCAGCGGCAATTCCACCAATGGCGTCGATACCAAAGAGCCGCCAGCGTTATTGACCCAGATATCAAGCTTGCCGAAAGCCTTAACCGCAGCATCGCCAAGCGCCTCCATCTGGCTCTCGTCTGTAACATCGGTCCGCTGCGCAATCGCGGTTCCCTCGCCAAATTCCTTGTTCAGATCATGGGCAACCTTGTCGATCTCCTCGGTCCGCCGTGCTGCACAGACAATCTTCCCGCCAGCTTTGGCAAATTCACGGGCAATACCCTCGCCTATCCCGCGGCCCGCGCCGGTAATCACGGCGACATCACCATTTATGCTGAACTTCTCTGTCATCGGGGAACTCTCCTTGAATGCGGTGTTTGCGCTCGGTGTAATCCTTGACCTTTACGCCGCGCTTTGCTTGCACACGGGTTCATAGCGCAAAGTGAATTCAATCATGCCTGACAATTTAGAGCGGCTTTTGTCGATCATGGCCCGGCTGCGCGATCCTGAGCGGGGCTGCGAGTGGGATCTGGCGCAGGATTTCGCGTCGATCGCGCCCTACACTATCGAGGAAGCTTACGAAGTTGCTGACGCGATCGAGCGCGGCGATATGAGCGAGCTGAAAGAAGAGTTGGGAGATTTGCTGCTGCAGACCGTTTTCCATGCAAGAATGGCCGAGGAACAGGGCCTGTTCGGATTTGACGATGTAGCCAAAGCGATCAGCGACAAGATGGAGCGGCGCCACCCCCATATTTTTGGCGATGAGGCCGGCCAAATGGAGGAACGCCGGTGGGAGAATTTGAAAGAGGCCGAACGCGCCGAGAAAGGCGCCCAGAGCGCGATGGACGGGGTTGCAAAGGCCTTGCCTGCCTTGATGCGCGCGCAAAAATTGCAGAAAAGGGCTGCGAGAGATGGCTTCGACTGGCCTGATCCAAGCGGGTCCGAGGCCAAAATTATAGAGGAAATTGAAGAGGTAAAAGCTGCCTCTAAGGATGCTCTCGAACTCGAGGCAGGCGATTTGCTGTTTGCCGCAGTCAATTTTGCAAGGGCGCACGGGGTCGACGCAGAAGCGGCGCTCAAAGCGGCCAATAACAAGTTCGAGCGCCGATACCGCGCGATGGAGGGGTTTGCGGAAGAGGCGGCTACGCCCTTTGATCAATTGGATCTGGATCAGCAGGAGGCTCTTTGGAGCAAGGCGAAATCAAAAGAGCCGTATTGAGCCGGGTTACAGCTGCGCGAATTGCCCCATTTCCTTAGGGTTCAAGCGGACTTTAATCTGGCGCAGGGGCTCTGCTGCGTCCCCTCGGCCATCGAGATCAGCTTCAAGGTCTTCCAGCACATCGCCATGCGCATAGAGCCAGGCAAGCTTGCGTCCATCGCCTGCCGGAACAATCAGATCGAGCGTGGCAGCTTGCTTGGTGAGAAGGTCGCTTAGTTTTTCCTCTAGCAGCTGAGCGCCGTCGCCGGTCAGCGCTGACATACAGACCGTCATTGGTTGAGCAATGGCAGCCTCTTTAAGTTCTGCAGCCGCTTGCTCGCCAAGCGCATCGCATTTGTTCCAGACCTCGACAATCGGAATAATATGGCCAGAATTGGCATCAGGATCGGTAAGTTTGTCCCCTTCCCCAAGCTCGCTTCCGGGCAATTCCTCATCTTCGCCAGCGATGACGCCCAAATCGGCTAAGATCTGCATCACCTCACGCTTTTGCGAGGCGGCGGCGTCGCTCGACATATCGCGAACATGGCAAATGATATCGGCGCTGGTGACCTCCTCCAGAGTGGCCCGGAAGGCTGCCACCAATTGTGTTGGCAAATCCGAGATAAAGCCCACCGTATCGGACAAAATGGCCTTCTCAACACCCGGCAATGAGATCGCGCGCATGGTGGGATCGAGCGTCGCGAACAGCAAATCCTCTGCCATGACCTCCGCCCCGGTCAGACGGTTGAACAGCGTCGATTTGCCTGCATTGGTGTACCCTACCAAAGCAATGACCGGCCACGGTGCGCGCCCGCGCCTTGCCCGGTGCAGCTTGCGCGTTTTGCGGACCTGTTCCAATTCGCGGCGCAGCCTGCCCATACGTTGCCGGATCATCCGGCGGTCAGCCTCGATCTGGGTTTCACCCGGACCGCCAAGAAAGCCGAAACCGCCCCGTTGCCGCTCAAGGTGAGTCCAGCTTCGCACTAACCGGCTTTGCTGGTAATCAAGATGCGCCAATTCGACCTGGAGCCGGCCCTCTGCCGTGGCCGCTCTTTCCCCGAAAATCTCCAGGATGAGACCGGTTCTGTCGATGACTTTGCGTTTGAGCGTTTCCTCAAGATTGCGCTGCTGGATTGCGCTGAGCGCGCCGTCAACGACAACCAGTTCCGCCTCGTGAAGCGCGCAAGCGGTCTTGATCGCCTCGACCTGACCGACACCAAAAAGCGTGTTTGGACGCACTGTGCGGATCGGAATGACCGAGGAATGGGCCGTCACCAAACCAATGGCAAGCGCGAGCCCCTCTGCCTCGGCGAGGCGGCTTTGCGCATCAAGATCGTATTTCTTTGAGCGGATGTCGGGGCACACCACACAGGCGCGCGCGCCGCGCGTTACCTCGCCATCCGCCGTTTCATCAAAGCTCAGTTTTCGTCGCTTTCGCTGTCGTCGTTGAGGGCGATGTTCACATCCGGCTGAATGGTTGAAACCGCATGCTTATAGGCCAATTGCACGAAACCCTCACGCTCCAGCATGACGGAGAACAAATCATAAGCGGCAATCCGCCCTTGAAGCATGACCCCGTTGACAAGGAACATGGTGACCTGTGCTCCCGCTTCGCTGACTTTGCTGAGGAAAATATCCTGCAACAGCCGATGCTTAGACCCGGTGCCATGGCTGGAAAAGCCGGCGGCATCGACAGGTGATCCGGGCATGATCGTCGAAACGGCATGTTTATAGACCAGTTGCGATTGACCATCACGGCGCAACAGGATCGAGAAATTATCAAACCAAGTGACAATACCCTGCAGCTTCACGCCTTTGACAAGAAACATCGTCACCGGCGTCTTGTTCTTGCGCAGCATGTTGAGGAATGTGTCCTGAAGGCTGGGCTCTTTGCCGCCTCCGGATGGTTTTGAGGGGGTGGTCCCTTGCGGCGTCAGTTCTTGTTGTACAGAACGCGGACGAGGGGAAAGTGTCCGTTCACCAGACATTGTAGGCTCCATTATGTTTTGGCGTCCGTTATTACGGATCACAATCTGGCAGGTTTGAGGCGCTATGCCCTAAAACCTCTCCGTTTTTTTGAGTCGCAGCGACACCGCGTGATGCGCAGACTATGGAGTTTCCCGCCACAGGTAAAGCACTTCTGCAAGTTTGGATGCAAACTTTGGTTTGATCGTTCCGCTTTGGACTTCTCGGTTTGAGTTAACCCGGCCCGGGGAACAGGTATTTGCTCTCAATATCAGTCACCTGATCAGTGTTTGCGTTCTGCGCCGCTGCGCTCGGACATCCCAAGCAGCTTGAGTTTGCGGTGCAATGCGGAGCGTTCCATGCCGATAAAGCTCGCGGTTTTCGAAATATTGCCTGAGAAGCGGCGAATTTGAACGGCGAGATATTCGCGTTCAAAACTCTCACGGGCCTCGCGCAAAGGCGCGCCCATTAGCGCAGTCATGCCGCCATTATCGCCCAGCTTTCCGCCAGTGATTTCACCGGACAGCATTTCGGGTTCGATCATGCCCAATTGCTCGCGCGGGGTGAGGATAATTGTCCGTTCCACCACATTGCGCAGCTGCCGCACATTGCCCGGCCAGTCATAGGCTTGCAGCGCCGCCATAGCGTCTTCACTAATCGTTGGGGCCGTCAGTCCCTGCTCAGCGGCGTAATAGGCAAAGAAGTGATCGGCCAATTCAGGAATGTCATCGCGCCGCTCAGCCAAGGATGGCACGGTTAGCGGGACGACATTCAGCCTATAAAACAAATCCTCCCGGAAGCGCTGCTCTTCCATCGCTTGTTGCAAGTCATGCGCGGTCGAGGACACGACCCTTACATCGACGCCAATCTGCCTGCTGCCCCCTACCCTCACAAAGCTCTGTTCGGTCAAGACGCGCAAAATACGCGCTTGGCTGGAGACGGGCATATCCGACACTTCATCCAGATAAAGCGTGCCGCCATCAGCAGCTTCGAGCAATCCTGGCCTCACCAACTTACCGTCGGCCTCTTCGCCGAACAATTCGCGCTCAAAACGATCAGGGGTGATCCTGGCCGAGTTCACGGTCACAAAAGCGCTTTCTGCGCGCGGGCTCCACGCATGAAGGATACGTGCGGCAATCTCCTTTCCTGCGCCCGCTGGCCCGGTGATCAAGACCCGGCTGCCAGTGTTGGCGACGCGTTTCAATGTCGCACGAACCTGAGTGATCGCGGCCGAATTGCCCGTGAATTCGGCTGCCTGCTGGGAATCACCCCTTAGGCTGGTGTTCTCACGGCGCAATCTTTCCGTTTCGGTTGCGCGGGCCACCAGATGAAGCAGCTTTTCCGCCTCAAACGGCTTTTCAATAAAGTCCAAAGCCCCGCGGCTGACCGCGGAAACGGCGGTATCGATGTTGCCATGGCCTGAGAAGATGAGGACCGGCAATTGCGGCTCGCGGGCCTTGATTTCATCGAGGACTTCTAGCCCATCCATAGGGCTGCCGTGGAGCCATACATCGAGCAGGACTACGCTAGGCCTTTTCGCATCGATCGCCTCCAGCGCCGAGACACTGTCCGCCGCTGTTCTGCAATCATAACCTTCATCGCTCAGAACGCCGGAGACGAGGTCGCGAATATCGCGCTCGTCATCGACAATCAGGATATCAAGTGCAGGCATGGTCTTAAACTTCCTTACTCCGCGCCTCTCGGCGCATTTGCATCCGGTCCAAGCGGGCTTTCTGAAGGCTCGCGAGAGAACCTTAGCTCGACCCGCGTGCCGCTCTCACCGCTGTCGGCATTTTCGTCTGACAGAGGGGCAAAAATGACTTCGCCGCCATGTTCGTCGACAATCTTTTTGACGATGGCCAGGCCCAGGCCCGTTCCCTTGTCACGGGTGGTCACATAAGGCTCGATAATCCGCTCGCGATCATCCGGCAGCCCGATCCCATTATCGGCGATCGAGACTTGAACGAAATCCTCGTCGAAAGTGACAAGAGCCGTGACACAGCCCCGGTAGCCCTCGCCTGCGTTCTTGGCTTTTGCCTCAATCGCCTCAACCGCATTTTTGAGGACATTGCTGACCGCTTGTCCAAACTGGTGCCGATCACATTGGAGAGCGACAGGAACCGACACATCGCCTGACACGGTGAAATCGATCTGAGGCCGTGCGACTTCTTGGAGGAACACTGCTTGGCGCACCAGATCGAGCGCATTTTCGGGCCTGAAGACGGGCTTGGGCAATCTGGCGAATGACGAAAACTCATCTACCATTTTGCGCAATTCGCCGACTTGCCGGACGATGGTGCTGGTCAATTCGTCGAACAATTGCGCATCATCACCAACATGATCGCGGTAACGCCGTTTAAGCCGCTCTGTCGCCAATTGAATGGGTGTCAAAGGGTTCTTGATCTCATGCGCCACGCGGCGCGCGACATCGGACCACGCCGCCTGCCTCTGGTCGAGCAATTGGCGCGTAATGTCCTCAAAAGTTATGACGTAGCCTCCGCGTTCCTGAGCAATCGTCACAGCGAGCGTAATCAGTTCGGTCCCTTTGGTGTAACTGATGATACGCTGCGGCACGTCGGTTTCGATCATCGTCTGGATCTGCGGCGCGATATCGGCCAGCTTGGCTTCTCCGATGGGGTGATGATTGGCATCGAGCAGCAATGCCTGAGCAGGCCCGTTCATCAGTTGAACCCGGCCATCCTGATCAATCGAGATAACACCCGCGCTGACCGATTCCAGCACGGCTTCAATAAATCCGCGCCGTTCCTCGATCTGCTTGTTCGCGGTCACCAGCGCATCGGTCTGCTGCTCGATTTGAGCGGTCATCCGGTTAAAGGCCCGATTGAGCAGGCCAATTTCATCGCCATGCGTGCGCCCTTCGACCCTGACTGCGAAATTGCCCTGCCCCACGCGCCGCGCCGCGCTCACCAAATCGGTCAGCGGCTCAATTTGCCGGTCGGCAAGGCGCAAAGCGAACCACACCGCCAAACCGACGAGCGCAAGGCTGACGAAAAAGAGCGCAAGGTTAAAGCGCAATTGCAGCGCCCGGGCGCGCTGCGTTAAAACCGCATAGGCCGAGGAAATTTGCTTGGCGCTTTCCCAGCTCTGGAACGAGGCAGCCTCGGAACTGCGGGCATTATAGAGGTATATCCCGCTATCCCGGTCAATCGGGGCCACCGCCTCGATCCGGGCCGGCCCTCCGCGCACCGAAACGCTATCCCCCTCAGCCAAACTCTCGAGCGAAGCCTCGGCAAACTCTGTCGGCTCATTGCCTTCGCTCAGGCCATAGGCAAATGCTGTGCGCAATGTCCCGTCAGGTTGCGCCTGAAGAATAGCGCTCTCTGTGACGTCGCGTGGTTCCGCCTGATAGCGATACAGACTGGGCCATGCCTCGCTCGTCAGGCTTTCCCGAGTGAGGTAAAAGCGAAAGTCGCCCGCCATTGCAATCGTGTGCTCGGCGACATCGAGCTGATTTTCCTCATAATAGCTTTCGGCCAATTGATTGGCGTTTTCCATCAATCCGCGCGAATTGTCCGAAAACCAGAAATCGACCCCGCTTTGAAACAGGAAGGCGGCAAAACCGGCGACCAGCAAGGTCGGCACTGTGGCCACTAGCGAGAAGAAGAACACCAGTCTGACGTGCAATCTTGCCGTGCTGCCCGCTGCCCGCCTTAATGCCAGACGCCGCCCGAGGAGCACCAACATGCCCATCGCCGGGACCAGAGTACCAATAAGCAAGCCGGCCACCTGCCGCGAGGGAAGCAATTCAGCCTCCTGCCCGCCAGAGGTGAAGGCGAAATATGTGCTCGCCACCATCGCCAGAAAGGCAAGTAGGCAGGCGCATTCGATCCAGACGAACAGGTTGGAGCGGCGCGATGCGACAACAAACCAGCGGACCCAGCGCGGTTTTATCCAACGCGCCTCGCCAATGGGCAGATTATCAGCCTGAGTTGCCATCGTTGCGACTTAACAACACTGTGTGACAAATTGGCAAGTAAAACATGGTGCTCATGCGCAAAAATGCGATGAAGCGATCAATTGTGCCGGTTGTAATCCTCGGCGCGAATTTCCAGCTCCAACAAGCGCTTGCGCAAAGTGTTGCGGTTGATCCCCAGCAATTGAGCCGCCCTGAGCTGGTTCCCCTCGGTTTGCTCCAATGCATATTCGAACAGGGGCTTTTCAAAGGCAGCCAAAGCGCTGTGGTAAAGTGTCCCTTTGGGAACGCTCGAATGGCTCAGCCAATCGGTCAAAGCGCCTTGATAACCAGCGCCGGTTTTTGCCCCCTCTGCCTGTGACAGCGGCGGAAAAGTCTCATCCACCAGTTCCGGATCAATGATCTCATCGCGCGCCAGCAACGCGAGGCGGAACACAACATTGCGCAGCTCGCGCACGTTGCCGCGCCACGGCCGCCCCTCCAAAGCCTTAATCGCTGCATCGCTGATCTGGCGTGTCGGTAACCCTTCCCCCTCGGCCTGAGCGAGAAAGTTGCGGGCCAAATCCCCGATATCATCACTGCGTTCGCGCAGTGGCGGCAATTCAATCGGAACCACATTAAGCCGGTAGTAAAGATCATCGCGGAATGTTCCCGCCTGGATCATCGGCTCCAGCGCGCGATTGGTCGCTGCGATGATGCGAACATCAACTGCAATTTCCTGACGGCCACCAACGCGGCGAATCCGTCCTGACTGGAGCGCTCTGAGCAAGCGGGTCTGAGCATCGGCGGGCATGTCGCCAATCTCGTCGAGAAACAGAGTGCCGCCATGGGCTTGTTCAAACTTGCCGAGCGACTGGCTGACCGCGCCAGTAAAGGCGCCCTTCTCGTGCCCGAATAGCTCGCTTTCAATGAGGTCATGCGGAATGGCAGCGGTATTGACCGCGACAAAAGGCCCCTGCTTGCGCGACCCCAGCTCGTGGATCGCCTCTGCGACGAGTTCCTTGCCCGTGCCGGACTCGCCAGTAATCAGCACCGTCAAATCATTGCTCATCACCCGCGTGATCATGCGGTACACGCTTTGCATCGCCAGACTGCGCCCGACAAAAGGTAGGCCGCTGTCTTCGGCAAGCTCGTCTGGCTTTAATTGGTCTGATCGCGCGGCAACGGCTTGGCGTGCGGCGCGCATTAACTCGTCGAGATCGAACGGCTTTGGGAAATATTCAAAGGCAGAGGCTTCGGAGGCCCGCACGGCCGTATCCAATGTGTTTTGCGCCGAGAGCACAATGACCGGCATTTCGGGGGCCAATTCGCGCACCCTGTCATAGCTCGCCAAGCCGTCCCCATCGGTTAGCATGACATCGGTCAGCATCACATCGAACCGCTCCAGACCGAGGAGGACGTCTCGTTCAGCGATCGAGGTGCAATGGGTGACGCTGAAATCCTCGTCCTCCATCGCACCGGAAATTACCGTCGCGATGCCTTTGTCATCTTCAACCAAGAGCGCCCTATGCGCCATCCTTGGCCTCCCTTACGCCTGCGGTTTGATCGTCGGCGCTTTGATGACTGATGTCGTTCTTGGTTTCGCTATTGCTGCCTGCCTTGGTCTCAGGCCCTGCTACGGCCAAATTGACGCGGAAATTGGTCCGTTTCTTTTCCCGGTCGCGGTCATGGCCGATCCGCCCGCCCATATCGCGCACCAGCTTGCGCACCAATGCAAGGCCCAGCCCTTGACCAGAGGATTTGCCGCTCACGAAAGGTTCAAACACATGGTCGCGCAAGGCTTTGTCGATACCGGGGCCTTTGTCGCTTACGGTAATCTCTATCGGAAGGCGGGTGCTTTTGCCCATTTTAAGCGCGCTGAACCTTAGTCCGCTGATATAGCGGGTGCGGACGGTAACTTGCGCATCTTCTAATCCGGCACTGGCCTCGCACGCATTGCTGAGCAGGTTGATGAGGACTTGTTCAAGCCCGCTTTGGTCCGCCATCACCAAGGGCAAAGACGGGTCAAACTCTTCCTTCAGTTCAACCTGATCAAAGCGCGCGGTGCGCACGGTCGCCATGGCGTTGCGAATTGCCTGATGCAAATTGCAAGGGCCAATGTCGGCCGATGGCTGGCTGCCCAATTGCTGCATCCGGTCTATCAGCGCGGCAATTCTATCCGCCTCACCCGCAATCATTTTGGTCAATTCGGTATGTTTGGGATCAATCCGCCGCTCTAGCAATTGACTGGCGCCGCGGATTGCGGCGAGCGGGTTCTTGATCTCATGCGCGAGCACCGCTGGCGCGCGGAGCGGCGCGCTATCCTCGTTTGGATCAATGTCCTGCCCTGCATCCGACACAGTAATGATGCGCCAACCCGGATTTTTCAGGATCGGCGAACAGGTAATGTTGACCAATAGCTCGCGTTCCCGTGTTACCAAGTCGATCCCGCGAGCGATCATCCGTGTCTCTTGATTGGCCAACCCATCGAGTAAGCGGCTGTCAGTAAGGGGAAGAACCTCCAGCAAAGGCCGGTCCAGCATCTTGCGCAGCGACAGTTCAAGCAAATCTTCCGCGGCAGGATTGGCTTCGACAATTTTTGTGTCTTCATCGATCAAAAGCGTGGCAAAGATCAGGCCGGATAGCTGTTCACGGGCACTGGGCTTGTCGCTGTCCAGCGCATCGAACAATGCGTCCCCGGCATGGCCCGATTTCACCGCATCCGCCTCGTTCACGCGGCGCGTCGTTTCAAAAACGGCGTGTAAAAGCGCTCGATCTCGCCCAGTACCTGCGCCGGATCATCGATGAAGTTCACATGATTGCGGAACTCTGCCGAGCCATGCATGCCCTTGGTATACCACCCCAGATGCTTGCGCGCGATCTTCGTGCCAACTTCGTGGCCATAATGCTCAAGCATCGCGTTATAATGCTCCACCAGAACATCATATTGCTCGTCAAAGCTGGGACTGGACAGGGTCTGGCCAGTTGACCACCAATGCATGATTTGGCCCAGCAGCCACGGCTTGCCATAGGCACCCCGGCCAATCATGATGCCATCGGCGCCGGATTGCTCCAATGCCTTGGCGGCATCACCCAAAGTGCAAATATCGCCATTGGCAATGACGGGTATGGAAACCGCATCCTTGACCTTGCGAATAAAGCTCCAATCGGCACTGCCCTTATACATCTGGCAGCGGGTGCGTCCGTGGACAGTGATCATTTGTACGCCCAGATCTTCAGCGATGCGGGCCAATTCGGGCGCATTCAAAGAAGCATGATCCCAGCCCATGCGCATTTTGACCGTAACAGGGACATCAACCGCCTTGACGGTCGCCTCCATCAACTTTGTCGCAAGCGGAACCTCGCGCATCAGCGCGCTGCCTGCCAAGCCATTGACCACTTTGCGGACCGGACAACCAAAATTGATATCGATAATCGCTGCACCGCGATCCTCGTTGAGCTTCGCCGCCTCGGCCATGCTGTCAGGGTCGCAGCCCACCAATTGCATTGAAACCGGATCTTCGATGGGGGCCCACGCCGCCTTTTGCACCGATTGCCGCGTTTCCCTTATCGCCGCCTGACTGGCGATCATCTCGGTCACGTTGAGGCCTGAGCCATAACGCCTGACCAAGCTGCGGAAGGGCATATCTGTCACACCCGTCATAGGCGCCAAAACGACAGGCGTCGCGATTTCCACCGGTCCAACCTTAATCGGCAGGGGCGCATGGGGCGGCTGCGGAGCCGATGCGGAGTTGGGTGTCTGTGTCATCTTGCGAGCATTGCCTAAATATTGGGCAGCGACTTAGTGGATTGCAGCGCGAGGGGCAAGCCGCTAGCGCGGGCGCTATGAAAAGCCGTACTGATCTCAGACAGTTTGACGCGGTCATTGTGGCTGCAGGCCAAGGGCTGCGGGCGGGTCAGGCCCTGCCCAAGCAATTTGCCACATGGCGCGGGAAAATGGTCCTGCGGCACTCCCTCGAAGGGCTGAAGAATTGCGGCGCAGCGCGGATTGTCATTGCTATTCCCGAAGGCGGGGAAGAATTGGCGCAGGAAGCAGCTGAGGGCTTGTCAGGCGTAAAACTCGTCACCGGCGGCGCAACGCGGCAATTGTCAGTGCTGGCGGGATTGGAAGCATTGGTAGCGGGCAATGGCTCTGTACCCCATGCGCCCCTTCCCAATGTGCTGATCCATGATGCGGCGCGTCCGATCATTGTGGGCGACGTCATTGATCGCTTGCTGGACGCATTACAGCATCACAGCGGCGCGATTCCCGTTTTGCCTGTCGTGGATAGCCTGGCTGGTGTGGCGCAAGGCGGGCTGATGCAGTCCGCGCCAAACCGCGCGCAATTGCGCCGGGTGCAAACCCCTCAAGCTTTCCATTTTGACGCTATTTTTGCCGCGCACCGCGCCTTGTCGCAAAAAGGCACCGATAATGCCGGGGATGATGCGCAGGTTTTGCATGCCGCAGGCCATGAAGTGGCTTTGGTTGACGGAGACGAGGCGCTCAAAAAACTTACCTTTGCTGAGGATTTTATGGATCAAAATCAGGCCGGCTCTTTCCCGATTATGCGCAGCGGCATGGGGTTTGACGTACACCGATTGAGCCCGGGCGAGGATTTATGGCTGTGCGGGATCGAAGTGCCCCATGACAAAGGGCTTGCCGGTCATAGCGATGCCGATGTGGCGCTGCATGCTTTGGTCGATGCATTGCTTGGCGCATTGGGCAAAGGCGACATTGGCACCTATTTCCCGCCAAGCGAGGCGCAATGGCGCGGCGCAGCATCCTCGGTTTTTGTCGAGCATGCGGTGAAGCAAGTGGCAAGCGCGGGCTATGGTATTGCCAATGTTGACGTCACAATTATTTGTGAAGCACCCAAAATCGGCCCGCACCGCGATGCCATGACAAGCCGCGTTGCCGAATTGCTGAGCATTGACAAATCGTGCGTCAACATCAAGGCCACAACGACGGAGCGGCTCGGTCTGACCGGACGCGGCGAAGGCATTGCCGCGCAGGCCATCGCGCTGCTAAGCCGCGCCGCTTAGTAACGGCCATACAACTGAAAGATATCGGAATCTGCTGATAAATGACTGATGCATTGACCGGCGGCTTGCTGCCTAAAGAAATGATCGCGCTGGCACAGCGTGTGGTTGATGAAAACAAGGCGCAGGGCCGCAAAATAGCGCTCGCCGAAAGCTGTACGGGCGGCCTCGTCGCTGCCGCGCTCACTGAGATAGCGGGGTCTTCAGAGGTGCTGGACCGGGGTTTTGTGACCTATTCCAACGAGGCGAAAATGGAATGCCTGGATGTCGCGAGTGATATTATCGAGACCTTCGGCGCGGTTTCTATTGCCTGTGCATGGTCCATGGCCAAAGGCGCTCTCGTGCATAGCAATGCCGACATTGCCGTTGCGATCAGCGGCGTGGCAGGTCCGGGCGGCGGCACGGATCTGAAACCAGTGGGCACAGTCGTATTTGCCCGCGTTATTCGCGGTGAGGACGGTGAGCCGGAAGGCGAATTGGAGCGTTTTGAGGACAATGGGCGCGGCGCCATCCGGTTCGAGGCTGCCATGACCGCGCTTAACTTGCTTTTGCCCAGTGCCGCCTCAGCAAACGCACATTAGCTCGCCGGTCCCAGTTTTCGCCCGCTAAGCTGCGGAAAGTCCTCCATCGCCGTAACCCTTGTCGCCATAGAGCGCATCTGCCCTCGCCTCAAAAGCGGCAACCATTTTGCGAAAGGCCCGGTCAAAATATTGTCCGGCAAGCGCTTCGAATACACGGTTCGCAAATGTGAAATCGACGCTGAAATCTATCTCGCAGCCGCCATCCTTGGTCGGGGTGAACATCCAACGGTTATCAAGGTCACGCAAAGGCCCATCAATATAATGGACCGCAATGCTCTGTCCGGGAACTTTGCTCACTTTTGAGGTGAATTTCTCGCGGATGGATTTGAACCCAACCAGCATGTCTGCGACCATTTCGCTTTCGCTATCTGAACGGATACGCGTTGCTATAACCCATGGCAGGAACTCGCCATAACTGCCGACATCAGCGACCAAATCAAACATTTGCTGCGCTGAATATGGCAGGTGTCTAACTTCGCGAATGCCCGGCATTTATGACGCTTTGACGCCGGATTTCTTGCCGGTCAGCTTTGCCTCACGCGCGGCGCGCATTTGGGTAAAATCATCTCCCGCATGATAGCTGGAGCGTGTCAGAGGGCTCGAGGCAACTTGCAAAAATCCCTTGGCTCTCGCGATAGAGCCATAGGCGTCGAAGCTTTTAGGCGGGACAAAATCTTCAACCGCGGCATGTTTTGGGGTGGGCTGTAGATATTGGCCCATGGTGATGAAATCGACGTCTGCACTGCGCATATCGTCCATCACTTGATGCACTTCCAAACGCTGCTCTCCGAGGCCGAGCATAATGCCCGATTTGGTGAAGATCAGCGGATCGTGGTTTTTGACCTCTTCCAGCAAGCGCAGCGAGGCGTAGTAACGTGCGCCGGGCCTAATCGTCGGGTATAGCCGCGGCACAGTCTCGAGGTTGTGATTGTAAACATCAGGCCCCGCTTGGCAGATTGCCTCAACCGCAGGGCGCATTTTACCGCGAAAATCTGGGGTGAGTATCTCAATTGTTGTACCGGGTGTCTCGCGCCGCAAAGCCTCGATCACTTTGACGAATTGCCCTGCCCCGCCGTCGGGAAGGTCATCGCGGTCGACACTGGTGATAACAATATGCTCCAGCCCCATTTTGGCCGCCGCGATGGCAACATGCTCAGGCTCTAGCGGATCAACCGTGCGCGGCATGCCCGTTTTGACATTACAAAAGGCGCAGGCCCTGGTGCACACATCGCCCAGGATCATCACGGTTGCGTGTTTTTTATCCCAGCATTCGCCGATATTGGGGCACGCCGCTTCCTCACACACGGTATTGAGGTTGAGGTCCCGCATCAAACGGCGGGTTTCCTGATAGCCTTTGCTGACCGGCGCCTTCACCCTGATCCAATCGGGTTTGCGCTGGCGCGGCGCACGCGTGCTTACCTCACCTGTATCGGTCAGCTTTTCCAACGTTTCTTTGGGCGTGTTCGCAAGATCGTTCATGGCGCTCATTTAGGAGGCCCTGACCCGCTGCGCAATGCCATCTGCAAAGAGAGTGATTTTTGAGCAAAATGACCATGCTCCCAATTGCCAAGCTGAGCGGCATTTGTGCGCATGTGCAATTCTCGGCTGCGTCCCTTGTCCCTACGTCAAGCAGCGTATAGGCCCAAATTATGGATGCCAGCGCCCTCCAAACGCTTACCTCGCCTGTCGTGCTGTTCTTTGTGCTGGGCCTACTCGCAGCCTTCGCGCGCAGCGATCTCGCCGTGCCAGAAGCGATCGCGAAGGGCATGTCGCTCTATCTGATGGCGGCAATCGGATTAAAAGGCGGCGTTGCGGTATCCGCATCCGGCATTGATGGAACGGTTATCGCAGCTTTAGCCACCGGTATTGCGCTCGGCTTTGCCTTGCCCTTCATAGCATTTCCAATCCTCAAGGGTTTTGGCCGCCTGGATCAGCTCAACGCAGGCGCAGTGGCCGCCCACTATGGATCGGTCAGCGTCGTAACCTTCGTAACAGCGGTCGAGATTTTGGAATTTCAGTCGCGGCCCGCAGGCGGATTTATGGTCGCGGTGATGGCCGCGATGGAAACACCGGCCATTCTTTCTGGGCTGCTGCTGGCACGCGGATTGGGTTCGAAAAGCGATCAAAGCACGGGTGAAATGCTGCACGAGGTGTTCTTCAACGCCTCGGTCGTGTTGCTGCTCGGGGCATTTATCATCGGTATGATTGGCGGGGCCGAGGGCTTCTCGGAGGTCAGCCCCTTTTTCGAAGCTGGGTTTAAAGGCGTCTTATGCTTGTTCCTGCTCGATATGGGCCTGATTGCTGCGCGGCGTATCCTTGCCTCCAGCGCACTCACATGGCGGCTAGTGGTGATCGCGATTGCCTTGCCTTTGGTCAACGGGATTGCAGGGGCCAGCCTTGGCACTTTGATCGGGCTTGATGCAGGATCGGCAGCAGCGCTTGGTGTTTTGGCGGCAAGCGCCAGCTATATTGCGGTGCCCGCCGCGATGCGCCTTGCCCTGCCCGAGGCAGATCCGGGCATTTATCTGACAATGTCACTCAGCATCACATTCCCGTTCAACATCCTGATTAACATCAGCCTGATCAGCGCGTTTGCCGCCGCGATCAGCGCTGGTTCGATGCCGGGCTGAGGAGAGGCCGCTTATGCTTGAAACTGTAACGCGCAAACGGATCGAAATTCTCACCGACACAGCTCATGTCAAACGCATCACCAAAGCCATCGATGCCGCCGGAATAACCGGATGGACAGTGACCCCGGTCACCTCTGGCAAGGGGCGTGACGGGCCTTGGCAGGAAGAACGGGTGATGGGCACGGACAAGGTATTTGTGCTGACCGTAGCGGCTCAGAAAAGGGCGATGGATCTGGCGGAAAAGCTGGCACCCGATCTCAGCACTTATGGCTTTCTGCTGACGATGTGGGATGTCGAAGTGATCAGGGGGGAACGTTTTTAATGCCTGAGTTTGCAGAGCTGATGCAAGGCTATCAGCGGTTCAGAACCAGCGTCTATCCCTCGCAGCGGGCACGCTTTGAAGAGCTGGTTGAGCGAGGGCAGCACCCCAAGTTGATGATCATCGGCTGCAGCGATAGCCGGGTTGATCCGGCGCAGATTTTTGATGTTGATCCGGGTGAGATATTTGTAGTTCGCAATGTCGCGGCTCTGGTGCCCCCTTTTGAAGAAGCCCCCGGGCATCACGGCGTCGCCGCAGCGGTCGAATTTGCCGTGCAAATGCTCGAGGTGAAACAGATCGTTGTGATGGGCCACGGGATGTGCGGCGGCTGCAAGGCGGCGCTGTCTCAAGGTTTTGCAACAAGCGACCATGGCGAAGGGGCGCTAATCCATGATTGGGTCCATCTGCTGGATGATGCGCGCGCGAAAGTCGCCGCCAAACATGGCACCGAAGGCCGCGATGCAGAACGGCAAATGGAATGGGCGGCGGTGCAGCAAAGCATCACCAATCTGCGCACATTCCCATGGGTCGTAGAAAAGGAAAAAGCCGGCGCGCTAAAGCTTCGCGGGGCATTTTTCGCGATCACTGAGGGAACCTTGCGCGTCCTCGACGAGGACAGCGGCGAATTTGAGCCTGTTTGAGAAGAAAAGGATCGAGGCCGGGGATGACGTCACAGAATAATATCGCATTGTTGATCGATGCAGACAACACCACCCCAGACGCGATTGACCCCGTGCTGACCGTTATGGCCGAGGTGGGGCAAGTGAACATTCGCCGTGCCTATGGCAATTTTGCGAAGAATAACCTGGCTAATTGGGACAAGATTACCAACAAATTCGGCATCCGGCCTCAGCAACAATTTGACGTTTCAAAGGGCAAAAACGCCACCGATATGGCGATGACAATTGATGCGATAGATTTGCTCAATCAAGGCAAGGTTGACGGGTTCGGCCTGATGACATCCGACAGCGATTTTACGCCTCTGGTGACCCGTCTGAGGCAAGACGGCATTCTGGTTTATGGCTTTGGCGAAGCGAAGACCCCGCAGGCTTTCAAGTCGGTCTGCACACGCTTCATCGATATCCGCCAATTGATCGAGAGCGCGCGCAGCGATGCAGCCGGATCGGCGGCCAACAAACCCAAATCAGAGAGCACACTCGACGATGATTTGCGGGATTTGATCGCAGCCGCCTATAGCGAGGCGAAACGCGATGAGAAGGGTTACGCCATGCTGCAACAAGTGGGGCAGATTGCGGGTAACCGGTCGAGCTTCGATGTGCGCAATTACGGCTTCCGCAGCCTGAGCGAGCTGTTCAAAGCGCTCGACAATTTTGAGCTGGAGAAACGGGCGAATGGCCAGTTTTTCGTGAAACGCCTTCGGTAAAAACGCCTTAGGCAAAGGTTCACTCGGCAAAGGCGCTTCAACCTAGGCGAACAGGCAGCTCAAAAGAAAAGCGCGGGAGACACATGCCGCCCGCGCTTTCGCAATATAAACTATCATGTGTCTCAGGCCGGCATTTGTTTGCAGCCAGCCCATGACACATTCGCAATCAGCTTGCTGACACCGCTTCTGTGACCACCTCAGTCGCGGCCGGAACTGCTGTCGCTGCCGGCGCGGCTTCCATTTTCTGCTTGGCCCACACGCCATAAAGATCGGTGATCGCTTTGCGCGGTCCGGTAACCTTGGCAAAGGTCGCGCTGGCTTCGGCATATTTGCCTTGGTCGAGCTGAGCGATGCCAAGCCGGGTCAAAGTGACAGGCATATCAGCGCCAGCCATACCTGCGGCTTTGCTGTAGAACTCTTCCGCTTCTGCTGCTTTGTCATAGCTGAGGTTGGCATTGGCTGCGGCCATGACCGTGCGCAGACCTGCTGAACCCGCGCGCGCATCGCGTGACAAGGCCGGCAAATCGCGCTGGTCTGCGGCCAGACGCCCTTGGGCAAGACTGCGCGAGTCCGCTACGAAACCATTGCTTCGATCAAGATTGCCCGAGGCATAGCCCTGGTCGATAACCGCGATCACTTCGGCCGGATTACGGCGCGCGTCGGCTGCCTCGATATATTCAAGGAACATGTTGCGATCGCGCAAGGTATCGGTGCGCCGTGCAAGCCGCAGCAGGTCGAGAATTTCGGGGTATTCGTAATTGCTCGTATTGAGCACAATCGCAATGGCATCACCCCAGCTTGACTGGCTTGGAAATTCCTCGGCGTAAATGCGCGCAAATTTCAGCGCCTCTGGCGTGCGATCATTGTTGTAAGCAACCGCGAGACCGCGCTTGACCCAATCGATGCTGACCGGCTGACCAGCAGCTTTGCGCTGATCAATCAAAGACGTCAGATATCCCAGTCCGCCCACGTAGTCATCTTCAGAGAAATAGGTTTCGGCAACAATCGCTTCTGGATCGTTTTGGGTATAGCCAAGCGCAATGGCATTCTGAAAATGCCCGCGAGAGCGCGCATATTGCGATTGGTTATAGGCCAATTGACCTGCAAGGAAATTATAGGCTCCGGCATTCTCGGCCGGCACTTTTTGACTTTCCAGCATGGTTTCTACGCCGCGCAATTGCAGCGCCGGATCGTTGGCCCTTTGCCCGATTGTGTAAAGCAGATTACCGCCCGCGAATTTGTCATCGGCGGTTTCAAGCGAGGCTTCGAGCCCGGCCACACCGGCCAGCAAAACCGACGGGTCTGCGCTTTCTTTTACCGAATCGTTAAGCGGGCTGTACGCGGCCACGAAGCCGTCGGAATATTTGGGCTTCTCAGCCTTCTTTTTCTTCTTTTGAGCATAGGCTGGCGTTTCCACAACGGCTGTGCCCACCATAGCTCCGCAAGCCAGCGCCATCGCCAAAGCGAGTGACCCATTGCGAGGGGATTTGCGAAAAATTTGACCGAATGACATTCAATCTGCTCCTAGGTAAAAGCGTTGTAAAATACAGGGTTAAAAGGTGTTTTGCGAAAACGAGCAAAAGCGCCTTGCGCGGGTGCCGCGCTTTGGTGACCTCGTTGCCGTGATCGCCGTTATATTGCAATCCTTACTATAAGAAAGCGGCTGAACAGGCATTGAATAGCGGCGAAATGCGGCGCGCTTTCGGAGCAAAGCGGCCCTGCCCCTCGCATATGTGGAAAAAGCCGCCAAAAAGCCCCGCTGTATGGCCCGCTCAATGGTTATCTGGCGCGCAATGCGGTACGTAAGATCGCAAGAGATGGGCCTTTGCCCAAAATTACCGGAAAGAACGCGTTTTGAGCGACGATATCAACACGATTGAACCTCCTGCATCCGCTCCGGAACCGGGCGGCGAAGACTTTGCCAAAATCGACATCGTCGATGAGATGAAAACCAGCTACCTCGATTATGCGATGAGTGTAATCGTGGCGCGCGCCCTGCCCGATGTGCGCGATGGTTTGAAGCCGGTTCACCGGCGCATTTTGTACGCGGCTCAGGTGGGCGGCTACACCGCCAGCAGACCTTATCGCAAATCTGCCAAAATTGTCGGCGAAGTGATGGGTTCGTATCACCCGCATGGCGACAGCGCGATTTACGACGCGCTCGCCCGCATGACGCAGGACTGGTCGATGCGGGTTCCCTTGATCGATGGTCAGGGCAACTTTGGCTCGATGGACCCCGATCCGCCCGCTGCCATGCGTTACACAGAGAGCCGCCTGGCCCGTGTGGCAGAGGCGCTGCTGACCGATCTTGACAAAGACACGGTCGATTTCGCGGACAATTATGACGGTTCGGAACAGGAACCCACCGTTCTGCCGGCACGCTATCCCAATTTGTTGGTCAATGGGACCGGCGGCATTGCGGTTGGTATGGCGACCAACATTCCGCCGCATAATTTGGGCGAAGTGATCGACGGCTGTTTCGCTTACATGGATAATCCGGCGATCAGCAGCGAGGAATTGTTCGAAATCATTCCGGGGCCTGATTTCCCGACCGCCCCGCTAATTTTGGGCCAATCTGGGGCAAAATCGGCTTATACGACCGGACGCGGCTCGATCATCATGCGCGCGCGCCACGAAATAGAGAGCCACGGTAAAGACCGCGAGCGGATTGTTCTCACATCGATCCCGTTCCAAGTTGGCAAATCCGGCCTGGTCGAGAAGATCGCCGATGCCGCCAAAGACAAGCGGATCGAGGGCGTGTCCGATATCCGCGATGAAAGCTCGCGCGAGGGCGTGCGCGTTGTGATCGATCTGAAACGCGATGCCACCGCAGAAGTGGTCCTCAATCAGGTTTGGCGCCATACCCCCGCCCAATCCAGCTTCCCGGCCAATATGCTCGCCATTCGCTCAGGCCGGCCCGAAACGCTGACCCTGCGCGATATTATCCAGAGCTTCATCGGCTTTCGCGAAGAGGTCATCACCCGCCGGACCAAGTTTGAACTGAATAAGGCGCGCGACCGGGCCCATATCCTGCTTGGTTTGGTGGTCGCGGTATCCAACCTCGACGAAGTGGTCGCAATGATCCGCTCGGCCCCGAACCCTGCCAAAGCGCGTGAATTGCTGCTCGCTAAGGAATGGCCGATCGGCGATATCGCCCAATATATCAAGCTGGTCGAGGCGATCGAACCCGATAGCGAGCAGGCCGGCGGCACTTACCGCCTGTCCGAACGTCAGGTGAAAGCCATTCTGGATTTGCGTCTGCACCGCTTGACCGCTCTCGGCCGTGACGAGATCGGGGAAGAGCTGAAGGAATTGTCGGAAGCGATTGCGGAATTTCTCGCTATCCTTTCTGATCGCGTGAAGCTGTACGACATCATGCGCGGCGAACTCACCGAGATCCGCGCGACTTATGCGACCCCGCGTATCACTGAGATTGCACCTGCGTGGGACGGCCTCGATGATGAAGACCTGATTGAACGCGACGAAATGGTCGTCACCGTCACGCATGACGGCTATATCAAGCGGACCCCGCTCTCGACCTTCCGGGCACAAAACCGGGGCGGCAAAGGCCGCGCTGGCATGGCCACCAAGGATGAGGATGCGGTGCGCGAGATGTTCGTCACCTCGACCCATAATCCGGTGCTGTTCTTCTCCACCAATGGCAAGGTTTACCGCCTCAAGGTTTGGAAACTGCCCGAAGGCGGACCGCAAACCCGCGGGAGGCCGATTATCAACCTGCTTCCTGCACTCGAAGAAGGTGAGACGATCCGTACCGTTTTGCCTCTGCCAGAAGACGAGGATGCGTGGGGCTCGCTCACCGTGGTCTTCGCCACGGCGCAGGGCAATGTGCGCCGCAACTCGATGGACTCTTTCACCAACATCCCCAGCAATGGCAAATTCGCCATGAAATTCGACGAGGCCAGCGATGACAAGCTGATCGGGGTCGCCTTGCTTGAGGCGGGCGATGATGTCTTGCTGGCAACCCATATGGGCAAGGCCATTCGATTTGCCGGCGAAGACGTGCGCGAATTTGTCTCGCGCACCTCGACCGGTGTGCGGGGCATGAAATTCAAGGAAAAGGGCGACAAGGTTGTCTCGCTGTCGATCCTGCATGGCGGCAGCGCCACGCCCGAGGAACGCGATGCCTATCTCAAAGTCGCTCCGTGGAAGAGCGAGGATGAGGCAGAGGCGCTCACCAGCGATCATCAAGAAATGGCCGAGGCGGAGCAGTTCATCCTGACCGTTTGCGAAAACGGATATGGCAAATTGTCATCCGCTTATGAATATCGCCGGGCTGGCCGCGGCGGCATGGGCATCACCAATATCGACAACATCAAGCGCAATGGCCAAGTGGTGGCCAGCTTTACCGCGACGCCCAGTGATCAATTGATGCTGGTCACCGATCAGGCCAAGCTGATCCGCATCGGTCTCAGCAGCATGCGCGTTATTGGCCGGGCAAGTTCTGGTGTGCGTCTGTTTGATGTGGCGAAGGATGAGAAAATCGTCAGCGCCGTTCGCATTGACGAGCAGGAAGAGCCTGAGAACGAGGCGGAAGAGGCCATCGCAGAGGAAATGGTCGGTCGCGGTGCAGAGGAAACCGAGCCGCATACCCCGCCGCAAAGTGACGATGA